>DATIMV010000030.1:0-76663 GCA_035474955.1 Solirubrobacterales bacterium
ATCTCGACCTTGCGGCGGCGCTGCCCGAGCTTCACGGCCTTCGCCGTGCGGATGCGCAGCCGCCCGCGGCACGTCGTCCCGCCGGCGGGGCAGCCGAGCTTGACCGCGATCCGGCCGCGCCGGAGCCGGAGCGAGCCCGAGCGGACGGTCACGGGCCGGGCGACCGCGCCGCGCTCGACCGCTTCGCAGAGCGAGCCGGGATCCTGCGGGACGACGTCGAGGGCGTCGACGATCGCCGTGTCGGCGCCGGGCCCGCAGTTGAGCTGCTCGCGCACGCCGTCGCGCGCGTCGATGCGGTCGTTGCCCGCGACGGAGATGTACAGCCCGCTGGCGGAGCCCTCGCCCGACAGCGAGTCGAGCCCGGGGCCGCCGATGATCGTGTCGTCGTTGCCGCCGCCGTAGATCGTGTCGTCGCCCGCTCCGCCGTCGAGCACGTCGTTGCCGTTGGCGCCGTCGATGCGGTCGTCGCCGCCGAGCCCCTTGACCGTGTCGGCCGCCTCGCTGCGGAGCTGCACGACGTTCGGCCCGTCCGTGCCCACGAACGCGATGGGGACCGAGACCGAGGTCGCCGACAGGTCCTCCAGGTCGGCGGCGTAGTCGTCCGCCTCGCCCGGATAGCCGTCGTCGGCCACGCCGTCGAACGACACGCCGATCGGCCCGCTCGTGCCGGTCGGGTTGCCGGTCTGCAGCGTGTCCTTGCCCGGACCGCCGACCACCCGGTCGGCCGGACCGGAGTCGTCGTCGTCGGGCGTGAGCACGTCGTCGCCGGCGCCGCCGTCGAGCAGGTCGGCGCCGGCGTCGCTCTGCAGCGTGTCGTCGCCGTCCTCGCCGAAGAACTCGACGTGGTGACCGGCGGCCTGGTCGTTGATCGACTGCGCGAAGTCGTCGTCGTCCCCGAGGCGCACCACGTAGGTGGGGTTCGGTCCCGCGGACGGGCAGCGGGCGTTGAGGGCGACGTCGTCCTCGCACGGCGCCACGGCGGTGATCTCGGCGTGGTCGTCGAGGGACGGGATGAACGCCGGCCCCGCGCTCGAGTTCCCCCAGTTGACCGTCACGAAGTTCTCCTCGCCCGGCGCGGCCTCGTAGGTGATCGTCGAGCCGCTCACCGAGAGGGTCCCGGCGAACGCGCTCGGCGCGAAGGCGAGGGCGAGCACCGCCACGACGGCGACAGGCATACGGCGCATTGCGCCAGAATGCCACACATCGCGCGGCTCCGGCCCGCGGCCCCGGCAGGCGCCGCGTCCGCCGTCCGCGGCGCGGATCCCCGCCCCGGCGGCCCGATCCGCTGGTAGCGTCCGCACGCGATGGCCGACCTTCCCCCCTTGCGCGATCGGCCCGCATGGTCGGCGCTGCGCGCGCACCACGACGAGATCTCCACCGCTCATCTGCGCGACCTGTTCGCGGAGGACCCGGAGCGGGCGGAGCGCTTCAGCGCCGACGCGGTCGGCCTGCACCTCGACTACTCCAAGCACCGCATCGACGCGGAGACCGTGCGGCTGCTCGTGCAGCTCGCGGAGGAGTCCGGGCTGCGCGACCGGATCGACGCGATGTTCCGCGGCGACCGCATCAACGTGTCGGAGGGCCGGTCGGTGCTGCACGTGGCGCTGCGGATGCCCCGCGACGCGACGCTCGTCGTGGACGGCACCGATGTCGTCGCGCAGGTGCACGAGGTGCTCGACCGGATGGCCGCGTTCGCGCAGCAGCTCCGGTCGGGCGAGTGGAAGGGCCACACCGGGCAGCGCATCCGCAACGTGGTCAACGTCGGGATCGGCGGCTCCGACCTCGGGCCGGTGATGGCCTACGAGGCGCTGCGTCACTACTCCAAGCGCGAGACGACCTTCCGGTTTATCTCGAACGTCGACGGCACCGACTTCGCCGAGTCCACCCGCGACCTCGACCCGGCGGAGACGCTCTTCGTCATCTCCTCGAAGACCTTCACGACGCTGGAGACGATGACCAACGCAAGAACCGCGCGTGAATGGGTGCTGGCGGGCCTGGAGGGGGAGGAGGAGGCGATCGCCAAGCACTTCGTCGCCGTCTCCACCAACGCCGACGAGGTCTCGAAATTCGGCATCGACACCGAGAACATGTTCGGCTTCTGGGAGTGGGTCGGCGGCCGCTACTCGATGGATTCGGCGATCGGGCTCTCGACGATGCTGGCGATCGGGCCAGCGCGCTTCGAGGAGATGCTGGGCGGCTTCCACGCGATGGACGAGCACTTCCGCGAGGCCGAGACCGGCGCCAACCTGCCGATGATCCACGGCCTGCTGGCGGTCTGGTACGCCAACTTCTTCGGCACCGAAACGCAGGCGGTCCTGCCCTACGACCAGTACCTGCACCGCTTCCCCGCCTACCTGCAGCAGCTGACGATGGAGTCGAACGGCAAGCACGTCACCCTCGACGGCGCCCACGTCGACTACGAGACCGGCGCCGTCTACTGGGGGGAGCCGGGGACCAATGGGCAACACAGCTTCTACCAGCTGATCCACCAGGGGACGCGCTTGATTCCCTGCGATTTCATCGGCTTCGGCAACTCGCTCAACCCGCTCGGACGCCACCACGACATCCTCATGTCGAACGTCTTCGCCCAGGGCGAAGCGCTCGCCTTCGGCAAAACCCCGGAGCAGGTGCGGGCCGAGGGTACGCCGGAGGAGATCGTGCCCCACCGGGTGATGGAGGGGAACCGGCCCTCGAGCACGATCCTCGCCGAGCGGCTGACGCCGGCGACGCTGGGCGCGCTGGTCGCTTTCTACGAGCACAGCGTCTTCACCCAGGGGGCGATCTGGGGGATCGACTCCTTCGACCAGTGGGGGGTCGAGCTGGGCAAGGTCCTGGCCGTGGCGATCATCCCCGAGCTCGAGTCCGCGGACGAGCCGGAGCTGGGCCACGACAGCTCCACCAACGCGCTGATCCGCCGTTACCGGCGCCTGCGTCGATAGCCTCCTGGTATGTCGCCTTTCGACGTGCTCCCGCTCGCAGCGGAGTCGTCGAACCTCCTCGCCGCGCGGAACCAGATGGCGTTCACGCTCGGCTTCCACATCGTCCTCGCCTGCCTCGGGGTGGCGCTGCCGGCGACGATCCTCACCGCCAACTACCTCGGCCTCAAACGCGGCGACGCGGAGGCGATGGAGCTCGCCAAACGCTGGTCGAAGGCGATGGCGGTCACCTTCGCGGTCGGTGCCGTCACCGGCACCGTGCTCAGCTTCGAGTTCGGCCTGCTCTGGCCCGAGTTCGTCGACCGCTTCGGCTCGGTCTTCGGAATCGCCTTCGCGATCGAGGGGATCTTCTTCTTCCTCGAGGCGATCTTCCTCGCGATCTACATCTACGGCTGGAAGCGGCTCGGCGGCTGGGCCCACTTCTGGTCCGGGGTGCCGATGGTGATCACCGGGATCGGCGGCGCCTTCGCCGTCGTCGCCGCCAACTCGTGGATGAACCAGCCCCAGGGCTTCACCCTCAACGCGGCCGGGAAAGTGATCGACACCGACCCCTGGCAGGTCCTCTTCAACCCGGCGACCGGCTACGAGGTGCCGCACATGATCCTCGCCGCCTACATGGTCACCGGGTTCCTGGTCGCCTCTATCTACGCGGTCGGGATGCTGAAGGGCCGCCGCGACCGCCTGCACCGGCTGGGCCTGCTGATCCCGCTGACGATCGCCTGCATCGCCACCCCGATCCAGCTCTTCGTCGGCGACACCGCGGCGCGCGAAGTCGCCGACCACCAGCCGGCCAAGTTCGCGGCGATGGAGTGCATCTACGAGACCGGCGACAACCAGACCGAGTGGGTGGGCGGGATCTGCACGGACGAAAAGGTCAAGTTCGGGATCGGGATCCCCGACCTCGACTCGTTCCTGGTCGGCTGGAGCGCCGACACCGTGGTTACCGGGCTCGACCGGATCCCCGACGACGAGGAGCCGCCCGCGCACACGCTGCTGCACCTCTCCTTCGACACGATGGTCGGGATCGGATCGGCGCTGATGGCGCTGGCGCTGTGGCTGTCCTGGGCCTGGTGGAAACGCCGCGACATCCCGGGGACGAAGTGGTTCCTGCGCGCCGTCTCGGTCTCCGGCATCGGCGCGATCGTCGCGATGTGGTGCGGCTGGATCGTCACCGAGGTCGGCCGCCAGCCCTGGATCGTGCAGGGCTACATGCGGACCGAGGAAGCGGTCACCGATGCCGAGGGAATCTGGTTCGCCTTCGGCTTCGTCGTCCTGCTCTACGCGGCCCTGGGGACGATCGCGGTTCTGGTTCTGCGGGGGATGTCGCGCCGCTGGCGCGAGGCCGGCGGCGCTGACGTCGAGGCCGGCGCCCCCTACGGACCCCCGGAGGAAGGGCGATGAGCAAGGCCGACGCCGCGGCGGCGATTCTCTGGGTCGGGGCGACCTTCTACGCGCTCTTCGGCGGCGCCGACTTCGGCGGTGGCTTCTGGGACCTCTTCGCCGGCGACGCCGAGAAGGGACGGGATCCGCGGGCGCTGATCCAGCGCTCGCTGACCCCCGTCTGGGAGGCCAACCACGTCTGGCTGATCTTCATCCTCGTCGTCCTCTGGACCGCCTTCTCGCAGGCCTTCAGCGCGATCTTCACGACGCTCTACGTGCCGATCGCCCTGGCCGCGCTGGGGATCGTCCTGCGCGGCGCCGGCTTCGCCTTCCGCAAGTCGGTGGTGACGCTGGGCGAGGAACGGGCCGCCGGCGCGATCTTCGCCCTCTCCTCGGTCCTGACCCCGTTCTTCATGGGCACCGTGGTCGGCGCGATCGCCTCCGGCAACGTCCCCGCCGAGGGCAGCGGCGACCCCTTCTCGAGCTGGATCGAGCCGCTGCCGCTGCTGACCGGGGCGATGTTCGTCGCCACCGGCGCCTACCTCGCCGCGGTCTTCCTGGTCGGCGACGCCCGCCGCGCCGGCGAAGCCGAGATGGAGCGCTACTTCGTGCGCCGGGCACTCGTCTCCGGCGCCGTCGCCGGCGTCTTCGCCGCCGTCGGCCTGGTCGAGCTGCACGCCGAAGCGCGCTACGTCTTCGACCGCCTCGTCGACCAGGGCCTGCCGCTGGTGATCGTCTCGGTGCTCTGCGGGATCGGCCTGCTCGTGACTCTGCTGCGGGGCGGGCGCCGGCCGCTGCGCCCGCTTGCCGGGGGCGCAGTGATCGCGGTGATCTGGGGCTGGGGCGTGGCCCAGTTCCCCTACCTGCTGCCGACCAGCCTCCGCATCGACCAGGCCGCCGCCCCCGATCCGACCCTGACCGTGATCTTCATCGTCTTCGGCCTCGCCACCGTCCTCGTCCTGCCCTCGCTCTTCCTCCTCTACGCGCTGAGCCAGCGCGACGTGCTCGAGCACTAGGCTGCCGCCCGATGGCTGCGCCCGAGATCAAGGCCGTGCTCTGGGACATCGACGGCACCCTGTTGAAAACCGGCGGAGCGGGGGCGGTGGCCTGGCAGCGCGCCTTCCGCGAGCTCTGGGAAGTCGACGCCAACATCACCGAACACACCCGGGAAGGGATGACCGACCCCGAAATCGCCGAGATCGTCTTCCGTGAGGTGATCGGCCGCGACGGCTCCGACGAGGAGCGGGCGGCGGCGATCGCCGGCTACCTCAGCCACCTGCAGGAGGCGGTCGACGAGTCAGAGGGCTACGAACTGATGCCGGGAATCGAGGAGATCCTGCCCCGCCTCGCCGAGGCCGGCGTCCTGCTCGGCATCGTCACCGGCAACATCGAGGCCGCCGCCCACATCAAGCTCGGCCGCGGCGATCTCAACCGCTTCTTCGCCTTCGGCGGTTACGGCTCCGACGCCCGCGACCGTACGGAGCTGACCAAGAAGGGAATCGAGCGCGGGGGAGAGGTGGCCGGTCACCCCCTCGACCCCGAAGCCACGATCGGCGTCGGCGACACCCCCCGCGACGTCGTCGCCTGCCATGGCGCCGGCATCCGCGTGGCCGGAGTCGCCACCGGCAAGTACTCGATCGCGCAGCTGGAGGAGGCGGGCGCCGACTGGGCTCTGTCCGACGTTTGCGAGGGCTTCCCGATCTGATTGCTATTAAGGTCTCCGACCATGGGGAGTAGGCAGGGGACGAAGCGGCGATGGGCGATGGGCCTGCTGGTCATGGCGGTGGTAGCGCTGCCGGTCGGCTGCGGCAGCTCGTCTTCCTCGGAGACGACCGCGGCGGAATCCCCGCCGGCCTTCGACGAGCAGGCGGCTTACGAGCTCGTCGAGCTCCAGGTCGAGGCCGGGCAACGACCGGCTGGATCGCCGCAGCTGAGGAAGCTCGCGAACCAGCTGGTGAAACTGCTGCCGCGCGGGGAATTCGAACCGATTCCCGGGGAGCCGCAGCTGCGCAACATCGTCGGCAGCATTCCCGGCGACAAACCCGCGATCGTGATCGGCGCTCACTACGACACGCTGTCGAAACCGAAAGGGTTCGTCGGGGCCAACAACGGCGCCGCGGGCACGGCTGCGGTGATCGAGGTGGCCCAGGCACTGGAGTCGGCTGCATCTCCGGAGGGCCGGGAAATCAAGTTCGTCCTCTTCGACGGCGAGGAGCCTCCGGGTGCCATTCCCGAGACGGCCGCCGAGTTCTACCGGCAGGGATTGCGCGGCTCGCGCGCCTACGTCGCGGCTCACCCCGACGAAACCGAGGCGATGATCCTGCTCGACTACGTCGGCCATAAAGGCCTGAAACTGACGCGGGAGGAAAGCTCGACGCCCTGGCTCTGGCAGCGGCTCGTCGAGGCCTCCGAGAAAGTCGGTGCCTCGCGCTACTTCAGCAACGAAAAAAGCGGCGCGATCCTCGACGACCACGCCCCGTTCCTGCGCGCCGGCGTCCCCGCGATCGACCTGATCGACTGGCGCTATCCCGGCCAGACCCTCGCCGACGGGCTCGACAAGATCTCGGTCCAGAGCCTGGAGGCGGTCGGGGACACGGTGGCGCAGCTGGCCGCCGAACTTCGAGCCGAATAACCCCCTCGGGAGGGGCTGCTCCTCAGGCCTTCTCGCAGCGTGCCTGGTAGATGTTGAGGAAGCCGTTTTCGAACCCGTTGCGGGCCATCCGCAGGTAGAGGCGCCAGACGCGCATCCGTTCGGCGCCGGCGAGGCGGGTTCCCTGGTCGCGGTTGCCGTCGAGGTTCTCCGCCCAGTGGCGCAGCGTCTTCGCGTAGTCGGGGCCGAAGTCCTCGACGTGGTGGACGACGAAGCCGGCCCGTTCCAGCGCCAGCAGGTTGCGCGAGAGGTGCAGCGGCGCGGCGTCGGGGAAGACATAGCGCTCGGAGAAGTCACCTGCCTCGGGATCGGTGTGGCGGAGGCGGGTGATGCCGTGGTTGAGCAAGCGCCCGCCTGGCTCCAACAGCCCCGCCAGCGTCTCCGCGTAGAGGTCGATGTTGGCGGAGCCGACGTGCTCGACCATGCCGATGCTGGCGATCGCGTCGAACTTCTCGCCGCTGTCGGCGAGGTCGCGGTAGTCCATGACGCGGATGTCGACCCGGTCGGCGACGCCGGCCTCCTCGGCCCGCTGCCGCGCCCTTTCCGCCTGCGGCGGCGAGAGGGTGATGCCGACGACGTTGGCGCCGTACTTCGTCGCCGCCCAGAGCGGGAAGCCGCCCCAGCCGCAGCCGACGTCGAGGACCCGCTCGCCCTCCTTGATCGCCAGCTTGCGGGCAACGGTGTCGAGCTTCTCCTCCTGCGCTTCCTCCAGCGTCTTCATCTCGCCGTCGCGCCAGATCGCGCAGCTGTAGACCATCGTCGGCCCGAGGAAGAGCTCGAAGAACTCGTTGGAGACGTCGTAGTGGTGGCGCACGGCGCGCGCGTCGCGCTCCTTGCTGTGGCGCTTCCCGCTCGGCCGCAGCTCGGCCGCCGGCCGCGGCGGCGGCTTGACGATCCCCATCGCCCGCACGGCGGCCAGCATCAGCGCCCGCTGGTCGGCGCCGTCGAGCGCCGGCGCCTGCCAGCTGTCGAGCACCCGGATCACCTTGTCGATGTCGTCGACCTCGAGCTCGCCGCTGACGTAGGCGCGGCCGAGCCCCAGCTGCCCCGGGGCGCGTAGGGCATGGGCAATCGCGCGCGGGGAGCGGACGCTGAAGACGGGCCCCTCTCCAGAGGTCGCGGTGACCTTGGTTCCGTCCCAGAACTCGATCGTGAAGGGCCGCTCCGGAAGGCGGGATTCGATCTCCCGTCGTAGCGGTGTGGTGTTTGCGAACGGCATCGGCGGGGAGCCTACTTGCACTTGCTTGGCTGCGAGGCCAGGATCGTCGCCCTTATCATCGCTCGCCATGACGACCGTCGGACCACTTCCCTCAGATATCCAGCCCGTCGAGAACGAGACCCGGGACCGGATCATCACCGGCCTGGTCACCGTGATCCCCTTCGTCGCCGTCATCGTCGCCGGCTGGCAGGTGTGGGGCAGCGCCCTGAACTGGACCGACGTCTTCCTCTTCTGCGGCATGTACTTCTTCACCGGCCTCGGGATCACGGTCGGCTTCCACCGCCTCCTCACCCACCGCTCCTTCAAAACCAGCCCGTGGCTGCGCGGCCTGTTCGCGATCCTCGGCTCGGCGGCGATCGAGGGGCCGGTGATCTCCTGGGTCGCCGACCACCGCAAGCACCACACCTTCTCCGACGAACACGGCGACCCCCACAGCCCCCACGTCGACCACGGCGGCGGCTTCAAGGGGGCGATGAAGGGACTCTTCCACGCCCACGTCGGCTGGATCTTCATCCACACCCAGCGCGGCAACAAGGAACGCTTCGCGCCGGACCTGATCAAGGACCCGGTGGTCAGCTGGGTCGACCGCACCTTCATCTACTGGGCGATCCTCGGCCTGCTTCTCCCGTTCTTCCTCGGCTGGATCATCGGCGGCACCCTCGTCGCCGGTCTCACCGGCCTCCTCTGGGGCGGCCTGGTGCGGGTCTTCGTCCTCCACCACTTCACCTACAGCATCAACTCGCTCTGCCACACCTTCGGCCGCCGCGAATTCGAGACCACCGACCACTCGCGCAACCTGGCGCTGATCGCGATCCCGACCCTCGGCGAGGCCTACCACAACAGCCACCACGCCTTCCCCACCTCGGCCACCCACGGTCTGCGCTGGTGGCAGATCGACATCTCCTCCCTGGTCATCAACGGCCTCGAGAAGGTCGGCCTGGTTTGGGACGTGGTACGCGTTTCGCCTGAGCGAATGGCTTCGAAAACCGCCGCCTAAGGCGTTTCCGGGCTTTCGTACCAGTCGATCCAGGAATCACACGCCTGACCCAGCGGCACCGTGCGGTGCGGCTCGGCCGGCACAGCGACCAGCTCGCCTAGATAGGCCTTGCCGTCGTACCCGGTCAAGCTCTGCAGGGCGCTCGCCCCCTCGGCCTCGACCGTGAAGCGGACGGGGCCGCCCTTGCTCTCGTAGCGGCCAGCCGGCCAGTACTGGCCGTTGTTGCCGAGGCTGATCGTGTTCGGGCGCTGCCCGTCGAGCGCGGCCTTCAGCTCTTCGCTGAAGCCCGGCGCGGAGATGGTCAGGTCGAAGGGCGAGAAGTACTGAAGCGAGAGGTTCCAGGCACCGGGGGGCAGCCGCAGCGTTTGCGAGACCTCGGAGCCGGTCTCGAGGATGCTGGTCTCGCGCCAGTCCCCTTTGTGGCCGATCACCGCGTCTGGAAAGAGGCCGGCGCGGCCGGGGTTGGCGAGGAGGATGCGGATCTCCGGCGCGCCGCAGCCGGCGAGGGCGCCCGCCTCGGTTCCCTCGAGCAGGACGTGGCGGTCCTCGGGCGTCAAGCCGGTCCGTTCCCAGAGCACGTAGGAGTCGGTGCTCGCGACCCGCTTGAAGTTGGGCGGGGCCTGGCTGTTCCAGGCGGCGCGGCTGGTGATCACGTAGCGGAAGCGGTCGAGCGTTCCCCGCGAGAAGGAGTCGAAGTCGATCGGGCTGTAGGCGTCGCCGGTGTCGAACGGCTTTTCCGGATTGGGGGAGACGGCGTCGTCGGGGAACTCGACCAGCGGCACGTGGGTGTCTGCCCCCATCAGCTCGTAGGCGGCGAAACGGTCCTGGCCGGCGTAGAGGACCGGCTGGCCGTGCAGCTTCGGCAGGAAGGATCGGAGCTCGGCCCCGTGCCCAGGTGGGCCTACAGGGGCATCCCGGAGCGCCAGGAAGCTCGAGTAGACGGCGCCGCCGATGAACGCGACGGCCAGGATGGTCCAGGCAAGTCGTAGGGGCGCCGGGGGGGGGGGTCCCCCCGACAACAGCGGGGAGGGTCCGGTGGACCCCCTCCCCCGGCGCCCGAATCGGGGGAATTCTTCGAGCAGGGGGCGGACGATCACCAGCATCGCTAGCGGGGCCATGATGATCAGGGCCTTGGCCTGGGAGTAGTCGCCGCTGGTGGGGAGGGAAGCGAGGTAGAGGAGGGTGGCGGCGCCTAGCGCGATAGGGATTGCGGCTTCGCGGCGGCGCACCCACCAAGCGACGCCCGCAAGCAGGGCGAGGACCGAGATCGCGCCCGCGAGGACCGGCAGGCGGACGCTGCCTTCGGCGTCGAGCCGGTAGTTGGAGGTGGGCCAGATTCCCAACGTCTCCAAGGCTGAGACTGGGCCGTAGGTGTTGCTGGCGGCGACTTTGTTGAAGGCGCCGCCGAAGCCGAAGGGACCGACCACAGTGACCAGGACCGCGAGGCCGGCCAGGACGACGAGCGCCAGCAGGGTCAGCGGCCGCAGCAGGAAGCGCAGCAGAGAGCGCGGGCGTAGAGCCGCGCGCACCGGGGGCAGAGTGAGGCTCCACAGGGCGAGGATCGCCACTGGCCAGGCAACTCCAGCGAAGCTGTAAGAGAAGAAGATGCCGCCGGTCAGTGCCAGCGGCAGGCGCGCGAAGCGAAGACGATCACGCCACCCGTCGGGCAGCCTCTCGAATCGCGTCAGCCAGATCGCGAAGGCGAGGACTAGGAGGGCGGCGGCGGTCTCCTTGAAGGCTGCCTGCGCGTAGTAGGAGGCGGCGAGATAGGGGATGGCGACCATCGCGGCGCCGAGCGTCCGCCGGCCCGGCGTCAGGCTCCGCAGCGCGCCCAGCGCGGTCAGGCCGGTCATCGCCCCGATCGCGATGATCTCGCCGATGAACGCTTGGCCGAGACCGATGCCAGGCACTGAGGCAGTCGCCACCGCCAGCCCGTGCGGCCCCAGCGGGTAGCCCGGCTCCGCCTCGGGGCCAAAGCCGCTGCGCAGCCACTCCGCCCAGGCGAGGTGCAGGCCGAGGTCGTTGTTGAAGCCGACGCCGAGCAGTCCCCAGCGGCCGCTGATCGCAAACGGGATCGAGAGCACGAGGACCACGACCAGCGCTACCGGCAGTCCCTCCCGCCAGGCTCCGGACGCCCGGTAGTCGGCCCACCAAACGATCGCGGCGGCGGCCAGGGCGAGGAGAGCCACCCCCAGCGTCGCCGAGGTCCCGTGTCCCGGTGCCCGGGCCAGCAGCCCGGTCACCGTCAGCACGGCGCCGAACCCGACCGCCGGCTCCAGCCACGACCACTCCCGCCTGCCGGCAAGCGAGAGGACGGCCCGGCCGACCAGCAGCGAGACGGCGCAGATCAGCGCCGCCGAGGCGTAGGTCGCGATCATCAGGCGCTGGAACTTAAGGCAGCGGGCGCTTTCAGTACTTCTCGGCGGCCCGTTCGAGCGTCTCGCGCAGGTTCTCCCCGCGCAGCGGATGCTCGTGACCGGCCCCCACGACCCGCGGTTCCAGGGCCGCCAGCCGCCGCAGCGACTCCTTCGCCTTTGCGTGGTTCCAGGCCCAGGCCGGGTGGGGAACGCTCGCCTCGCCCTCCGGCAGCGGCTTCAGGCGCGCCGAGTCGACCAGGTAGACGACGTCTGAGACCAGGGCGACCCGGTCGCTCTCGCGCCAGAGCCCGATCAGCCCTGGAGCGTGGCCGGGGAAGTGCAGGACCTGGAAGCCGGCCACCTCGTCGCCTTCGATCACCGTGTCGGCGATCCGCACCGCCCCGCCGTCCCAGCGCCGCAGCAGGAAGGGGTAGATCCAGCGCACCCAGGCCACCGGCAGCTGCGAGAGGTCCATGTAGGAGTCGATCGCGGCGTCGTTTTCGGCGTCGGCCTTTTCGTCGGGATGGCAGAGGACGGGAACGTCGAGGTAGGGAGCGGTGCCGCGATGGTCGGCGTGAGCGTGGCCGAGGATGATCCGCTTCAGCCCGCCCAGCTCCTCGGCCGCCGCCCGCGCCTGCTTGCGCATCGCCTTGGTTCCGGCGTCGAACTGGATGACGCCGTCGCCGTCCTCGATGAAGTAGATGTTCATCGCCCCGCGGAAATCGCCGCGCAGCAGCCAAACTCCCTCTGCCACCTTCTCCAGCGCCATCGGCCAACCCTAACGGCCTAATAGGGTTTTCCCTGTGCCTGGGCCCTGGAAAGTCGGAATGGCGATCCTCGTCGTCTGCTTGGCGGCGTCGATGGTGATCGCCACCTACCGCCTCGCCACCACCCCCACCGAAATCCTCGGTGACGGATTTCGCGGTCTCCCGGCGAGCAGCGCCAAGGATCAGCGTTAGTATCGGGCGCGTTCAGCGATCGAAGGAGGCGGCGTGTTCACTCGCATCGTGGTTGGTACCGATGGCTCCGAGACTGCCGCCGAGGCGGTTCGTCAAGCGACCGAGCTGGCGAGGCTCACCGGGGCCACGCTCAGCATCGTCAGCGCTTACTCGCCCGCTTCCGGTCGCCGCGTCTCCAGTGAGCAGCAGCAGGCTCCCGCCGACGTCCAGTATGAGCTGGGGCCGCGCGAGGAGGTCAACTTCGTCCTCGACGCCGCCGCCGCGGAGGTGAAGGAGAAGGGGGTCGAGGTCCAGACCCACCCGGTCGAGGCCGACCCCGCCGACGCGATCCTCAACGTCGCCGAAGAGACCAAGGCCGACCTGATCGTGGTCGGCAACAAGGGGATGACCGGCGCCCGCCGCTACCTGCTCGGCAGCGTGCCGAACAACGTCTCCCATCACGCGCCCTGCAGCGTCCTGATAGCCCGCACCACCTGACGACGTCAGGGGCGGGTGAACCTCGGCCAGGTCGAGGTCGCCCGCGCGGCGTCGACGAGGCCGGCGCCCTGCTGGTTGCGGGGCAGGCCCAGGTCGCGGGCGGTGCGGCGGAGCTGTTTCGCGACGAACCGGACCTGTGCGTCGGGCTCGAGGGCGGGGTTGACCACCCCGATGGCAAAGACCATGGCGGCGACGCCGGAGACGTGGGCAGCTGCCATCGAGGTGCCCACGTAGTAGGCGGGGATGCCAAAGGCTTTGGTGCTGCCGGGTCGCAGGGTCACCTGGTAGATCGGGCGGGCGGCGACGGACAGACAGCCCTTCTTCGGGACGCCCCCTCCAGGGGCGACGAGGTCGATTGCCGCGCCGGCCAGTGAGTAGTTGCCGAGGCAGCCGCCCTCGGTGGTTCCGCCCACGCCGATCACCCGGGGCCCCGTCGCGGGAGGGGAGACGCACCCCTCCGAACCCAGGTTCCCGGCCGAGGCGACGGTCACCACGCCCCGCTCGTAGGCTTCGCGCAGGGCTTCGTCAACCAGCGGCACCCGCTTGCCGCAGTCGAAGTTGAAGCTCATGTTGATCACCTTGGCGCCGTGGTCGACCGCGTACCGGATTCCCTTGGCGATGTTCAGGGCGTTGCCGAAGCCGTTGCGGTCCAGCACCCGCACCGGCATCAACTTTGCCCGGTAGGCGAGCCCGGTCACCCCGGTCCCGTTGTCGGTCTTCTCGGCGATCGTGCCGGCGACGTGGGTTCCGTGACCGCTTTCGTCGAGGGGCAGGCGGTCGCGGTCGACGAAGTCGTAACCGGCGACGAACTGGCCGGGGCCGAAGTCAGGGCTGGGGCGGAACCTGGTCCCGAGGGAGCGGTAAGCGATCCCGCTGTCGAGGACCGCGACGACGATGCCCGAAGCGCCGGGCCGGCCCCACTCGATCAGGTTTCGCCAGGCGCCGACCGCATCGATCCCCCCCGGGGAGACCGGCAACGGACCGCCGCCACTTTGCGTCGGGGCGAGGAAGTTCCACTGCTTGAAGGCCCAGCCGCCGGCGTCGACCGAGGAGTCGGAAGACCCTGCCAGGAACCCCGAGTCATTCGGGTCGAACGGCTCGCCGCTGACCGCGGAGGCGGAGGCGATGTAGTTCGGCTCGGCATAGACGACGCTCGGGTTCTGGCGCAGGGCTTGGGCGACCCGGCGCACCCCGGCGCCTGGAGCCAGGGCTATCGACTGACCGCGGCGCTGGCCCTCGAACTTGACCAGCAGCTGCCGCGGAGCGAACTCCCGGGCGGGGGAGAGGCCGGTCTCGGCCCCGGCAGGGGCGGCGGCCAGGGCCAGCCCGGTGATCGCCGTCAGCGGCATGAGGGATCGTAGAAGTCGTTTCATCGGTCTCGGTGCCGCCGGAGCCCTCGCATCCGTCGGGCGATTCACAAACACCGCGTTGCCGCGGAAGTTGCCGAGAGACATACTCCCGCATCGTGAACACCGGCAACTTCGAGGCGGCGATGGGGGCTGCGATCGAGGAGGCGCGCAAAGCCGAGGAGCACGGCGACGTGCCGATCGGGGCCGCGATCTTCCGCGATGGCGAGCTGCTGTCGCGGGCCGGCAACGAGCGCGAGCTGCGGCGCGACCCGACCGCCCATGCCGAGGTGCTGGCGATCCGCGCGGCCGCCGAGGTCCTGGGCGGCTGGCGGCTGCCGGGCACGACGCTCTACGTAACCCTCGAGCCCTGCGCGATGTGCGCGGGAGCGATCGTCCTCGCGCGGATCCCGACCGTGGTGTTCGGCACGCCCGACCCCAAGGCCGGCGCCGTGGGGAGCGTGCTGGACGTCCTGCGGGAGCCGGCGCTGAACCACAGGCCGGAAGTCATCGGCGGCATCCGCGAAGCGGAGTGCGCGGCGCTCCTCCGAGACTTCTTCTCGACTCGCCGCGGTTAGTCAATACCCTGTGGGGACCCGGAGAGGTGTCCGAGCGGCTTAAGGAGCGCGATTGGAAATCGCGTGGGCGGGGTTAACCCGCCTCGTGGGTTCGAATCCCACCCTCTCCGCTACACGGAAGTAGCGGGATCCTCGTCAAGGAACGGATCGGTTCCCTGAGCTCAACTCTATACTTCGCTGAGTAATGGAGCTCTGATTGCGCTTCGTTGCACCCCTGGGAGGGCCGGCATTTCTTGGCCGATGATGTCGGTCCTCTCTCTTCCCCACAGCCGGTTCGAGGAACCGCTGTGTAGGAAAAGAGTAGCGGAGGGGGTGGGATTCGAACCCACGAGCCCCCTTACGAAGGCCAACGGTTTTCGAGACCGCCCCGTTCAACCACTCCGGCACCCCTCCAGGACGGGAGACTGATTCTAGGGTCGCGGCGAGTTTGGGGGCGGGAAGTCGGGCCGAGAGGCCCAGAGGACCACGATGGGGGCACCGACGAGGAGGCTCAGGGAGGCCAGCTCCCCAACTGCGTCGGCGGTGTTGAAGCCCTCGAGGTGGCCGGCGTGGAAGACCAGGTGAAGGCTGGCGGTGAGGAGCCAGGCCACGCAGATCGCGCGGGTCAGGGTTTGCTCGAGCGTCCGGGCGGCCCAGGCGAAGAGGACGGCGAAGCCAAGGTAGAGACCGCCGACGTCGGTGACGAGGTGCTCGTTATAGGGGGGAAGGAGGTTGACCCAATGAGCGACAAAGGGAAAGTCCTCGTAGAAGGTTTGAGGAAAGGCCGTCGCGGTGAGACCGATTAGGAGCGACGAGGCAAAAAGCAGCCCGAGCCCGAGCCTGGCGATTGAGGGATTCCGCATCTCTCGGCACTAAGTTACGAAACTCAAAAAAGGGCTGTACTTGCTGTCTAATTTTAGTACTCTGGATCTAGTTGACCGCCAAAGCCTCATTTGCCGCCTCATGACCCTCGTAAGGAAGCACTACGAAGTACATCAGCGAGGGCAAAAGAGCCTCGAGCTGACCGTACTCCTGCTTGCAGAGGCGAGAATAGAGCAGGGATTCGACTCCGCCGACGATCCCCGAGGCCGTTACGGCGGTCTGCGTCCGGTCCCCGGGGAGGAGCTCTTCCGCTTCGGCTTGAAGGCAACGAGCGAAGTCATCCATCAGCTCGACACGGCGCCTAACCGCCGTAGCGCTGGCGGCCCGGGCCTCGACCACCATGGTCCGAGCGGTATCGGGCTCGTGACTGGCAAAGCGCAGCAGCGCTTCCAGCGCGCAGCGAACTCGATCGCGCCAGACGTCACCTCCCTTGCCGGCGGCGAGCTGGACCTTCTTGCGCAGCCGCTCGGCACTGGAGTCGAAGGCGGCGAGGAAGCAATCTTCTTTGTTGGAGAAATGTTCGTAGAAGGTCGGGCGGGAGACACCGGCTCGATCGATCACGTCCTGAACGTTGGTTTCGAGGTAGCCGAGCTCGGCGGCCGCGTTGAGCATCGCGACGATCAGCCGCTCCCGCTGGATCGCGCGGATCAGTTCCGAGGGAAGCTTCCGAACCCCGGAAGGGAATCTGCCGCTGCTGTTGGCGAGCAACTCGAGGGCGGCTTGAACCTGATCGGGAGGCCAGTCGTCACCGATCGCCGCAAGGAGGGCCTCTTGGCTCAGCTTAATTCGGTCGAGGGGTGCCAAAGAACTCACAGGTTTCCATTAAAAACATTGCAAGTTTTCTCACGGTACCAGAATATTGGCGGGGCGCATGGGCCCTCGGCGGCAGCCTCCTCGCACATGGCTCGCAGCGGAGGCGGCGTTCGATGACTATCCGCCCGGAGCTACCCCGCGAGTTCATCGCCGACCACAAGCGGCGCCGCATGATGGGCGCGATTGCGGAGCTCACCGCCGCCCAAGGATACGAGGCGACGAAGATCGCCGATATCGTTCGCCGCGCCGCTGTCGCCCGCAAGACTTTGTATGACAACTTCGACGGCAAGGAGGATCTGTTCCTCTCCGCGGTCGACTCGGTCTTGACCGAAATGCGGGTCGTCGTCGAGGAGGCCTGCGCGGCTCAGGACGGATCCCAGGGAGACGGAATCGTCGCTGGTCTGGAGGCTTTGCTCGAGTTCATCGCCGCAAACCCCGAGGCCTCGCGAATGTGCATGGTAGAGGCGATCTCGGCCACTCCGAGCTCGGCCCGGCTGTACGACGCGGCGATGCACGACTTCGTCGAGCTCCTGCGCAGAAGCGCTCCCACGGACGCCGATCTGCCGGAGACGATCGAGGAATCGCTGGTGGGCGGCGTCGCCTGGATTCTGCAGTTGCAGATCAGGCGAGGGGACACCGAGCGGGCCGTGGAACTGCTCCCAGAATTGTCCCAGTTCGTCCTATCGCCCTACTTGGGTGTGGGAAAGGTGGTTGATACCGGGAGGCGAAAGTGACAGTACGGTGCCAGACTTCGATGCTGAAATGGACCGATTACCGCGGGGACGCCACGGCCTTTCACCAGAGTTTGTCGCGCGAAATCAGCGTGAGCGGCTGATCGCTGGCCTCACCCAGACTCTCTACGAGGTTGGGTATCAAGAAACCACTGTGTCACTTATCGGGAAACGCGCGGCCGTTTCCAAGAGTGACTTCTATAAACACTTCCAGAGCAAGGACGAGTGTTTTATCGCCGCCTACGACGCGGCGATCGAGCGAATTCGCGAGCAGGTGGTCATGGCCTGCGAGGAACGGGCGGGCGAAGGTTGGGCGTGGCGCGTGCGCGGCGCGATCGACGCGCTGCTGAGGCTGCTGACCGCAGAACCGGCGCTGGCGAGCATCGCTCTGGTCGAGGGGCTCCGGGCTGGACGCGGTGTCTATGACCGCTACCAAGCCGCGGTGGAGTCCTTCGTCAGATACCTGCGCCAGGACGCGCCCGCCCCGACGGGGGGAGAAGTGCCCGAGGCGACCGGTGAAGCGGTGGTCGGCGGCATCGCATCTTTACTCGGGCGCCGGGTCCTGGCCGGCGAAGCCGACCGGTTGAGCGAGCTCTTTCCGGAGATCCTCGAGTTCGCTCTCGCTGCCTATATGGGCGAGGAAGAGGTTCGGCGAATAGTCTCCTCGGAATGAGCGAGCCGAAGAGCGGCGTCCTTCCTTCCCAGGCACTGAACCAAGCGATCGAGGCCGAATGGGTCAGCTCCGGCGACTACCGGATCCGGCCGGAGGCCGTGCAGCCGGCCAGCATCGACCTGCGCCTCGGCGACTTCGCCTGGGCCCTGCGTTGCTCGTTCCTTCCCGACGTCGATTCGACCGTCGAGGAGAAGATCGATGGTCTCGCCTTCCAGCGCGTCGACCTGCGCGACGGGGCCGTCCTCGAGCGCGACCGCCCCTACCTGGTGCCCCTGATCGAGGAGCTGAACCTGCCGCAGGAGATGCGGGCGAAGGCGAACCCGAAGAGCTCCACCGGCCGCCTGGACGTCTTCACCCGGGTGATCACCGATCGCCACCATCGCTTCGACGACATCCGCGCCGGTTACCAGGGGAGGCTGTACCTGGAGATCGTGCCCCGCTCGTTTGCGATCCAGGTGAAGACCGGACTCTCGCTCAACCAGCTGCGGCTTGCGCGCGGTGACGTGCGGCTCTCCGACGACGAGATCCGCAGCTTGCAGGACGAGTTCCCGCTGCTCTACCTCGACTCGCACGCGCTGCGCCAGTCGGAGATGGCGGTCTCCGACGGACTTTTCCTCAGCCTCGACCTCTCGGGCCCGACCGATCGAGTGGTGGGCTACAGGGCGAAGAAGAACAGCCTCCCTGTCGACCTCTCCCGCATCCGCGCCTACCGCTGGACCGACTACTGGGATCCGGTGTACCCGGAGCCGGGTGGTCGCGTCGTGCTCGAGCCGGAGATCTTCTACCTCCTGCTCTCGGCCGAGGGCGTCTGCATCCCGCCGCAGATCGCCGCCGAGATGATGGCCTACGACCCGACCGCCGGCGAGCTCCGAACCCACTACGCGGGCTTCTTCGACCCCGGTTTCGGCTACGACCCCGAGGGCGGCCGCCACGGCAGCCGCGCCGCGCTCGAGGTTCGGGCGCGCGACGTCTCGTTCATGGTCGAGCACCGCCAGCCGGTCTGCAAGCTCGGCCTCGAGCGGGTGTCGGAGCCGGCGGAGCGGCTCTACGGGACCGACCTTGGGTCGAATTACCAGGGCCAGGTGACGATGCTCAGCAAGCACTTCGAGGAGCAGACCGCCGGGGCCGCTGTTCCGGCCGACACCGCTTGACGGCGCTTGTAGTAACAACAAACCGATTTGACGCCGCGCCCCCCGAGGTTCAGTGGCGCCTCAATAGGATGTCGTCCCGATGCTTCGCACCTTTCGATCACCGCTCGCCATAGCCTTGGCCCTAGGCCTCGCTCTCCTCGCCGGCTGTGGCTCCGGCGAGGAATCAGATACCTCGGCGGAGGGCTTGCCGGAGGAAATCGTGATCGGCGCCGCGATCGCCAAGAGCGGCTACCTCGTCCCCTACGACGCCAACATCGCCGCGGTGGAACAGCTGGTCAAGGAAACCAACGCCCGTGGTGGCATCGACGGTTCCAAGCTCCGCATCGTCTCCGTCGACAACCACTCCGAACCCCAGCGGCAGCCCGTCGCCGTGCAGGAGGTGATCGAAGATGGCGCCGACGTCCTTCTCTTCAGCTGCGAAGTTCCGATCGCCGCCGCCGGCGCCCCGATCGCGGAGGAACACAACCAGCTCAACTTCACCCTCTGTGCCAGCGAACCCGGCTATGGCCCGCCCTACACCGGGCGACTCTCCTTCAGCCCCAACCGCAGCCTGATCAGTGAGGCCGCCGCCCGCGCCACCTTCCTCTGGGAGCGTGGCGTCCGCCGCCCCTTCGAGCTGCGCGACACTTCGATCCTGCTCGGCGAGATCGACCAGTTCGGCTTCCAGGAGACCTGGGAACACCTCGGCGGCAAGCTTGCCGGCCAAGCCGACTTCAAGAACGAAGACCTGTCGATCGCCTCCCAGATCGCCGAGATCAAGCGCTCCGGCGCCGACGCGATCAACCTCAGCTCCTACCCGCCGGGAGGAGCCTCGGCGATCAAGCAGATCCGCGCCGCCGGCATCGACCTGCCGATCACCACGGTGAGCGCCTTCGACGGCACCTTCTGGCTGAAGGGCGTCCCCGACACGAGGAACGTGTACGCAACGCTCAACGGCTCTGCCTATGACCCGACCGATGCCCAGACGGCCGAGCTATTCGAAAGGATGAAGCGCGCCGGGGTCAGCACCGACGTCTCCGGCAACCTGCTCGCCTCCTACGCCGCCGGTCAGCTGATCCTCGACGCGATTCGCGAAACCGGTACCACCGATGGCGCCAAGCTCGCCACCTTCCTCGAGGCAAAGCCACGCCCGACGGTGATGGGACCGCTCAGCTATACGCCCGATAATCACTTACCCTCGGGTCCGTGGTACATCTACGAATACCCCGATCGCAAGCCGAAGCTCCTCGAGCGGGTCAAGCCCGCATACGTACCCGAATACGAACAGTAGTAGCCGTTCGGTGAGTTGATTGGAGTCGGAGAAGCCCGCTTCGGGCGGCCGTCGCAAACGGCCATCCATGATCGGCCTGGAGGGACTTCGTCGGCCCGAGCGCGGTGGCAAAGTCCCCCTCTACTACCAGCTCGGTGAGATCCTCAAGCAGAGGCTCGAGGGGGGCGGATGGGAGCCCGGCACCTTGTTTCCCTCAGAGCGCGAGATCGAAGAACACTTTGGTGTCTCGCGCGCGGTCGTTCGCCCCGCCCTCAGCCTGCTCGAACGCGACGGGGACATCTATCGCCGCCGCGGCTCGGGGACCTACGTCGCCGCGCCGAAGCGTCGCGTGCCGATCAGGGGGCTGATTCGCTCCCTGCTGGAGGATCACTTTGGCGACTCGCGGATCGTCGTCCTGCGTATTCGTGAGCAGACGAATGACCCGACGATCGCCGACTTTCTCAAAGTCTCCTCCGGCGAGACCGTCGCTCAGGTCACCTCGATCCTCCGCCTCGACAAACCGATCTGTCTGATCGACTCTTTCTTCCCCGTCGAGCGGGTGCCCTGGCTACTGGCCGCCGCCGCCTCGCTCAAAGGGGGTGAACAGCCTGTCCTTGGCGTGCCGCCGATGCTCACCCGGATCGACGTTTCGTTCGAGGGCTCCTCCTGCGGGCCCTGGACCGCCAAAATCCTCGGCGTCCGCACCGGCGATCCGGCCCTGGTCGGCCGCCTCCTCCAGTACGGTGCCCCCGATGGCGTTCTCGGGGGCCAGAGCCGTGAGCGTCCTGTCGAGCTGACCCGCATCGTCGCCCGCAGCGACATCTCCCAATTTCACTTCAAGGCGGCCGGCTCGCTCGACCGGCGGCGCGGAGGGGGTGGGGTTTAGGAGGGCCTAACCAGCCGCTGCGCCGGCTCGAGTCGAGTGCTCGGCGAGGGCTTGGCTTACGAAGTCCGCAAACGCCTGACGGTAAGCGAGCGTGAACTTGTCGGCAGGGGTATGGACCTCTGCGCTCAGATCCAGCGACAGTTCCGGCGGCTCGACTTTCGAGATCACGGCCACGTCCTCGGCGTAGATGCCGGCGTCGTAGGCGATCACCTCCTCGAGCTGCTCCTTGTCGAAATTCTCGAGACCCGCCTCGATCCAGTAGTGGATTGACTCGGTTGCGCTGATCGCGCGTGCGGCGTGAAGCAGGCAGCGTTCGCCTTCGTCGGTGAACATCCTCGCCGAGGTGAAGTTGGGAGCGATCGTGTGGTAGCCCATTTCTCGCAACGGACCCCATACCTCGCTGGCGCCATCTCCCCATTCCATGTTTCGGCGGAGCGTTACCTCAAACCCGTTCCTCTCCGGCATCAGTGGCTCGATCTCCGCCGGCTGGACCCCGAGGGTGCCCTGGTGGACGAAGGCAAAATGGGCGACGTCGCGGAAGTTCTCGAGCATCAACCCGAAGGCGACCGGCAGCTCGAAAGGGGTGCCATGGCCCCAGGTCCACTTGTCCGGGTCGAACCACGGAACGTCGGGCACGTCGGTCAGCGGCTCCTCGAGCGTCGTCCAGACAAGCCCCCATTGCACGCGGACGGGATATGACGGAATCCGGGCGAGGGGTGGGATCTGACGTTGATCGGCAAGCGAGGGAATCCGGATGCAGGAGCCGTCGCCCGCCCACTCCCAGCCGTGGTAGGGACACTGAATGCTCTCGCCGCAGACCTTGCCCATCGAGAGCAGGGCGCCACGGTGGGCGCAGCGGTCGGCGACTACGGCCGCCTCACCGTTCTCGGTGAGAAAGACCGCGAGAGGCTCCTCGAGCAGGACCGCTCGCTGGGGCCCGTTTTTCAGGTCCTCCAACCTCGCGACCGGCTGCCAGCAGTGGCGCAGTGCCAGCATTACGTCCTCGCTGCTCGGCGGCAAGGAGGGGTGATCGTCAGTCATTTTTACCTCCGACACTCATAGCTGTCTCCCCATGTAAGCACGCAGGACCTCGGGATTGCGTTGCAATTCCTCGCGCAATCCGCTCGCACGGATCTTGCCACCGGCGAGCACCAGGCTGCGCTGGCAGAAGTCGATCGTCCGTGCCGCGTTCTGCTCGACGAGGAGCATCGTCGCTCCTTCCGCGCGAAGTTCCTCGAGCAGCCCGTAGATGACGTCGATCATCTTCGGAGCGAGGCCGAGCGAGGGCTCGTCGAGGATCAACAGCCGCGGCTTGCGCAACAGCGCGCGGGCCACTGCGAGTTGCTGTTGCTCGCCGCCCGAGAGGCGGTCGGCACGCTGTCCGGCTCGCTCCCGCAGGATCGGCATCCGCTCCAGCACCTGCTCCATCGCTTCGCTCCTGTTGCCCTGGGCGGCCAGGCGCAGGTTCTCCGCCACGGTCAGCGTGCCGAAGATCTGACGACCCTCCGGCACCAGCGCGATTCCCAGCCTCGCGATCTCCTCCGGCGCGAGGCCGCGCAGAGGTCTGCCTCCGAAGTTGATCTCGCCCGCGCTCGAACGGGTGAGGCCACAGATCGCACGCAGGAGCGAGCTCTTGCCGGCGCCGTTGGGGCCGACCATGCCGACCACTTCCCCCTCGTCGAGGCTGATCTCGACGCCGTGGAGAACCTCGACTCCGCCGTAGGCGACCTTCAGCCCGCGCAGCTCAAGCATTTGCGCCCACCGCGTACGACGTGCCGAGGTAAGCCTCGACCACGGCAGGATCGGCCTGGACCTCCTCGGGGCTCCCGAGGGCGACCGTGTTGCCGTCGTCGAGCACCTGCACCTGCGAGCAGAGGTCCATCACCACGTTCATGTCGTGCTCGATCAACAGGATCGCGCAGCCGAAGTCCCGGATCACCCCGCGGAGGATCGCGACCAGCTCCCGGCACTCCTCGTCATTCAGCCCTGCGGCGGGCTCGTCGAGCAGCATGTAGCGCGGTCCGGTGGCGAGGGCGCGGGCGATGCCCAGCAGCCTCTGGCTCCCCGGCGGCTGCAGGCCGGCGGGGCTCTGTGCCTGCTCGCCCAGGCCGAGGCGCTCGAGCACGTCCGCGGCGACGCTCACCGCCCGTCGCCGGCCGACCCCGACGCCCATCGCCCCGACGGCGACGCTCTCCGCCACGGTCAGCCCCGCGAATGGGAGCGCCGCCTGGAACGTACGGCCGAGCCCCGCCCGCGCGAGCCGCGGCGGCGACCAGCCGGTCACCTCGACTTCGCCGAGGAAGACGCTTCCGGAATCGGGAGCCTGGAAACCGCTGAGGACGTTGACGAGCGTCGTCTTGCCCGCCCCGTTCGGGCCGATCAACCCCAGAGCCTCGCCAGGAGACAGCTCGAGCTCCACTCCTCTCAGCACGTGCAGCCCGGAGAAGGCGAGAGAGACTCCCTCGGCGTGAAGGCTCCCAGTCGATCCGCGTGGGTGCCGCGGCCGTGCCGCGTCGGTCGCCGCCACCGCGGGCGAGGCCGATGGACCACGGGGACGCAGCCAGCGGCGGATCGGCCCGATCTCGCCCGCCTCGCGGCCGCCGACCAGTCCCTGCGGCCGCATGACCATCGTCACCAGCAGGATCAGGCCGAGACCGGCGGCTGCGAGGCCCGGCGCTGCGCCGATCGAGATCAGCCCGAGCACGCTGGTGCCTTCCTCGAAGTCGCGCAGCAGCTCGTTGACCGTCGCCACCGCAAGGGTCCCGACGACGGCCCCGAGCACGCTGCGGGCGCCGCCCACCACCAGCATGGTGATCGTCGTCACCGAGGCGGCGAAGTAGAAGGTGGTGGGGGAGAGGGTGCCGGACTGGTGCACGGCCAAGGCGCCGCCGATCCCGCAGAGCATCCCGCTGATCGTGAACGCTATGAGCCGCTCCCGCATCAAGCCGATGCCGAGCGAGCGCGCCGCCACCTCGCCCTCGCGGGTCGCCTGCAGCCGGTAGCCACTTGCCGACCACTTGAAGACGAGCGCCACGACGACTGCCACGCCCGCCCAAAGCCCCGCCGATGCGACGTCGGTGGTTCTGGGGATGCTGACGAGCCCGCTGCTTCCACCGGTCACCGGGTCCCAGTTGGCGAGGACGTTGTAGGCGACGATCAGGAAGGCGAAGGTCGAGATCGGGATCGCCAGCGTCGAGGTCCTCATCAGGGGGAAGCCGACCACCCCCGCCAGCAAGCCACTCGCCCCCGCGGCGATCAGGGTGGAGAGCAAAGGGCTGAGCTGTGCATCGGCGATCAGCTTCGGCAGCTCGGGCGTCTGCAGGGCCGTGAAAGCCGGGGAGATCGTGAGCAGGGCCGCGACATACGCGCCGGCAGCCGCAAAGCCGAGCTGCCCGAACGAGTAGACGCCGCTGTTGCCGATGAAGACCTGCAGGCCGAGGACGACGATCAGGTTGCAGAGGATCAGCGTGACGGTGCCTTCGAAAGAGGGCGTGCCACTCGCCCCGATCGCAACGGTCAGCGCAACCAGGACGAGCGGCACGACCAGGGAGGCGGCCGCGGCGGCGGGGGAGCGCAGTCCCCGGCCGGTCATATGCGCGCCTCCCCGGACGCCGAGCCGAGCAGGCCCTGCGGCCGCACGATCAGGATCGCTACGGGGAGGGAGAAGACGATCGCGTCGCGGAACGGAACCAGCCCGTCCGGCAGGTAGGTGCCGAGCAGCGACGAGATGACCCCGAGCACGAGTCCGCCGACCACGGCGCCGGAGATCCTCCCGAAGCCGCCGATCACCACGGCGATGAAGCCGACCAGCACCGGGGTCAGACCCATCGTCGGCGAGACCTGGCCCGTCTGCATGACGATCAGCACTCCCACGGTGGCCGCGAGCGCGCCGCTGATCGCGAAGGCGATCGCGATCACGCGGTTGGCGCGGACGCCGAGCAGCCGGGCCATCTCGAAGTTCTCCGCCGCCGCCCGCATCTCGAGGCCGATGCGAGTCCGGTAGAGCAGCCAGCCGAGGCCGCCGAGGACGATCGCGGTCAGCGCCAGGGTGAGGATCTCGAGGTTCGGGATCGAGAGGGCGCCGATCTGGCTCGATTCGCTCAGAAGCTCAGGCGTCGCCACCGACTGGGCGCGGGCGTCCACCGACGCGCTGACGACGCTTTGCAGGATGGTCGCCACCGCAAGCGAGGTGACGAGCTGAGCGGCCAGGTCGGCGTTCCGCACCGGGCGAAAGGCCACCCGCTCGGCCAGGACCGCGAGCGCGACCCCCGTGGCGAGCGCGGCGCAGACCGCAACTGCGAACGGCAGCCCGGCCAGCACGTAGAGGGCGTAGGCGGGCAGCATGATGAACTCGCCGTGGGCGAAGTTCATCATCCCCATCACGGTGAAGATCAAGGCGACGCCGACGGCGATCAGCGCATAAAGGCCGCCCAGGGCGAATGCGTCGATCAGGCTCTGAGCAAGGTCGGTCATCGGCTCGGGCGCTGCCGGGCGGCCCTCGCCCAAGACTTACACAGCGGGCGCTCGCTTCCGCCGGGTCCCGCCGGGGCAGGGATAACCACTTGGCATCGCGTACCGCGAATCTGTCTCAGTCCCCGTATGTGGGGGACTGAGACAGATTCGACGATCTCTAGGATCAGATCGATGAGCGAGCGGACCTGGCGCGTCTACCTCTCCGGCGAGATCCACAGCGACTGGCGCGAGCGGATCGAGGTGGGCGTGCGGGAGGCGGGGCTGCCGGTGTCCTTCTCGGCGCCGGTGACCGACCACGCCGCCTCCGACGATGCCGGCACCGGCACCCTGGGGGAGGAGAGCGAGTCCTTCTGGCGCGACCACAAGGGCGCCGGGGTCAACGCGATCCGCACCCAGACGCTGATCCGCGACGCCGACGTGGTGGTCGTCCGCTTCGGCGACAAGTACCGCCAGTGGAACGCGGCCTTCGACGCCGGCTGTGCCGCCGCCCTCGGCAAGCCGATCGTCACCCTCCACGACGAGGGCTTGGACCACGCTCTGAAGGAGGTCGACCGCGCCGCCCAGGCCACGGCGAGGACCGCCGAGCAGGTGGTCGACGTCCTTCGCTACGTGATCGAGGGCAAGCTTCCCGCTGGCTAGACGGGCTCCTGGGGCGTAGGGTGGGCGCATGTCCGCCGAGGCCAACCGGGCGACGATCGAGCGCTTCTACGAGGCGTTCGGCCGTTGCGACGGCAGCGCGATGACCGCCTGCTACACCCCGGACGCCCACTTCCGCGACCCGGCGTTCGGTGACCTCCATGGTGAGGAGGTCGGGGCGATGTGGCGGATGCTGACCGGCCGCGCCACCGATCTCGAGATCGAGCTGCGCGAGCACGAGGCCGGCGAGGAGACCGGCAGTGCCCACTGGATCGCCCGCTACACCTTCTCCACCGGGCGGCCCGTGGTCAACGACGTCCAAGCGAGCTTCCGCTTCGCTCCCGATGGCCGGATCGCCGACCACGTCGACGAGTTCGACTTCCGCAACTGGGCGAAGCAGGCACTCGGCCCGAGCGGTCACCTGGTGGCCCTGCTGCCGCCGCTGCGCTCGAAGGCCAGAGAGAAAGCGCTGGCGCAGCTCGCCTCCTTTCGCATGGAAGAGACCGGCTCCAGCGTCTAGCGCTTTCCCGTTCTCGCAGCGGGGCGATGCGGGCCTCGTCGCCGCTGGCTCCTTGCCCGGCATACTTCTCTCGCATGGAGTTCGAGAACGCCCTTCCTGAACTCTCCGAGAATCCTCAGGATGCCCGCGGTGATTGGGGAGCGGCGGAAGCCGATGAGGTCGTGTATCGCCTCGGTTTGTCCTGCGCCTTGGTTCCGGGTCTACCCGAGGAGCTTTGGATTGGCGACGTGCAGGTCAGGTTCGTACGAGGTCCGGTGAGGGCACAAAGGACCGAAATCCGACAGCGATTTGGGTTACCTGTCGTCTTCGACAAGTCAATGAAGCGTGTTGAGATTGGAGATGACGAGGTCATTGCTCTCCTCTCCCTCTCAACCACGCCAGTTCCAGACGATCTTGAGGCAGGATTCGCCGGCTGGAGGGCCCATGCTTTAGCGGCTGCTGGAATGCTTGCTTCGGTTCTCGATGAGCGGGTGGCTGGAGCCGAGTTGTTCGAGGACGCCATTTTCCTACGCCGGGGAACCTTTGTCGGAGCCGCCGACATACGCGAAAAGGTCAGGACGTACTTGCCCTTTGAAGTGAATCCCGCTGATAAACGCGCCTTGGAGCGGCTGAATGATCTTTCCGCCTCCGAGTCATCCGCAGTCGCTCGTGCTGCCCGCCTCTATCGCCGAGCCGCCCTCGAGGGCCCCACGGCAGATGCCTACGCGATGCTGTGGGTTGCCGCAGAGTGCTTCAGCGAGCATCGAAGCCCCTCCCGCAAGGACATTGAAGCTGCGCTCTCCGCGGCAGGGCTAAACCCCGAGGGATTGCCTATCAGTGTCGGCCGCCTGATCGAATTGAGGGGCAAGATCCAGCATCATGGGGTGGAGTCAGACGACAGGCTGACTACGGCCTTTTATGAGATGGAGGCCGTAGTACGTACCTTGATCCGCCAAGAGGCGGGTCTCGAGGGAGGGTGGTGGGCGGCATCCGACAACCCGGCGGGCTTCGCGGCTCCGTTCGATGCTGCGGTGGCTCAGTTGCACGGGCGCGGAATAAGCGAATGGCACGTTGACCAATTACCTTCCCCCGAGACTCCGAGGCCGCTACGGATACCCAGAACCATCCCGAATCCGCAGAACGATCCAAGAATTGATCTTGCCGAGGGTTTTGGGGACACAGCCCACCTCATCGCAGGAGTCGTGCTTGACGCAATCGAATGGATTGATCCTGGCTTTTCTTTACAAATTCGCTTAGGACGTCCTCCAGAGGCTCCTCCAAGCGCACCATTTGGCGCGAATGCCGATTCTCTCTGGATCTCGAAGGAGGGACTTGATGGCGTCGGCGATCCAGAAAAACCACATCTGCTGGTAAACCTCGTTTGGGATTTGGTGGGTCTCGTAGGTTTCGCTGTCGCTCAGCGTGTCGGGGCAGCGAGCCGCGGAAATGGGGTGCCGTTCGTTCAGGCCTTCGGCTCCTGGCTCCAATATGAGCGGCTTGTCAAGCACGGCGATTTCGAGGCGGAGGCCTTGTCGATTCCAAGTGCCAACGACCCGATTTCCCTGGGAAAGCTCTGCGGCTGGGCCGCGGCCGGCGACCTGCGAGCAGAGGCATCAGTTCAAAGCCTGGAAGGCGAGACGTATGAGCTGGGGATTTCGATCCTTGAGACGCTTAGGGAAATTCCCCTCGCAGCCCCACTTCATTTACTTGATTCCTCAGAGGAACCGGCCGGGACGGAGCGCTAGAGCAGACGAAGATTGCTTCCTTCAATCCATTCCCATGGATCAGCTAAGTCACTTCGCTAGCTGGGCTTCTGCCCATTCGCCGACTTCATTGAACAGCGCGACCGTCGCCTCACGGTCCAGCGGCTCGGCATCTAGGAGATCCGCATAGCGCAGCGGGACCGCATAGATCGACAGGTCATCGAGCTGGTCAGCGCCCGGGGGTGGATCGATCCCGGCGCTGTCGAGAATTTCAAGCAGCCGTCCAAGGTCGTGAATACGAGCCTCTTCCAGGCCGTGGAACGCCATCACCGCCTTGAGCCACTTCTCGACCGCCTGTTGGGCGTGGAAGCCGATGGCCTCGTCATCGATCTCGGGGTCGGGCGCCAACTTGCGCGCAACCCTGGCATCGCCCGTTGCCTTGCGTGCAAGAACCTTCGCGAGGTCCCCAGCATCAGGCATCGACAAGAACCCGGCCCTCACTCAGCGCCTCGTTGAGCATCGTGCCGTCGAAGTGACCCCATTCTTCGACGTCTTTAGCGCTCACGACGATTACATCAAGGGCCACTTCCAGCCCTCGCAACTCTCGCCTCAGGCGTGCCGTCTCGGCTCGACGCTTTGACACGTCATCCGGCTCGATTACCAGGAGATCAAGATCGGAATCTGGGCGGGCCTCTCCACGGGCGCGAGAACCAAAGAGAATCACTTTGGCTCCGGGCGCGGCGCTGGCGAGTCGCCGGCCAGCCTCTGCGATTAGAGCCTCGTCGGTCATGCGCCATAGGGTAGCCGTCACTTTTGACAGCCACGGAAACCGAGCCCGAATCCTTTAGAGGTTGACCGGTTGACCCAGTTTGGGCCGCATGCGAACATATGTTCGTATGAGGTGGGATGAGCAACGAGTCGAGAACGACCTGCGACTGCCGGGGGTGGGGGACGGCACCGTCGTCCGCACCTTCGACGCCCCGGAGGCGATGGGGATCAACTTCCACGAGGTCCGCGCCCGCTCGGCGCTGAACCACGTTCCCGGCAGCCGCTACGGCTTCAGCTGGACGATCAACCCCTTCAGAGGATGCACCCATGCCTGTAAATACTGTTTTGCTCGAAGAACTCATAACTATTTAGATTTTGGTCCTGGTAAAGACTTCGAGCGGGAAATCGTCGTCAAGGTCAACGTGCCGGAGCTGCTGCGGGCGGAGCTGCGGCGGCCGAGCTGGAAGCGGGAGCTGGTGGCGCTGGGGACGAACACCGACCCCTATCAGTGGGTCGAGAGCCGCTACCGGATGATGCCCGAGATCCTCGCGGCGCTGGAGGCGGCGGAGACGCCGGTCTCGGTGCTGACCAAGTCGCCCCTGGTGCTGCGCGACGTCGAGATCTACGAGCGGATGGCGAAGGTGCTGCCGATCTCGGTCAACCTCTCGATTCCGACCCTGGACGAGGAGGCCTGGCGGGCGACCGAGCCGCACACCCCAAGCCCAGCCGCCCGCCTCGAAGCCGTCGCCGAGCTCCGCTCCCGCGGCATCGACTCCGGAGTCCTGATCGCGCCGCTGATGCCGGGGATCAACGACGACCCCGACCAGGTCCGCCCGCTCGTAGAACAAGCCAAAGCCGCCGGCGCCACCTTCCTGGGCAGCGTCGCCCTCCACCTCCGCGGCGAGGTAAAGGACGTCTTCTTCGCCTGGCTAGAGGCCAAACGCCCCGACCTCCTCCCCCGCTACGAAGCTCTCTACCGCGACCGCGCCTACATGCGGCCTGAGCAGCGCCGTCACGCAACGAGAGCTGTCAAAGGCTGGGGCAGAGGAAGAGCGTCAAGACAAAGGGATTCACGGGCGGGTGGCGACGATCGGGAGGACTCTCCCGATAGGGAGAGCCCCCGATCGGAGACAGGACCCGCCCGCCAGAGCTCCCCCGTCCACCAGGGTTCCCTCTTCTAGCCCGCCCCTTCATCAAGCTGATCGAACTTGCACTCTTTCGGCGCTTTGTCGTCCCTGAACCGATGAAACCGAGCCCCATGCCGAATCCGCCCCGAAGCCGCATGGTCATACCCAACCTCGATCACCAGCTCCGGCCGCAACTCAACCCACTCGAGGTCGCGGCCCCCGGTCCAGCGACTGGGCTCCGCGGTGCCGGCCTTGCCGGTCTCCAGCGGCGCCAGCATCGAGCGCATGCTCTGTTTCGCCGCTTTCGAGAACCCTGAGATGTGGCCGACCGTGCAGAGCTCGCCGTCTTTGTAGAGGCCGAGGATCAGCGAGCCGACGGTGCCCTCTTCTTTGCCCGGGCGCCAGCCCATCACCACGCAATCGATCGTCCGCTCGCGCTTGACCTTCGCCATCCCCTTCCGCTTGCCGGGAACGTAGGGCGCGGAGAGGTTCTTGGCCATCACCCCCTCGATGCTGTTCAGCCACCGCTCCGCCTGCTCGGCGTCGGCGCTCAGCGTCGTCAGCTCGAGGCCCGCCGTCTCGGCGATCGCCTCCAGCCGTTCGCGGCGCTCGCGCAGCGGCTTCTCGCACAGCACCTCGTCTCCTTCCGCCAGCAGGTCGAAGACGACGTAGCTGGCCGGGATCTCCTTCGAGAGCAGCTCGATCCGCGACTGCGCCGGGTGGATCCGTTCCTGCAGGGAGTCGAATTCGAGGTTGCCGTCGGCGTCGCGGATCACCAGCTCGCCGTCGAGCACCCAGCGGCCGGGGGCGAACTCGAGCTCGGGGAAGTAGCGGTTGAAGGGTTTGCCGCCGCGCGACTGCACGTAGAAGTCCTCGCCGTCGACGAAGACGATCGCGCGGAAGCCGTCGAGCTTCGGCTCGTACGCCCAGTCCTCGCCCTCCGGCAGCGCTTTGCGGGTAAGCGCAAGTTGCGGCTTGATCGGAGGGGAGAGGGGTAGCGCCACCTAGTTGACGCTACCGGCGCGGCGCTCGCGACTCTCCCTCGGATCGGGGATCGGCACTGCTCCCAGCAGCTTTTTCGTGTACTCGTCACGCGGGTTCTCGCAGACCTGGTCGGCGCTCCCCTGCTCGACGATCTTGCCCTCGTTCATCACCGCGATCCGGTCGGAGATGTGGCGGACGACGCCGATGTCGTGGGCGACGAAGAGGTAGGCGAGGCCGAACTCGTCCTGGAGGTCGTCGAGCAGGTTGACGATCTGCGCCTGGATCGAGACGTCGAGGGCGGAGACGGGCTCGTCGCAGATCACCAGCTTCGGCTTCAGTGCGAGCGCGCGGGCGATCCCGATCCGCTGCCGCTGGCCGCCGGAGAACTCGTGCGGGAAGCGGTTGTAGTGCTCGGAGGAGAGCCCGACCCGCTCCAGCAGCTCCTGCACCTGCCGCCGCAGCTCCGAGCCGGAAGCGACCCCCTGCCGCTTGAGCGGGTCGCCGACGATCTGGCCGACCCGTTTGCGCGGGTTGAGCGAGGCCTGGGGGTCCTGGAAGATCATCTGCATCTCGCGGCGCAGCGGCCGCATCTGGCGGCGGCCCAGCCCGGCGATCTCCCGCCCTTCGAACTTCACCGACCCCGAGGTCGGCTTGATCAGCTGCAGCACCGCCCGGCAGGCGGTCGACTTGCCGCTGCCGGACTCCCCGACCAGCCCCAGCGTTTCCCCGCGCTCGACCTTGAAGCTGACCCCGTCGACCGCGCGCACCTGATCGACCTCGCGGTCGATCAGGATCCCGCGCTTGATCGGGAAGTGCTTGACGAGGTCGGTGACCTCGAGCAACGGGGCGCTGCCGGCGGTCTCGGTGCCGTTCATGCCCGCGGAGCCTCCAGTCCGATCTGCCCTTCGACCAGCCGCTTCTCGCGCTTCTCCTCCGGACTCAGCCAGCAGCGATCGCAGTGGCCGGGGGACTCAGGCAGTTTCGCCTCCAGCGGCGGGTACTGCGGGCACTTCGAGAACTCGTGCGGGCAGCGCGGCCGGAACGGGCAGCCCTCCGGCAGGTCCAGCAGCGAGGGCGGCTGCCCGGCGATCTGCGGCAGCCTCCGCGGCCGCGGCCGGTCGATCCGGGTCAGCGACCCCATCAGGCCCCAGGTGTAAGGGTGCTGGGGGTCGTAGAAGATCTCGTCCAGCGTCCCCTGCTCGACCACTTTGCCGGCGTACATCACGAGCACCCGGTCGGCGACCTCGGCGACGACGCCGAGGTCGTGGGTGATCAGGATCGTCGCCAGGTTGCGCTCCCGGTTCAGCTGCTCGAGCAGGCGCAGGATCTGCGCCTGGATCGTCACGTCGAGCGCGGTCGTCGGCTCGTCGGCGATCAGCACCTCGGGCTCCAGCGCCAGCGCCATCGCGATCATCGCCCGCTGGCGCATGCCGCCGGAGAACTCGTGCGGGTAGTCGTCGACGCGGCGCTTGGCGTCGGGGATGCCGACGGCCTCGAACAGCTCCACCGCCCGCGCCCGCCCCTGCTCCTTGGAGACGTCGCCCCGGTGGGCGCGGATCGCCTCGACGATCTGATTGCCAAGCCTGTAGACCGGGTTGAACGAGGTCATCGGATCCTGGAAGACCATCCCGATCCGCTCGCCGCGCAGGCGCCGCATCTCGGCGTCGCCGGCGCTCAGCAGGTCCTCGCCGCCCAACTGCACCGACCCCTCGATCCGGGCGTTCTTGGCGCGGGTGAGGCCGATCAGCGTCTGCGCGGTGACGCTCTTGCCACTGCCGGACTCGCCGACGATCGCCAGCACCTCGCCTGGGGAGAGGTCGAAGCTGACGCCGTCGACCGCCTGCACGACCCCGTCTTCGGTGGCGAAGCCGACACGCAGATCACTGACGCTGAGAAGGCTCATTCCGAAGCGCTTTCCCCGAGTCGGACCCGTGGGTCGAGGTAGGCGTAGGCGATGTCGACCAGGGTGTTCATGAAGACGACGAAGAAGGAGCCGTAGAGCGCCACCCCCATGATCGGCGGCAGTTCGAATTTTTCGACGGCTTCGGCGGCGTAGAGGCCGACGCCGTCGATGTCGTAGATCGCTTCGGTGATGATCGCGGTGCCGGCGATCGTGGCGCCGAAGTCGAGGCCGAAGAGGGTGATCACCGGGATCAGCGAGTTGCGCAGCACGTGCCGGGTCATCACCTGGCGCTCGCCCAGCCCCTTGGCGCGGGCGGTGCGGACGTAGTCCTCGTTCATCACGTCGAGCATGTTCGAGCGCACGACCCGGCTGTAGAAGCCGATCGAGATCGCGGCGAGCGTGACCCAGGGCAGGATCAGGTGCTTCGCCCATTCCCACGGGTCCTCGCTGAAGGGGACGTACTGGCCGTTGGGGAAGATTTCGAGCTGGTTGGCGAAGAGGTAGATGAGGACGGGGGCGAGCAGGAAGACCGGGATCGAGATGCCGGCGATGGAGACGCCGGTGAGGAGGCGGTCGAGCCAGCCACCGGCCCTGATCGCGGAGAGGTAGCCGAGCAGGAGGCCGAAGAAGAGCCAGATCACCGCCGCGCCGATCGTCAGCGAGAAGGTCGCCGGGATCCCTTCGATGATCTTGTCGTCGACCTCGATCCGCGGTTCGTACTGGACCAGCTCGCCGGTGAAGAGCTTCTCCATCATCGTCAGGTACTGCTGCGGCAGCGGGTCGTCGAAGCCCCATTCGGCTTCGATGTTCTCGACCAGCAGCGGGGTCGCGTTCTTGCCCGCGAGGCTCTGCGCCGGGTTCTGCTTCGGCAGGACCATGAAGACGACGAAGACGACCACCGAGACCGCGAACAGCACCGCGACCATCCCGACGAGCCGGCGGACGATGAAGCGGGTCATGAGAGAGCGGCTCCCCCCTGGGTGCCGGTGGCGCCGGCCTGGGCCTCGAACTGCAGCGCCGCGTCCAGCCTCTGCTTGCCGCGTGGGTCAAGGGCGTCGCGGAGAGCGTCGCCGATGATGTTCAGCGACAGCACCGTCAGCATGATCATCGCCCCGGGGAGGATCGCCAGCAGCGGCTGGACTTTGAGCAGCTCGACCCCGGTGGTGATCATCGCCCCCCAGGAGGAGTTCGGCGGCTGCACGCCGGCGCCGAGAAAGGAGAGGCCGGCCTCGAAGATCATCGCGTTGGCGATCATCAGGGTGAAGAAGACGATCACCGTCGAGGCGAGGTTGGGGAGGATCTCGCCGAACATCACCCGCAGCGGCCCCGCTCCCTGCGCGACCGCCGCCTCGACGAACTCTTTCTCGCTCAGCGCCAGCACCTGACCGCGGATCGGCCGGGCGATATAGGGGACGGTGAAGATGCTGATGATCCCGATCGGGATGATCAGCGAGCCGCCGGAGAGTTCCAGCGGCCCGAGCTTGAAGCCGCCGGTCGCGAGCGCGACCCCGATAGAAAGCGCGATCAGGAAGACCGGCAGCGACCAGATCGCGTCGAGGACGCGAGCGATCACGGTGTCCGTCCAGCCGCGGAAGTAGCCGGCCAGCAGGCCCAGGACCACCGCCAGCATGGTGGAGATCAAGGCGGCGCTGATCGCCACCAGCAGGGAGATGCGGCCGCCGTACATCAGCCGCACCATCTCGTCGCGGCCGAGGCGGCCGTCCGCCCCGAGGAAGAACTTGCCGTCGGCGGCGAACCACTGCGGCCCGATCGGTTTCCCTTCGACGCTGACGACGTCGAGTTTCTCGCCGTCGACGGTGATCTGTTCGACGATGTGCTCCTCGTTCGGGCCGGTTTCGGCGACGTGCTCGGCCCACAGCGGAGCCGCGAGGACGAAGAGGACTATGAGAACGAAGACGCCGAGGAAGGCGACGGCGAGGCGGTTGCGGAAGAACCGCCGCAGAGCGAGGGACCAGGGCCCCCGCTCTGCGCTCGGTTCGTTAGGCACGAGGCTCTTCTACCCCTGGCGCTTTACTTGAATTCGAAACTGCTCAGGTAGTGGCCGAAGGTTGGGTTGAAGATGACGTTGTCGAATTCGATTTCGTCGGAGACGAAGGTCGTCAGGTTCCGGTTCCCGTAGGGAGCCCAAGGCGCCTGTTTCATGATTTCTTCGTCGAGTTCCGCGTAGGCCGCTTCCTCCTCCGGCCCGAGCTGCTCTTCACCCAGTTCGGAGATCTTTTTGTTGACCGCCGGGTCGTCGAAGTTGGCGAAGTTGCCGTTGTTGGTCGGCAGGATGCTTTCGCCGGCCAGCAGCGGCTGGAAGAAGTCGTTCGGGTGCGGGTAGTCCTGGAACCAGTTGGCCCAGCCGGCATCGAGGTCCGGGGTGCTCTGGTTGCCGATCACCGTGAAGTAGTTGTCGGCGTTGAGGATTTTCAGGTTCGTGTTGAAGCCGAGTTCCTTGAGGACCTCGTTGAAGTATTCGCCGGCTTCGTTGTTGGGGCTTTCGGTGTCGGTCCAGACGGTGATGTCCATATCCGACGGATTTGCCTCTTTGATCATCTGCTTGGCTTTGGCAAGGTCGTACGGGTAGAGCTCGAACTCCTCGTGGCCCGGCATCCCCGGCGGCAGGATCTGCTGGGAGCCGGTGAGCTGGCCGGCGTAGATCCGTTCCAGCGCCCGGTCGTCGACCGCGTAGTTCACCGCCTGCCGGACTTTGAGGTCGTCGAACGGCGGCTGCTGGTTGTTCATCCAGAAGAAGTAGGTGCTGATGGTCGGCTCGACCCGGAACTGGGTGCCCTCGAAGTTTTCCTTCACTTCCGCGTAGCGGGAAGCGGGCGGCGGGTTCTGCATCCACTGGTAGGTGCCGTTTTCGACGTCGTCCACCTGCGACTGCTCGTTGCGGACAACGGTGATTTTGGCTCCGTCGACGCTGCCGTCAGGCAGGTCGGGCATCGCTTTGCCGTTGGCTTTGGCCCAGTAGGGGTTGCGCTCGTATTCCCAGCCTTTGCCCGGCTGCGATTTGGTGATCACGTAGGGGCCGGTGGCGGGCGGCGGGTTCGCCGACATGTCTTCGATCGGGGTGTCCTGGGGCAGCGGCGCGACGAACATCAGGCCGAGCTCGTTGGTGAAGGTGCCTCGCGGTTTTTCGAGGCTGATGACGATCTCGCCGGTTTTGTCGTTGGTTTTGATCCCCGGGATCGGGCCTTTTTTCGTTTCGGCGAATTTTTCGGCGCCTTCGATCGCCGCGATGTAGAAGGGCGAGCCGCCTGAGTTGAGCTGGATCATCCGTTCGACCGCGAAGCGGAAGTCGGAGGCTTTGACCGGGGTCCCGTCCGAGTATTTGAGGCCGGGGCGGAGTTTGAGGGTGTAGGTCTTTTCGTCTTTGCCGATCTCCGGCAGATCTTCGGCCAGGCCCGGGATCACTTCGCTGCCTTCATCGCCGCTGGCGTGCTTGTAGGTCAACAGGGGGACGTAGATGTCGGCCATCGCGGTCCAGCCTTCGGCCGTGTAGGAGAGGGCCGGGTCCATGTAGTCGGGGAACGAGGCATAGGTCCCTTTCAGGATCCCGCCTTGCTTGCCTTGACCACCGCCGGAGGTCTCGTCGTCACCGCCCCCGCAGGAGGCCAGTCCAATCGCTGCGACCGCTGCAAGTACCAGAACCGCAATCAGTGATCCAAGCTTCTTCAAGGTGTTCCCTCCGTCCCGGGATTGCCGGATAGGCCGATTTTGCTGGTTACGCCCTGTTTTTAGTCCCTGGTAACAACTCCACCACAATGTCGTCCCGCCCGTCAAGCGAGGGAGCTTCAGCCACTTCGCCGCTTTCCATCCATTTCCCTTTAAGCAGGGGCGTCATGACGACAACGATGCCGACTACCCCCACCCCCGCGACGAGAAACGTCATCCGGGGGCTGATCAGGGCGGCGATCACGCCGCCCAGGGCGAAGCCGATGCCCGGCGTCGCCGCGCCGATCGACTCGAGCACGCTCATCACCCGCGCCTGCATCGATTCCGCGGTCAGCTCCTGGACGGCGCTGATCATCGTCACCCACTGAACCCCGTTGCCGGCACCGCCGATGACCGAGGCAAGGCAGGCGAACGCCAGGGTCGGAGCCGCGGCAAGCCCCAGATAGCCGCCGCCGACGGCCAGGGTGCTGAACAGCAGCAGGTAGCCGAGGGAGCCCTGGCGGAGGCGGGCGAAGAGGAGGCTGCCGAACACCATGCCGGTCCCCCAGCTGGCCAGCATCAGGCCGTAGCCCGTGTCGCTCGATTCCAGCGTGTCCTTGACATAGACCACCTCCACCGGAATGACGGCGGCAAAGAAGATGAACGCCAGCCCCTCGGCGATCAGCAGGCGCCGCAGGATGGTCTGCTCGCGGATGTAGGCGATCCCGGCTTTGAGCCGTGCTCTCATGTGCCCGGGTTCCGGCTCCCCCCGCGGCATCGCTCCTGCGGTGAGCAGGATCCAGGCGATCGCATAAAAAGACACGGCGTCTAGTAACAGGGCGGTCGGGATCCCGAACTGCGCGACGACGAGGCCGGCGATCGCCGGGCCGAGGGCGGCGCCGCCGGTGAAGGCGACGTTGAGGATCGCGTTGCCGGCCCGCAGCTCCCCGACCGGCTCCAGCAGCGAAGCGGCAACGGAGCGGGTGAGGGCGCGGGCCGCCAGCATCAAGGTGCCGTCGATCGCCCCGAGCACGATTACCCCGGCGAGGGAGAAGTTGACCGAGAGCAGGGCGAGGCCACCGAAGGCCGCCGCCTCGGCGGCGTAGAGGACTGGCAGGGCAAAACGGGGAGATGGCAGCTCGACGCGGGCCACCAGTGCTGGCGCCAGCAGGGCGGGCATGAAGCCGGTCCCGATGAAGAGCGCCGCCGTCGCCAGGGCGCTTTCGGTCTGGTCATAGACGAGGACCGAGAGGGCGATCAGGCCCATCCAGTCCCCCAGCTCGTTGATCGCGTAGGTGATCGCCAGCCGTCGGAAGAGAGGGCGGCGGAGCGGTGCGGCTAGACCTTGGCCAGGCATGAACTCAATGGATGTCCTACCTCAAATTTGCACAACTTCTCGTGCAATTGCACAGGTTTTGGACAATCTGTGCTACAAACTGAGCAAGCAACTGCACGAGATTCAGACGGTCTTGGGACGTCTGAGGGCTTCAATCTAAGAGAAGGGGCATTTAAAAATGGGTTTCCGTCGCTAATTCAGAACTTCAGAGCGAGTCCAACTAAGGCCTCGCCAAGCTTTACCGAAAGGCGCTCGCGAGGGCGCCTTTCGTCTGTTCGGGACTAGATCGCCGCGACCTCCCCTGGGGGCGAGGCAGCCGCGAAGGCCCGTGCAAGATTGCTTTCTCCCTGGAATATCTGCCGAACTCGCGCCTACACCAGCGTTTTTGGGCGCTAACGTGCCATTGAGCAATAACGCAGAGCGGATGGGTCCGAGCGTGCGAGCGCAGGGAACTCGCCGCCCTTGCGGAACCCATTGCCGTAACGGGCCATTCGGCAGAACCCCACCATCCACAGCGAGCAATGTACGACGACCGCCCCACCCCTAGAGCCATCGCCCTGCAGGTCGGGGCGCTGGTGCTGATCGCCGCGGTCGCCATCTACGAGGCGCCGCAGGGGAATTGGGACATCGGGCTGCTGCTGGTCCTCTTCTCCTTCGCCGCGTTCAGCGACCTGACCGCGATCACCACCAACGCGCAGCTGAAGATCTCCGGCAGCTTCCTCGCCCTGGTCCTGGCGATGGTCTTCCTCGGCGGACCGCCGGCGGCATTGGTCGGGGTGTTGACGATCCTCGTCGGCTGGCTGCGCTGGCGCGACGAGCCGCACGATCTGCTCAACAACCTCGTCACCTACGCGACCTTCCCGCTGCTCGGAGGCCTCGCCTTCACCGCCATCGCCGACCAGGCCAACGTGCAGTCGAGCGAACCGATGTTCTACGTGATGGTCTTCGTCCTCTTCCAGGTCGTCCTCGCGCTCAACTTCGTGATGACCGCCGGCTACGGCTGCTACCTGGAGCGGGTCCCGTTCCGCGAGAAGCTGCGGGTGCTGCCGCCGGTGCTGCCCTCCGAGTTCGCCAGCGCGATGCTGGCGCTCGCGGTCGCCTTCATCTACCACGTGATCGGGATCGCGGCGATCGCCCTCTTCGGCGTCGTCTTGATCACCTTCCAGTACCTGCTCGGCCAGCTGTTGCTGTCCCAGCAGCGGGCGGAGGAACTGGAGCTGCGCAGCAAGCAGCTGGCCAGCTTCCAGGTCGGGATGTTGAGCGCGATGCTGCGCACCCTCGATCTGCGGGACAAGATGACCGCCCGCCACAGCGCCGCCGTGGCGCGGTACTCGCGGGCGATCGCCCAGCGCGCCGGCTACTCGCGCCGCGAGGAGGAGTTGGTCCACATCGCCGCGCTGCTGCACGACATCGGCAAGTTCATCCTTCCCGACCGCATCCTCAAGGCCAACGTGCCGCTCACCGACGAGGACTGGATGCTGATCAAGCGTCACCCGCAGCAGGGCGCCCGCGTCGTCTCCTCGCTCGACGGCTACGGGCCGGTGGCGGAGATCATCCTCGCCCACCACGAGCGGATCGACGGCAAAGGCTATCCGCGCGGTCTGGCGGGAGACGAAATCCCAGAGCTGGCGCGGATCATCTCCGTCGCCGACACCTACGACGTGATGACCGCGCGAGATTCCTACCGGACGCCGATGTCGAGCTACGACGCGATCGTCGAGCTCCGCCGCGTCGCCGGCAAACAGCTCGACGCTCGCTTCGTCGAGATCTTCATCGAGCTGCTCGAGGGCAAAGACGTCTCCTTCCAGCACGGCGAGGCGGCCGACTTCGAGAAGGAGCTGGCGCTGGAGGCGCGGATCGAAGAGACCGCCAGCCCCGGCAGCGAGTCGAACCGCTTCCAGGCCGCCGGCGTCAGCAGCTGAACCGGTAGCGTTGCGCGCGCATGCGCGCTGTCACTTTCCAGGCGCCCGAGCAGGTGCGGGTCGAGGAGAAGGCCGATCCCGAGATCGCCGCTGCCGACGACGCGGTGGTGCGGGTCGAGGCGAGCGGCATCTGCGGCTCCGACCTCCACATCTACCACGGGCGGGTGCCGGTGGAGCCGGGCTTCACGATCGGGCACGAGTTCGTCGGTACGGTCGTGGCGGCCGGGGACGACGTCGAACGGGTGGCGGTCGGAGACCGCGTCCTCGGCACCTTCCACACCGCCTGCTCGACTTGCGTCTCCTGCCTGCGCGGCGACTACCACCGCTGCCGCAACGGCCAGACCTTCGGTCACGGGGCGAACCTCGGCGACCTGCAGGGGGCGCAGGCGGAGCTGCTGCTGGTTCCCCGCGCCAACCTGACCCTGCGCCGGGTGCCGGAGGGGATGTCGGCCGAGGTCGCCCTCTTCGCCGGCGACGTGATGGGGACCGGCTACCACGCGATCGCCCACGCGGAGATGAAGGCGGGGGACACTGTCGCGGTACTTGGCCTTGGTCCCGTCGGGCTCTGCGCGGTGCAGGCGGCGCTCGCCGGCGGCGCAGTCAAGGTGTTCGCGGTAGATACGGTCGAGGAACGGCTGCAGGTGGCCGAGCGCTTCGGGGCGACGCCGTTGCACCTGACCGAGCAGGAGCCGAAGAAGGCCGTGCGCGCCGCCACCGAGGGTCTCGGGGTCGACGTCGTCGTCGACGCGGTCGGCGATCCGGGGCCGCTGGCACTCGCGATCAGCCTCGCCCGCGACGCCGGCACGGTTTCGGGAATCGGCGCCTACGCCGGCAAGGGGGAGGTGCCGCTTGGCCTGGCCTGGCTGAAGGGGCTGCAGCTGCGCCTCGGTCTCGCCAACGTGATCGCCCACGTCGACCGCGTCCTCGCCCTGATGGAGGTCGGCAAGCTCGACCCGAGCCCGCTCGTCACCCACCACATGCCGCTCGACCAGGCGGACGAGGCCTACCGGGTCTACGACAACCGCGAAGCGCTGAAGATCGTCCTCACGCCTTAGGAACTGCTGTATCAGTTGACTCGAACAGATGGTGGGGATACTGTGCGAGCTGGTGGCACAGCTGGAGGAGAACCCTTTCCGCATCGATCCCGATGACGAGGTACCCGTCGGGCTGCAGCTGTCCTGGCGCCTGCGGGCTCTTATCCACACGGGTGAGCTGGGGGCCGGGGAGCGGTTGCCGAGCTTCCGTCGCCTGGCCGAGTGGGCGGGAGTGAACGTGGGCACGGTGCGCGCCGTCTACGAGGCGCTGGAGCGGGACGGCCTGGTGGTCACCCGCCACGGCCAGGGGACCTTCGTTGCCGAGGAGGTGGAGGCGACGCCGCAGCTGGAAGAGATCGCATCCGAGGCTTTGCGGCGAGCCGAGGAAGCCGGGATCGGCCCCCGCGAGCTGGCGATCGTCGCCATGGCCAGCGCCGGCCTTGCTCCCGCCGCCGAGAGCGACGTGCCCGAGGTGCGGCAGGAGCTGCGCCGGCAGATCGCCCGGCTCGAGGCCGAGCTCTCCAGCTACACCGGCCATCTCCAGGCGGACCTGCCGACGGCCCCGAAGCGGGCGGTGGCTCATGTGGCCGGAGTCGAGGAGCTGGAGCAGACGCGCGACACCCTGATCGCGCAGCTGGCGGAGGCGCAGCGGGAGACCGAGCAGGAGGTGCGGCAGCAAGCGCAGCGGCGGGGGCCGCTGGGGAGGGCGATGAGCCGGTGGCGGGCCAGACGCTAGAACGCGGGCTCTTGCCCGTGAAGAACGTCTTCGAGGAGGTGGGGGTGATGATGATCCTCACCGTCAAGACGCTGATGTCAGCGGTGAGGCCCCCTTATCCCTACGGGGAGGAGCTCGTCTGGCAGTTCCTCTTCGTCTTGAAACTTGCCTGGTTTCCGCTGGTGGTCTCCACCTTCGCGCTGAACCTCGGCGCGCCCGGCTTGCAGGCTGCCGGGGTGCTCTCCCTGTTCGGCGCGCTCGACCGCCTCGGCGGCTTCTTCGTCGTGATCGCGATTCGCTGGATCGGGCCGCTGGTCACCGCGGTGGTGGTGGCGGGCGTCGCCGGCACCGCGATCACCGCCGACCTCGGCGCCCGCAAGATCCGCGAGGAGCTCGACGCCCTGCAGGTGCTCGGCGTCGACCCGGTGAAGAACCTCGTGGTCCCGCGCTTCCTGGCGCTGATGATCGTCACCGCCCTGCTCGACATCTTCGCGATCGTCTTCGGTCTCTTCGCCGGTATCGCCGCGATGCTCCTCTACAACCAGCCGCTCGGCGGCTTCTTCGCGACCCTCTTCTCCAACGCCACGGTCACCGATCTCTGGTCCTCGGTGATGATGTGCACGATGTTCGGGGCGATCGTCGCCGTCGTCTGCTCCTACAAAGGGATGTCGGCCTCGGGGGGCGCCGCCGGGGTCGGCCGCGCCGTCAACCAGGCGGTGGTGATCTCCCTCGTCGCGGTCTTCTTCTTCCAGTTCGTCGTCAGCTCGATCCTGCTGGCCACCAACCCCGAATTGCAGGCGGTCCGGTGATCGGCTGGCTCGACGCCCCGCGCTCCTGGCTCGACGCCTTCGGGGAGATCGCCCGTTTCGGCGTCCGGATCATGGGCCAGGTCTACTCGGGCCGGGTGTTCAAGTTCTTCGGCGAGGGCCTGCGGCAGGCGGGCATCCTGATCTTCGGCTCGGCCCTGATCATCTGGGCCTTCGTCTTCATCCTCGGCCTCCAGTGCGGCCTTCAGGGCGCCTACTTCAATCGCTCGATCGGAGCTCCGTCGCTGGCCGGCCTCTTCTCGGCCTACTGCGATCTGCGCGAGGGCTTGCCCTACGCCTTCGGCTACATCCTCGCCGCCAAGGTCGGGACCGGGATCGTCGCCGAGCTCGGGGCGATGCGGATCTCCGACGAGATCGACGCGCTCGAGGTGATGGGGATCCAGCCGCTGACCTTCCTCTGCGCGACCCGCCTGCTGGGAGCGTGGATCGCGATCCCGTTCCTCTATCTGGTCGGGATCGGGCTGATCTACGCCGCCAGCTACTTCTCGGTGGTCAACCAGGTCGGCGACGTCTCGTCCGGTGGCTACTTATTGATCTTCTGGATGTATCAAGACCCCACCGACCTGGTCTTCAGCATGATCAAGGGGCTGACGATGGCGACCGTGATCGTGCTGGTCGGCTGCTACTACGGCTACACGGCCTCGGGCGGCCCGGTCGGGGTCGGCACCGCCACCGCGAAATCGATGGTCTTCAACATCGTCGCCGTCCACATCATCGGCATGCTCGGCACGGTCGTCTTCTGGGGCGCCAACCCCAGAGCACCTATCGGCGGCTAGCCGCCCTTGATGAGAATCGTGCCGATCAGGCCGAGCATCGCGGCTAACAGGGTGTAGTTGCCGCGTTGGACGGTGGCATGGAGGGCGGTCATCTCTTGTCTCAAGGCCCTCATTTCGGCGGAGACTTCATTGAAGCAGCGGTGCGTCTCCTCTCTCCCCTCGGTGATTCGCCGGTTGACCTCGTCGAACCGTTCATCGACTCGCGCGAACCGTTCCTTTTGGACTTCGTCGGGCGGGGCCATGGTCGGCATGGTTGCAGCCTAGCGAAGCAAATGCAACATTTTGTCTGAGAACGTAAATTCTCTGAAACTTCTGCTCAGCGACGGCGGTGCTTGCGGAAGGTCTCCTCGACCCACTTGTAGCCGCGGCGGCCGCTGAGGCTCTCGCGGAAGCGCTCCATCGCCGGCGGGCGCGGCAGGTTCGGGTTGAGCGGGCCCTCGGGCGGGACGACCAGCGGGTAGAAGAGCGAGGCGGCGGTGACGTCGGCGACGGAGAGGCCATCGCCGACGAGGAACTCGCCGTTGCCCTTCTCCAGCTCGGCCTCGAGCTTGTCCAGCGCGGCGACGATTCCCTCGCGGGCGCGTTCGGCGTCCTCGTCGCTGTCGGCGTTCCAGCGCAGTCGCGTGTAGGTCCTGGCGTAGGCGCCCACCACGGGCTTGGCCTTGCCCAGCGGGCCCGGCACCGATTCGGCCGCCACCTCGGCGAACAGCGCGGGCTCCTGAGTCAGCTCGTAGAAGGGGAGCAGGCGCGCGTGCGGCCCGAGGTTCTCGTCGAACCAGTCCTCCAGCTCGATCGCGCGGGCTCGCTCCTCGGCGTCGATCGGGTAGAGCGGCGGGTCGGGGTACTTGGCCTCCAGCGCGGCGATGATCTCGGTCGAGTCGCCGATCGCGCGCCCGTCGATCGTCAGTACCGGCAGGGTGACCTGGGAGCCGCGGGTGAGGGCGAAGGCGATCGGGATGTGGGTCCCGGGCAGCGGCGAGCGTCGCCGGTGGTCGATGCCCTTGTACTCGAGCGCCCAGCGGACCTTCTCGCTGTAGTGCGAGATGTCGATCTGCCAGAGCGTCGGCCTCTGTCCTGATTGCGCCGTCATCGCCTGCCTGGCAGCATAAGCGCCGTGGCCCTCTTGAGCGAGGCGGAGATCGAGCAGAGGCTGAGCGACCTCTCCGGGTGGGAGCGCGCCGGTGAGGCGATCCGCAAGAGCTTCAAGCGCGACGACTTCGTCGGCAGCGTCCGCTTCGTCTCCAGCCTGGTCGAGCCGGCGGAGGGGATGAACCACCACCCCGACGTCTCAATCTCCTGGGACACGGTGACGGTGACGATCTCGACCCACTCAGAGGGCGGCCTGACCGCGGCCGACTTCGAGCTTGCCGAGAAGATCGACGCCTTGGCGTAGGTCCTCGGTGGCGAAGCGGAAGAAACAGCGTCGGGCGCGCGAGAAGGCGCCGACGGTCGACTACGTCGACCCGGAGGGGAACGTCCTCACCCTGCGAGAGACGCTGAGCGCGGGGACGATTGCCAAGGTCGGCGAGCCGCCGGCGGGGGAGGCGACTTCGCTCGACGACGCCTGGCGGCGGCGCTCGGAGGTTCTCTTCGAGCGGTTGGCGGTGCGCTGGGAGATCGCCGAGCTCCCCCTCACCGACCAGAAGATGCTGCTCGGTCGCTACCGGATGGCCGATGCGGAGACGCAGCGGTGGGTCCGGCAGACGATCGCCGAGCACCTCGAACGCCACATCCCCGAGCTCAGCGGCTGAGATCGTGGCCGAGGCGCTGCGGATCGACGAGCGGCTCTCGATTCCGCTGGCGGAGATCGAGCTGCGGACCAGCCGCTCCTCCGGCCCCGGCGGTCAGCACGCCAACGTCACCGCTTCGCGAGTCGAAGCCGTCTTCGACGTCGAGGCTTCGGCGAGCCTCGACGAGGCGCAGCGGGCGCGGCTGCTGGAGCGGCTCGGCCCGGTCGTCACGGCGGTCGCCCAGGACGCCCGCGGCCAGTCCCGCAACCGCGACCTGGCCCTGGAGCGGCTGGCGGCGAAGATCGCCGCCGGCCTGCGGGTGCAGCGGAAGCGCCGGCCGACGCGCCCTACCCGCGCCTCTCGCAAGCGCCGGCTTGAGCAGAAGCGAATAAGGGGAGAGAGGAAGCGGGGTCGGCAACGGCCATCGCCGGATGAATGAGAGGAGAAGGGCATGCTCGGCACGACCAAGGCGACCAGCGGGTTCGCCGTGAAGGACCTGAAAGAGGCGAGGGATTTCTACGAGGCAACTCTGGGAGTGGGGGTCGAGGTGCTGGACGAGGAGAACGGGGTGGCGAGGCTGAAGCTCGCTGACGGCTATGACGTCCTCATGTACCTCAGCCCCGAGATGACCTCGCCGAGCTACACGATGCTCAACTTCGAGGTCGACGACGTCGACGCTGCCGTGGACGGCCTCGTCGAGCGAGGGATCGCCATCGAGCGCTATGACGGCTTCGACCACGACGAGAAGGGCATCGTCCGCGGCCCCGGGCCGCAGATCGCCTGGTTCGAGGACCCGTCGGGGAACACCATCGCGGTGATGCAGCAGTAAAGGCCGCGGCTGGAATACTGCGCGGGGTGCCTGCGCTACGCCGCTTCGCCGGCCGCCGACGAAGTCGCGCCGACAGCCCCCGGCTCTCCCTGTGCGCGATGACCGCTGCCGGGCCGGCGCAAGCGCGGGCCTTCCTCGAACAGTGGCGCCCCGTGGTCGACGAGATCGTCGTCGCCGTGGACGAGCGCGCCCATCCGGCCACGACGAACGAGTGCGCGCGCCTCGCCGATCAGGTCTACGTCGTGCCGGCGGCGATGTCGAACATCGAACCCTACGTCGGATGGCTGCACAGTCACTGCTCCGGCGAGTGGATCCTGCGGGTCGACGACGACGAGCTGCCGAGCAAGGAGCTGAGGCAGGCGCTGCCGTCCCTTCTCGACGAGCGCGAACCCACGCATTACTTCCTGCCGCGCCGGTGGATGTACCCCACGCCGAAGACGTACATAACCGAGGGGATCTGGCTGCGGGACGTGCAGCTGCGCCTGGTGCGCAACCTTCCCGGTCTCTGGCGCTTCTCCGGCCGCTTGCATCTGAACATCGAAGTGGAAGGCGCCGGCCGCATCGTCGACGCGCCGCTGCTGCACCTCTCGCTTCTCGTGGCCGATCTGGAGAAGCGGCGGGCCAAGGTGGAGGCCTACGAGCGGATCAGACCCGGGCTCCGCACCGGGTCGGGCGTGCCCCTCAACAGCGTCTTCCTCCCCGAGGACATGGAAGTGACCTCCCTGAACCGGTCGGGGAGGTCCGACGCCTCGGCTGCCGACCGCTTCCTGCAGGCGGTTCACGGTCCCGAGACGGAGCCGGCGCCACCGGCTGGCGGGGTGCCGAGCGTCCCCCTGGGGGAGATCCTGCGCTGGAGCGGAGACCGGCCGGTCTCCGCCGGTGCCTACCGGGCGCGCGTCACGCTCCCGAACGGAGTCGCGCCGATGCCGGCCGAGGCCATCCAGCACGTGCAGGTCGAGGTCAGCAACCTGGGGGACGAATGGTTCCCCAGAGGACCGCATCCGCAGCCGCCGATCCAGATCGGCTACCGCTGGCAACGGGAGGACGGCACGGAGATCGAGCTACCGACGCTGCGCACGCCCTTCACGGAGGCCGTCGCACCCGGCGCGACGACGCGGTTGGCGATGGCGATCCAGGCCCCGCCGGACCACGGGCGCTTGCAGCTCCGCGTCGATCTGGTCCACGAGAACGTGCGCTGGTTCGAGTGCGAGGCGCGCCTCGAGGTCGACATCTCCCCTCCGTAGGCCCTGACGGCCTACGCCGAGGTCCGCTCCAGCTCCCGGGCGACAGCGTCGTGGCGGTAGTCGAAGATCGTTCGCAGGTCGCGCTGGACGAAGAGCCGGTTGGCGATCTCCCCCAGCGGCCCGAAGGGGATCGAGTAGCGGATGCGGTCGTGGATGATCGTCGCCTCCGGTCCGTCCTCCTCGAACACGTGCGTGTGCTCCCACAGCGTGTAGGGGCCTCTTACCTGGGTGTCGACGAACCCGTGGGGCCGTTCCCAGGTCTCGATCCGCGTCTGCCAGCGGATCGGGATCCGGTGCAGCTGCAACCGGTAGTCGAGCAGGGTCCCCGGTCCCATCTCGATCGGGCCGGGGGTGAGCACTTTGAAGCGCAGCCACGGCGGCGTCAGCAGCTCGAGGTTGCCCGCGTCGCCGTAGAAGTCGAAAGCCCGCTCGACGGGGAGCTCGACCCGCTGCTGGCGTTCGAGGAGGTGGACGCGGGGCATTCGAGGCAGCCTAGAGGGTCGTCGATCCCGTCCTGGGGCTTTCGCTCTGGGCTCCCACTCCATAAGGGTGCATTACCCGTTCCGATGTCATACTCCGCGGAGTGCCCGCGCTACGCCGCTTCGCCGGCCGCCGACGAAGTCGCGGCGACAGCCCACGGCTCTCCCTGTGCGCGATGACCGCAGCCGAGCCGTCGCAAGCGCGGGCCTTCCTCGAGCAGTGGCGCCCCCTGGCCGACGAGGTCGTCGTCGCCGTGGACGAGCGCGCTCATCCGGAGACGACGAACGAGTGCGCGCGCCTCGCCGACCGGGTCTACGTCGTGCCGGCGGCGATGGCCCACATGGAGCGCTATCTCGGGTGGCTGCACAGCCGCTGCTCCGGCGAGTGGATCCTGCGGGCCGACGACGACGAACTGCCGAGCGAGGCACTGAAGAAGGTGCTGCGGCCTCTGCTCGACGAGCGCGAGCCGACGCACTACTGGTTGCCGCGCAGCTGGATGTACCCGACGCCGGAGACGTACATAACCGAGGGGATCTGGCACCGGGACATCCAGCTGCGCCTGGTGCGCAACCTCCCCGGCCTCTGGCGCTTCTCCGGCCGTTTGCACTCGAACGTCGAGGTGGCGGGCGCCGGCCGCATCGTCGACGCGCCGCTCCTGCACCTCGCGCTTCTCGTCTCCGACCTGGAGAAGCGGCGGGCCAAGGTCGAGGCATACGAGCGTGTTGCGCCTGGACTTCGCGCGCCGTCGGGTGTGCCCCTCAACAGCGTCTTCGTCCCCGAGGAGATGGGAGTCACCTCCCTGGACCGGTCGAGCAAGCGCGACGTCGCCGGCGCCGCCCGCTACCTGCAGGTGGCCCGCGAGCCCGGGGAGGAGCCGGCGCCAAAGGCCGGCGGTGTGCCGACCGTCGCGCTGGAGGAGATCGTGCGCTGGAACGGGGAGCGGCCGGTCTCCACCGACGCGTACCGGGTGCGGGTCACGCTCCCGCGGGGCATCAGGCCAATGCGAGCCGAGAGCGTCCAGCACGTGCAGGTCGAGGTCGCCAACCTGGGAGACGAATGGCTGCCGAGAGGACCGCGGCCGGAGCCGCCCATCCAGGTCGGCTACCGCTGGTGGCGGGAGGACGGCACGGAGATCGTGCAGCCCACGCTGCGCACCCCCTTCACGGAGACCGTCGCGCCCGGCGCGACGACGCGGTTGGCGATGGCGATCCAGGCCCCGCCGGACCACGGGCGCTTGCAGCTCCGCGTCGACGTCGTCCATGAGAACGTGCGCTGGTTCGAGTGCGAGGAGCGCCTCGAGGTCGACATCTCCCCTCCGTATGCCGAGGGGTTCTTCGCATCCCTCGACGAGGGTGGCCGGGCGTCCGCGGACGCCGTGATTCCCTGGCTCTTCGAGCATCTCGCACCGAGGAGCATCGTCGACGTCGGCTGCGGCACCGGCACGTGGTTGGGGATCGCACGGGAGAAGGGAATCGACGACGTGTTCGGCCTCGACGGGCCATGGGTCAGTCCCGACGCTCTCGAGATACCCCCGGAGCGCTTCCTCGCGGCGGATCTCACCGTGCCACCGGAATTGGGCCGGACGTTCGACCTCGTCCTCTCGCTCGAGGTCGCAGAGCACCTGCCGCCTGCGAAAGCGGAGGGCTTCGTCGACTGTCTGACGTCCCTGGGGCCGCTGGTCGTCTTCTCGGCCGCCATCCCCGGGCAGGGCGGCATCGGTCATACGAACGAGCAGTGGCCCGAGTACTGGTCCGAGCTCTTCGCGCGCCGCGGCTACGAACCGGTCGACTGCCTGCGGGAGGTCTTCTGGGACGACGAGGGTGTCGACTGGTGGTACGCGCAGAACCTCCTTCTGTTCGCGTCCCCCGCGGCGCTCGATGCGGTCCCGAGCCTGCGCGAGCACCCGAGCCGGGGGCAGGTCCCGCGGTCACTCGTCCACCCCCGCCGACTCTCCCTGGCTCCATGACGATCGCGGATCGCGTCAGCGAGATGGACACCTCGCTCTTCAGGCCGATCGAGAGTCAGACGACCGAGCCCGACCGCCAGTCGTTGCTCGCGCTTCACGCCGCGATCGCCGAGCGCGGTCCTTTCGACTATCTCGAGATCGGGTCGCACCTCGGGGGGTCGCTGCAGGCGCTGGTGGCCGACCCGCGCTGCCGGAGCATCGTCTCGATCGACACGCGGCCTCTGTCGCAGCCCGACGACCGCGGCGACGCCGCCGCTTACCCTGACAACAGCACCGAGCGCATGCTGGAGCTGCTCTCTTCGCTCCCCGGCGCGGACCTCGCGAAGGTGGAGACGTTCGAGCGCGGCACGGACCGGCTGTCGGTCGCAGAGTTGCCGACCCGGCCGCAGTTCTGCTTCATCGACGCGGAGCACACCCGCGCCGCGGCGTTGCGCGACGCCCGCTTCTGCCTGAAAGCAGTGTCACCCGACGGCGTCATCGCCTTCCACGACAGCAACGTCGTCCTCCCGGGCATCGAAGACTTCCTCGCAGAGCTCGACCGTCCCCACCACGCGTTTCAAATGCCGGATTCGGTCTTCGTGGTCGAGCTCGGCCCGGCACGCCTGTGGGACACGTCGTACGTCCAGCAAGCTCTCGTCCCCATCGCTTGACAGTCACCCCGGCCGCCTCGACCGGTTCTTACTCGACGACATGGGCACGGCTGGTTTCGAACCAGCGACCTCTCGCGTGTGAAGCGAGCGCTCTCCCACTGAGCTACGCGCCCGGGATTGGGGATTGTACGACGGCCGGAGGGGCAGGGTGTCGGTAGGGCATTTGTCCATTACTCCACAATTTTTGGTAGGCCGGGGTATTCGGGCTCCGACCCCCTCCGGTTGGCGGGGAGACGACCACTTTGAAAGGAGCTTCGAATGCGAACCTGGAAAGGAGGGATCCTGCTTGCCCTGGCGGCGGTGATGGCCTCGGGCGCGCTGGCGGTACCGGCGGGGGCGGCCACGGCGGTCTACCCACCGGGCGGCGGTCAGTTCAGCGGCGGGCCCGAAGGCTGGGAAGTGACCAGCGCGGAGTGCAACGTCCCCGCTCTCTGCACGGCGAGTGGAGGCTATGACGGGGCCGACGGGGTGCCGGCCGGCTCGTTGGGGGCCGACACCAACATCAGCCTCAACCTGCTCACGCTCTTCCGGTCGGCCGTGACTCTGCAGTCCCCCGACTTCAGGGCCTCCACCGGAGGCGCCGCGACCCTTCACCTGGAGCGACGCTTCTCGCAGGGTTCGCTGGTGGACCTGGCGCCCCAGCTCGACTACCGCGTCCAGCTCGTCGACCGGACCAGCGGCAAGCGCTCGAGCTTGATCACCGAGACCCTCGACGGCGCCTCGGGCTGGAGCGGCGAAGACGGGGCGGCGACCCTGAAAGCAGGCCACACCTACGCGCTTGCCATCACCGCCGAGACCTCCTCGAACGTGGCAGGAGCCGGTCTCCTCTCCGGTACGACCAGCGCCCGCTTCGACAACGTCGCGCTCACCGTCGGCAGCGGTGGGGCGGGCGGAAAAGGCGATGCCAACGGTAAAGGCGGAAGCGGTACCGACGGCACGATCGCGGCCCGTGTCGCGGCGCTCGCCCCGGCGACCCTTGCCGGGCCGGTCCAGATGAAAGGCAAGCGCCTCTTCGTCAAGGCGCGCTGCCCGAAGAGGATCGGCCGCAACTGCCGGATCTCGGTCCTCGGGCTGTTGAAGAAGGGCAAGCCGGCGACTGCGAACCGCACGGTCAAGGTCGCCAAGGGCAAGACCAAGCGCCTCGTCCTCAGGGTCAAGCCGCGGGCGAAAGGCAAGGTCGTGAACCGCAAGCGCCTCCTCTTCAAGGTGCGGGTGCGGGCCGGGAAGGCCAACGCGACCGCGTTCAAGCGGCTGAAGCTGATTCGCCGCTAGGGCGCTCCTGCCGCAAGGCCATGCCGACGAACGGATAGATCAAGGTGGACAGCATCGCCGCCCCCACCAGGCCGGCGGCGGTGCTGCTCTTCATGTGTCCCTGCTCGACGGCGATCGTCGTGATCGCCACCACCAGGGGCAGCTCGGTGGCCGAGTAGAAGGCGAGCGCGGCGCGTTCGCGTGCGCTGAGCAGGCCTCGGTAGAGGAGCATCGCCGGCGCCCCGCGCACGATCAGGAAGAGGGCGAAGAAGAGGAAGAGCTTGGCGATCGCTTCCGCGGAGCCGAGCGCGGCGAGGTCGAACTCGATCCCGCTGGCGACGAAGAAGAAGGGGACGAAGAAGCCGAAGCCGACCGCGGTCAGCTTCGACTCGAACACCTGCAGCTCCTGTCCCCTGAGCGCGAGGCGGGTGATCATTCCGGCGACGAAGCCGCCGAGGAGGATGTCGAGCCCGAGCTCCCCGGCGAGCAGGACGAGGCCGAAGACGAGGACCACCGTCACCCGCACCGCCAGCTGGCTGCTCGCCTCGAAGGTCCGTTCGAGCGCCGGCCAGCCGCGCCAGGCGAAGCGGACCGAGGCCAGGGCGAGGACAAGTGCGAGGGCGACGAAGGCGAGCAGGATCACCGCCTCGTGCAGCGGGTTGGTGGTGGAGAGGACCAGCGTCACCAGCAGGATCGGACCGAACTCGCCGGCGGCTCCGGCGGCCAGCAGGTAGGTGCCGAAGCGGGTCTTCAGCTCGCCGTTGTCGCGCAGGATCGGGATCAGGGTCCCGATCGCCGTCGTCGCCATCGCCGAGCCGGTGTAGAGGAAGGAGACGACGACGCCGGCGGCCGCGAGCGCCCCGCCGATTCCGTAGGCGAGGCCGACCGAGACGAACCAGCCCAGCGCCCCGAGCTTCATCGGCGCCCCTTTGATCCGCTCGAAGTCGATCTCGTAGCCGGCGAAGAAGAAGAGCATCCCGAGGCCGAGGTTGGCGAAGAAGTCGACGAAGTCGCTCGACTCCGCGAGGTCGAGGACTTCCGGCCCGATCACGATTCCGAGCATGAGCTCGAGCACGACCACGGGGGGGGCCAAGCGCTTCGGCAGGTAGGCGACGGTGATCGCAGCGAGGGCGGCGACGGCGACGATCGCGAAGAACGAGTCCGTGTCGACCGTGATCACGGGCGTGATCCTATGTCTGGCCGGCTAAGATCAGCGGTGGACCGTGCTAGGCGGGGAATTAGCGGTGCCCTGTAACCCGCAATCCGCTTTAGCGGGGCCGACTACCGTTCCGAGGGACTGGCCGTCGGGGTCAGTGCGTCGCGGCGGGCGTTGACGGCCGGGTCCTGCGCGACGTGGGCACGCGAATCAGGTCAGGTCCGGAAGGAAGCAGCCTTAAGCGGATGCCGCGGGTGCCGCAGGAGAGCCCGACCCGAGCCTCAAGCGACGGACACGCCCGGTGACCTCGTTTCAAAGAACGGGTGCACGGTCCATATTTCGCTGGTGATCAGTCGATCAGGCGCTTGCGCATCTGGTGGATCGCGATCCGCCAGGTGACGAAGGCGAAGGCGACGAGGAAGGCGAAGCGCAGCAGGTCCTCCGCCTCGAAGCCGAAGGCGGCGCCGCGGACCAGTTCGACCAGCTGGTGCAGCGGGTTGAACTGCGCCGCCACCTGCACGCCCTCGGGCAGCCCGTCGATCGGGAAGAAGGTGCCGGCGACGAGGAAGAGCGGGGTGATGAAGAGCGCGGTCACGTAGTTGAACTGGTCGATCTTGGCGACCGTCGCCGCCATCGCCACGCCGAAGCCGGAGAAACCGAGGGCGGTGAAGAAGCAGAAGATCGGCACCAGCAGCATCCCCGGCTCGGGGTCGAGTCCGAAGCCGATCGTCACCAGCAGGGGCACGCAGCCGTAGGTGCCGGAGCGGATCGCGATCCAGAGCATCTCGGCGGTGACCAGCTCCTCGACGTCGACCGGCGCGGCGAGGATCGCGTCGTAGGTGTTCTGGAAGCGGTGCTTGACGAAGGTGCCGAACATCGACGGCAGGGCGCTGGAGAAGATCACCGCGGTGGCGACCATGCCGGTGCCGACGAACTCGATGTAGGGGATGCCGTCGACTTCGTCGACCAGGGTGGCGCTGAGGCCGAGGCCGAAGGCAAGCATGTAGACGAGCGGTTCGAGCACGCTGGAGAAGGTCGTCCCCTTCCAGTAGGTGCGGAAGTTGGAGACCTCGCGGCTCATCACCCCGGCGATCGCCGCCCGTTCGAGCCGGCGCAGCTTGCGGGGCGCCTGCGCCGCCGGTGCGGTCTGCGCTGAGGACTCCATCACTCCGCCTCCTCGCCGGTCAGCAGCACGAACACGTCCTCGAGCGAGGCGGCGCGGACGACCGCGTCCTCGGGGACGATGCCGTCGCCCCGCTCGGAGCCGACGATCGCGATCGCCGGCCCGGCCGGTCGCACCGGGAGGCCCTTCGATTCGGCTTCCGCCCGCGCCTCCGCCAGGCGTTCCGGGGGACCGTAGACCTCGGCCGTCTGGCGGCCGGCGTGCTCGGTGATCAGCTCGACCGGACGGCCGCGGCTGATGATCTTGCCCTGGTGCATCACCGCCACCTCGTCGGCGAGCCGCTCGGCCTCCTCGATGTAGTGGGTCGACATCAGGATCGTCGTCCCGCGCGCTTTCAGGTCGCCGATCAGCGTCCAGAGCTCGGTCCGGATCTGCGGGTCCAGGCCCACCGTCGGCTCGTCGAGCAGGACCAGGCGCGGCTCGTGGACGAGGCCGCGGGCCAGCAGCAGTCGCCGCCGCATGCCGCCGGAGAGCTCGTCGACGGCGTCGCGCCGGCGCTCGGTGAGGCGGGCGATCTGGAGCGCTTTCTCGACCGCGGCACCGATGTCGGGCACGCGGTAGAGGCGGGCGAAGATCGCCAGGTTGTCTTCGACGGTGACGTCGACGTCGAGGTTGTCGAGCTGGGGGACGACGCCCATCAGCCCGCGCGCGGTCTTCGCTTCGTCGGGCAACTCGTGGCCGAGGACGCGCAGCTGGCCGGAGTCGGCGATCGCCTGCCCGGTCAGCAGTCGCATCGTCGTCGACTTGCCGGCGCCGTTGGGGCCGAGCAGGCCGAGGCAGATGCCTTCCGGCACCTCGAGGTCGAGACCGTCGACCGCGGTGATCGGGCCGAAGGTCTTGACCACGTCGCGAAGCTCGATGGCAGCCATGCGCCTGATGCTGCCAGACTGCCGCCGATGCTGGACGAGCGCTGGATCCGGTCGCTGCACGTGGAGTCGATGCGCCACGCCGATCTGCACCGCGAGCGCGACCCGCACGTCCTCTTCCAGGCCTCAACGATCGGCGCGCTGCTCGACGGCGCCTTCGAGGGCGACCTCAGCTTCGCCGAGCTTGCCGAGCACGGTGACCTCGGCCTCGGCACGCTCAACCACCTCGACGGCGAGATGATCGCGGTCGACGGGGAGTTCTTCCGCGCCGACGTCGACGGGCGGATCGAGCGGGTGCCGCCCGAGGAGAAGACGCCTTTTGCCGTCGTCACCCGATTTGAGCCCACCGTCGAGGAGCAGCTGCCCGGCGAGGAGCGATCCCACGAGGAGCTGCTTGCACGGCTCGACCGCCTGGTTCCGGAGGGCGCTTCCTCATGCGCGGTTCGCCTTGACGGGGGCTTCAAGCTCGTCCGCGCCCGCTCGGTGCCGCGGCAGAGCCCGCCCTACCGGCCGCTGACCGAGGTCGTCGCCGACCAGCACGTCTTCGAGCTCCAGGAGGTAGAGGGGACGATGCTCGGCTTCCGCTTCCCCACCTACGTCGAGGGGATCGAGGTGCCCGGCTACCACTTGCACTTCATCAGCGCCGACCGCAGCCGCGGCGGCCACGTTCTCGACTCGCGCTCAGCCGAGCTGCGGGTGCAAATCGATCCTTCCGACGACCTCCACATCGAGCTGCCGCCGCAGGTCGAGCTCGGCGACCCGGACCTCGCCGCCGAGACCCACGCCGCGGTCGCCGCCGTCGAGCACAGCGGCTAGCAGCGGCGGTAAATGACCCAGGAGTCGTTCGCGGCGACGCGCTCGAACCCGTCCGGGACCGGGAAGGAGGGGTCGGTCGGGTCGTTGGGGTCGAGGATGAAGTTGTGGATGACGAAGTCGCTGGCGGGGGCGACGAAGTAACCGCGCTCGGGTACCCCTTCCTCGGATGCGCTGATCACCTGGGTTGGCTTGATGTCGAGGCCGAAGGCGAGACGGGGGACGGCGCGGTGGTTGGGCACGGCGATCTCGCCGCAGAGCGGCTCGAAGGCGCCGGCGTCGACGAGGTCTGAGAGGTCACCCTCGATCCGGGCCTGGTTGGTGAGGTCGGTGTCGACGCGGGAGTCGAGGTCCCACTGGTTCGGCAACCAGACCAGGGACATCGCGAAGACGATCGCGGCGAAGACCTGCCAGCGGCGGCGCCAGGGATGGTCGGAGTCCAGCAGGCGCCAGCCGAGCAGGGCGAGGGCGGCGAAGATCGCCAGCACCGCCGCGGCGAGCATCGTGTAGCGGGGGAGGATCGCGAGGCCGCCGCAGGCGAGGATCGCGAAGGCGAGCAGCGCCAGCGCGGCGGCGGCGACTCCCAGGACCGAGCGTCGGCGGAGGAAGGCGAGACCGAGGACGACGCCGCCTAAGGCGCCGACCATTCCGGGCCATTGCAGGACCTCGCCGAGGCGGCGGGGGCCGTAGAGGACGAGGTCGATCGGTCCCGTCTGCCGTTCGAGCGTCTCGACCGTCTCTTTGGTCCCGGTCCACGAGTAAGTGGGACTACCGGTGGTGATCAGGTCAAACAAGACCCACAAGATCGGCCCAGCCACTGCCAGGAATCCCAACCAAGCCAGCTCGACCTTCGATCGCTCCTCCCGTAGGCGTCGTTGCTGCGGATCGAAAGCCAGATAAAGCCAGTAGACCCCGGCGAAGAGCCAGGCCTCTGGTCTCAGCAGGCCGGCCAGGGCAAGCAGGAAGAGCACAGGCCAGCCGGCCCTGGGGCGTTTGGCCTCTACCAGGAGCGCGGCCAGGCAGAGGGCGATGTAGGGGAGGTCGATGTAGGCGCGGAGGCCGTTGGAGAGGAAGGGGGCGCGGGTGAGGACGATGAGGGCGGCGACTCCGCCGACCCAGCGGTCGAACCAGATCGCGCCGAGCCGGTAGACGAAGTAGCCGATCAGCCCCAGGGCGACGTAGGCGCCGATCATCGTCAGCGTGATCGCGCCGTCGCCCAGCGGCGTCAGCAGCGCTCCCCAGAGCTCGGTCAGCGGGTGCGGCGTCGGTGGCAGCGAGGCGCCGTGGTCGGGGCTTTCGAGGTGGGCGATTTCGCGCCCCCAGACGAGCGCGTAGATCGTGTCGTAGTTGGGGAAGCCGACCGGGAAGAGGAGCAGCAGCACGCCACTCACCGCGGCGACCCAGGCGGCGGGCGTCAGCCAGTTGCGGGCCCCCTTCGGCACGGGCGGCACGGTATCGGGGTGGCTCCCGGGACGGCGGGTGGCCGTGGATACACTGGCTCTAAGTGAGCGAGTCGACTTCCCTCTACCGCCGCCATCGCCCGGGTTCCTTCGACGAGGTCGTGGGCCAGACCCACGTCGTCCGCACCCTGCGCAACGCGGTCGAGCAGGGCAAGGTCCACCACGCCTACCTCTTCGTCGGCTCCCGCGGCACCGGCAAGACCTCGATGGCGAAGATCCTCGCCCGCTCGCTGAACTGCGAGCGCGGTGGCCCGACCGTCACCCCCTGCGGCGAATGCGAGTCCTGCGTGACGATCGCCGCCGGCACCTCGGTCGACGTGATCGAGATGGACGCGGCCTCGAACCGCTCGGTCGACGACGTCCGCGACCTCCGAGAGCGGGTCGCCTACGCCCCCGCCGGCGGCCACTGGAAGGTCTACATCCTCGACGAGGCGCACATGCTGACCAAAGAGGCTTGGAACGCCTTCCTGAAGACGCTCGAGGAGCCGCCGCCGAACACCGTCTTCGTCCTCGCCACCACCGAGTCGCACAAGGTGATGGCGACGATCGCCGACCGCTGCCAGCGCTTCGACTTCCAGCGCCCCTCGCTGGAGCAGATCTCCGAGGTGCTGACCCGGGTCGCCGCCACCGAGCAAATTGAGGTCGACGAGGGGGCGGTGGCGATGATCGCCCGCTCGGCCTCGGGCAGCTTCCGCGATGCCCTTGGCACTCTCGACCAGCTGGTCGCCTTCGGCGGCAACCACGTCAAGCTCGAAGACGTGCTGGAGATGCTCGGCGCCGCTGACGCCGACCTCCTCTTCGAGGCGGTCGATGCGGTGGTCGCCGAGGACCCCAAGGGCGTCCTGCTCGGGGTCGAGAGGATGGCCCGCTCCGGTCGCGACCCCTCGCAGTTCGCCCGCGACCTCCTCGCCCACCTGCGCCATCTGCTGATCACCCAGACGACCGGCGAAGTCCCGACCGGCTTCGTGGTAACCGCCACCGACACCGCCCGCATGCAGGCCCAGGCCACTGCGATCCGCCCCGGCAACCTTGTCCGCACGATCGACGAGCTCGCGGATGCCCTCACCGCCGTCCGCGAGGGCGACGACGCCCGCCTGGCCGTCGAGATCGCGCTGCTCAAGGCTGCCCGTCCGGATCTCGACCCGGACACCGCTGGGCTGCTGAGGAGGATCGAGCGACTGGAGCAGCAGGACGGAGGCGCCCGGCCCGCGGGCCCTGTCTCCGGTACGTCCCTCTCGCCTGCCGGCGAGAGTCCCGCACCGTCGCCACCCGGGGCAGATCCGCCCCCAGCAGACGACCCACCGATCGAACCTTCACCGAACGATCCCCCCGCTCCGGCCCCTCAGGAGGACCCCCCTCCCGCCGAAGAAGAAGAGGCTGAGGTTGCCCCGCCCCCCGAGTCTGAGCCGTCAGCGGAAGCCGCTCCTCCGGCGGGTGGCGACGATCGGGAGGACTCTCCCGGTAGGGAGAGCCCCCGATCGGAGACAGGACCCGCCGGCCAGAGCCCGCCCGCCCCCCCCGCGGAGCTGTCCCTCGACGAGATCCAGCGAGTCTGGCCCGCTGTCCTTCAGAAGCTGGAGGAGACCGCTCCGGCTCTCGCTGGTGCGCTCGAGGGCGCGCGGCCGGTCAGTTTCGGTGAGAGCGGACTCGAGGTGGGCTTCCCCCCCGACATGACCTTCCTGAAGAAAAACGCCGACAGCCCAGAGAAGCGAGACACGGTGGCCGCTGCCTTTGCTGCCGTGACCGGCACGGGGTTGCGGCCCACTTATGTGGTGCTGGACGGAGAGGCGCCGCCGGATACGCCGGCGCCGGGTAGTGATCAGGTCAACGAGGAAGAGCTGCTGGAGCGGCTGAAGAGCGAGTTCGACGCGGAGGAGGTCGGTTAGGTGGCACGAGGAGGCGGACCGGGAGGCTTTGACATCCAGGGTCTGATGAAACAGGCGCAGCAGATGCAGGCCGAGATGCTGGAGGCGCAGGAGAAACTGAAAGACGAGGTCGTCGAGGCGAGCGCCGGTGGCGGCATGGTCAAAGTGAAGATGGGCGGCGACCTGACCCTGCGGGAGATCGTGATCGATCCCGAGGCGATCGACCCCGAGGAGGCGGAGCTGCTGCAGGAGATGGTCCAGGCGGCCGTCAACGAGGGTCTGCGCGCCGCACAGGAGCTGGCCAGCTCGAAAATGGGCGGGATCACCGGGGGCGGCGACCTCGGCGGCCTGGGGGGCATGCTCGGTTGAGCGAAGGCCCGGCACCGCTCGCGCGCCTGGTCGCTGAGCTATCGCGGTTGCCGGGCATCGGCCAGCGGACCGCGCAGCGGCTCGCTTTCCACCTCCTGCGCGCGCCCGACGAAGAGGCCTTCGCCCTCGGCGACGCGATCCGCGAAGTGAAGGAGAAGGTCGGCCTCTGCGAGGAATGCTTCAACCTCGCCGAGGGTCCGCTCTGCCGGATCTGCGCCGACCAGAACCGGGATCGGGCGACGATCTGCGTCGTCGAGGAGCCCGCCGACGTGATCCCGATCGAGCGCACCCACGAATACCGTGGGCTCTACCACGTGCTCGGCGGCGCGCTGTCGCCGATCGACGGAGTCGACGCCGAAGACCTGAAGATCGGTGAGCTGCGGCGACGGGTCGAGCGCGGCGGCATCGACGAGGTGGTGCTGGCGACCAACCCCACCACCACCGGTGAGGCGACCGCTCTCCACATCGCCGACATGCTGCGCGGGCAGGTGACGGTGACGCGGCTGGCCAGCGGCCTGCCGGTCGGCGCGGACCTCGAGCACGCCGACGAGGTGACCCTGGGCAAGGCCCTCGCGGGCCGAAGAAGCCTGGAATAAGCGGGACTGAACATCCGTCCTGGACGACTGTCACCTCGCAAATAGCGGCTTTTTGAGAATCGATTGTCCGGCGCCTTCGCCAAGGTCACTGTGTGCCCGACCAACCTCAAGCGGATCGCCGCCGGGAAGACCGTTCGCCCTCTGGCCGGCTCGCCCTCAAGGTCTCCCAGCTGCACGCCGATCTCTTAGGCAGCTTGCACGAGGAGATTGGGACCAATGGAGTGGACTTCGCCCAAGCGGCGCAGCGGCTGGCTGGAGAGTTCGGCTCGGTAACCGCTGCGGCAATCGAGGCCGCTGAGGGAAGCCCCCCGGTCCCATCCAACGGCCACGCCCTCGAAGGGCAGCTCGAAGAACTTCCCAGCCTCTACCAGCCAGGTCATATGCGCCGGCGGTTGGAGCAACTGTTGGAGACGAACCGCCGCTACGGCCATCCCTTCGGTCTCGCCGTCTTCGACGCTTCCGGGCCCGGGGTCCGTCCCGGCGACGCTGCCGGCGGGCAGGAGACGGTGCTCTCGATCGTTGGCGCCGCCCTCCGCGACAGCATCCGCATCGTCGACGAATGCTTCCGCCTCGAGGAGGACGCGCTCTGCGTTCTCGCCCCCTGCATCGGCACGGTGGAAGGGGTGCAGATGTGCGAGCGGCTGCTGGGTCAGCTCGACGACCTGGAGCGGGCGGGGGGGCTGCGAATCTCGGTCTCAGCCGGAGTCGTCGCCTGTCCGGACCATGGCACCGATGCCGAGGAGCTTCTGCACAAGGCCGACGCGGCAATGTGGAGAGCTCGGGCCCTGGGGCAGCCGGTGGGCGTCGGCGCTTTGCAAGATCGCTGACAGATCCCCGTAAATCCGTCCAAAAGCTCCATCCCTGGTGGGAGAATCTGCGGGCGCTGTCGAATAGACACGCAGTCCACCGATTCACGTTCTTTATCCGATGCCAGGAATCCGCACCAACGCCGCCGCCGAAGTTCTGGGCGTAAGCCCCAACACCCTGCGTAGTTGGGAGCGTCGCTACGGCTACCCGACGCCGAAGCGGACCGTCGGCAACCACCGCAACTACGAGCTGCTCGAGCTGCAGGCGTTGCGCGACGCCCTCGCCGAGACGGGCAACATCTCCTCGGCGATCGAGCTGGCGCGCCAGCGTCAGGCCGCGCCGGCCAGCGACGACAGCCTTCTCAGCGCCTTCGAGAGCTTCGACGAGCCCGCCGCCGACCGCGCGGTCGAGGAGAGCCTCGCCCTGCGCTCATTGGAGCGCACGGTGGAGGAGCTGCTGCTGCCGGCGATCGACAAGCTTGCCGCCGACCCCGAGCGCGAGGCAGAGCTCGAGTTCGCCTCCCGCTGGGCCACCGGCTGGCTCCACGGCGCCCGTCGCCTCGCCTCCACCGCGGCGCGACCGGCCGGGATCCTGCTGCTCGACTCCAGCCACGGCCAGGGCGCCGAGGAGGTCTACACCCAAGCCCTCGACCTCGCCCTCCGCCGTGCCGGCTTCCGCGTCCTCGTCCTCTCCAACGAGCTCGGCGACGACCGCCTCGGCCGCGCCCTCGGTGCGCTCGACCCGACCGCGATCGTCCTCTGCGGCCCCGAGGCCGACACCCAGAGCGCCGTCAAGCTGGTCCGCAAGATCCGCGAGCTCGGCTTCGTCGCCCCGCTCTACGGCTTCCGCGCCGACGGCCTGATCGGCGCCGCCGTCCCCTCCGCGGGCAACCGCCCCAGCGAAGTCACCGGCATGCTGAACGCTGATCTCCGCCGCCGGGCGTCCCAGGCTTTCGCCTAATCACCGAAACCGTGTCAGTGTCCGCATAGCGGCCCTTTTTACGGTCTCGCGGGGATCTCCGCGCTCTCGCTGATTCCCCAGCGTTCGTGCAGCCGCCGCAGCGGCGCCGGCGCCCACCAGTTCCACTTGCCGAGCAGCTCCATCAGCGAGGGGACGAGCAGGGCGCGGATGATGCTGGCGTCGATCAGGACGGCCAGGGCCGTGCCGACGCCGTTCTCCTTGATGAAGATGATCTCCGAGGTGGCGAAGGCGCCCATCGCGACCGCGAACAGGAGAGCCGCTGCGGTGACGATGCGGCCGGTCCGCTCCAGCCCGATCGCGACCGACTCCGACTCCGAGGCGCCGCTGTCGCGTGCCTCCTTGATCCGCGAGAGCAGGAAGACGGCGTAGTCGGTGGAGAGGCCGAAGGCGACGGCGAAGAGCAGGATCGGCATCGTCTGCTCGATCGCGCCGGGGCTGGAGTAGTCGAGGAAGCTCTCGAGCCGGCCGTCCTGGAAGATCAGCACCAGCAGGCCGAAGACGGCGCTGAGGTTGAGGAAGTTCATGATCAGCGACTTGATCGGCAAGATCACCGAGCCGGTCATCAGGAAGAGGATCACCAGCGTCGAGAGGATCACGATCGCGAGGGCGATCGGCAGGTGCTCCTCGAGGCTCGACTGGAAGTCGACGAAGTCGGCGGTGGCGCCGCCGACCAGGACGGTCGCGCCGGGAGGTGCCGACAGAGCGCGGATCGCCTTCACCGTCTCCTGGCTTTCGTCGGAGACGAAGGGATGGGCGGAGGTCACCTGCAGCGCCGTCACCCCTGACGTCAGTTGCTGCGGCGGCGCCACCTCGGCGACGCCGTCGACCTTGCGCACCTGCGCCGCGAACCCCGCCGCCCCCGGCTTCCCCTCGTAGGCAATCCAGATCGGGGTGTCGTGGTAGGGCGGGAACTCCTCGCTGACGGTGTCGTAGGCGACGCGCGCGCTCGCCGACTCCGGCAGCACGGTCGGGTCGACGGTGTTGAACTTGATCTGCAGGAAGGGGAGGCCGAGCACGATCAGAAACAGCGCGCTGAGGGTCGCGACCGGGATCGGCCGCCGCATCACGAAGCGGGAGAGCCGGTACCAGAAGCCCTCGTGCGCCGGCCGCGCGTCGGCCTCGGCGCGGCGCTGGAGGAACTTCGGCGCCCCGGCGTTGACCCGGTTGCCGAGCAGGGTCAGCACCGCCGGCAGCACGGACAGCGAGATCAGCGCCGCGAACAGCGCCACCAGCGCTCCGCCCAGCCCCATCGAGTAGAGGAAGCGCTGGGGGAAGACCAGCAGCGAGGCCATCGCCGCCGCCACCGTCAGCGAGGAGAAGAAGACGGTCCGCCCCGAGGTGGCCAGCACCCGTCGCATCGCTTCCAGCCCCGGCCCGCGCTGAGCGATCTCCTCGCGGTAGCGGGAGACGATGAAGAGGCTGTAGTCGATCGCCAGCCCCAGCCCCAGCGCCGTGGTCAGGTTGAGGGCGAAGATCGAGATCGAGCCGAATTCGCTCGCCACTCGCAGGATGAGGAAAGTGCCGACGATCGCCAGGGCGCCGATCATCAGCGGCAGCAGCGCGGCGACCAGGCTGCGGAAGAAGAGCAGCGAGAGCAGGAAGAGCAGGGGGAAGGCGAGCAGCTCCGCCTTTTTCAGGTCTTCCTCGACCTGCTTGTTGACCTGCTCCTGGGCGACCGCCGGACCGCCGGCGAGGACGCCGGGCTGGGAGGAGAGCTCATCGGCGATCTCGGCGCCGGCCTCCTGCCACGCCTTGTCCTCGGTCGGCTTCAGCGCCACCGCGAAGTAGGTGGACTGGCCGTCGCGCGAGACGAATGCCCGCGAGCCGGTGTCGTAGTAGCCGGTGACGGAGGCGACGTCGGGACGCTTCCTGACCTCCTGCTCGAGCGCCATCACCCGCTGCTTGGTGGCGGGATCGGCGAGCGGCGCGTCCTGAACGACAGCGATCACCGCCGTCCCCCGCAGGCCCGCTTCCTCCAGCCGGTCCGTCGCCTTCACCGTCTCGGTGTCGGGGTCGTCGGCGCCGTAGGGGTCGAGCCGGTCGGCGACCGAGCCGCCGACCGCGCCCGCGAGCAGGAAGAAGACGATCGCGGAGAGGCCGACCCGCTTGGCCCTTCTATTTGCGAGTGTGGCGAGAGAGTCGAACATCAGTTGCTCCTTTCCTCGAGAGCGGAGTCGAGGATTCGGGCCTCCATCCGCTCGCACCAGTCGGCAAACCACTCGCTGAACTCGAGCCCGCCTTCCAGCACGATCAGGGGGAAGGGGTCCTCGACTTCACCGCTCAGCTTCAAGTCTTTGATTGCCTGCAACTGCTGGTGGGCGGCGAGCCGCCGCGCCCGCATCTCGCGCAGGATTACCAGCGCCTCCTCGCGCGGCAGCGCATCGGCGAAGAACAGCTTCAGCAGCCCTTCGTCGCGCATCTCGAAGACGTCGGGCCGCTGCCGCAGCCAGCTCCGCAGCTCCTCCTCGCCGTCGGCGGTGATCTCGTACACCGTCCGCTTGCGCCCGCCGGTGGGGGAGTCGGAGCCGACGATCAACCCCGCCTCCGCGAGCCGTTTCAGCTCGGGGTAGATCTGCCCGTAGCTCGCCGCCCAGAAGAACCGGGTCGAGTTGTCGACCAGGGCTTTGATCTCGTAGCCGGACTTGGGCCCTTTGCGGACGAACCCGAGGATCACGTAGGCGGTGGCGCTCAGCGTCTCCATATCTCTGGCTTATATATCTAACAGATATATCGAGAAGTGTGATTACGATCACGCTCTCCGGCCGCCGCCGGAGTCGATCGATCTGTCCAGAGATGCGAGAGGGCCGGGAAAGATCCCGGCCCTCTCTCGGCAGAGGCCTGCCGCGATGCGGCGCCTCGTGTGTATGGCTTTAGTCGATCGAGATGCTCGTGCCTCCGCTTACCGGTTTAGCGGTGACTGCCGATTCCTGGGTGTATTCAGCGCCTTCTTTTTCGCCGGTCCCGCTGAAGGGGCACAGGAACCCATCTTTTGTGACGTTGTATTTGATTTTTTTGGCGGTGGCGAAGATGTCCAGCCAGGGGCTGTTGTTGGTGAATTTGACCCCTGTCAGGTTGTTCTGCGGCGGAACGTCTACCACGCAGTTACCGGCTGTAATTTCTATTACTTTGGTCGGGGGGCACCCGATATCGATTTTCTCGTTGCTGTACATGATGTACCAGCATCCGTTCACATGCACCGTTGCGCTGACGAACCCGAAGGCTTTGCATTCGGTGTAGGTCGGGAATATTTTGATCGAGGTCGAGGCTTCCGACAAAGTGCCTTCGAAATGACCAGCGCATTCGACGGTGCCGCCTTCCGTCGTGAAGATGTCGTTGCCGAGAGGGCTGGTCGCTGTGACCGTGGTCGGGTACGAGCTCGCTGTGAATTGCGCTTGGGCCGCGGAGGCGACGACTGCGCTCATCGCGAGGACGGCGACCAGAGTCGGCCCCAAGATCTTGAGTTTGCGAATCATTTGAATCTCCCTTTCTTGTTGCGTGATGCCGCTCCCCGAGTTTGTTGGGGAGCTGACCCGCAGGTCAAGAAATATTGGGCGTTGCTCTACTTGCGGTGATCCGGCTTCCAGAATTCTCCTGCAAGCACAGTGCGGCACAGATCTGTGATGCACGGAGCCGCGCACGCAGCAAAGGGCCTCAGGTGGGATGCCCGTCCGCGGAAGCAGGCGGGTGGAGTGCGATCCCGTAAGGTCAGCGGTCCATGTTCGAAGGCGAGGAGAGAGGAGCTTGGGATGTCGCTTGACCAGAGCAAGGTCGGCCGGGTCGTGGCCGAACAGATGGAGGCGATCGAGAACGACTACGGCGACGACTGCGAAATCGGCGACGTCTGCACGATCGTCGAGGTGGTCGGTCCGCACGGCTCGCACGTGCGGGTGCGCAGCAGCGACATGCGTCCCCACAGCGGCCTCGGCCTGATCCGGATGGCCGAACAGGCGATGCTCGGCAACCTCGGAGGCGCGGCCGAGTAGGAGCCCTCCCGAGGGAGGGGCCCCAACCGGTTCCCGACTATCCTCAGACATCGATGACTGGGGATGGGTCCGACATCGTCGTGATGAAGTTCGGCGGCACCTCCGTGGCGGGTGCCGAGCAGATCAAGCGCGCCGCGGGGCGGATCGTCGCCGCCCGCGAGGCCGGCAGCCGCGTCGTCGCCGTGCTCTCCGCCCGCGGCAAGACGACCGACGAACTGGTCGAGCAGGCGCACGAGATCTCCGCGCGCCCGGTCGCCCGCGAGATGGACATGCTGCTCTCGACTGGCGAGCGGATCTCCTGTGCGCTGTGCGCGATGGCGATCCACGACATGGGCCACGAGGCGATCTCGCTGACCGGCTCGCAGGCGGGGATCGTCACCGACTCCTCCCACACCAAGGCGCGGATCATCGACGTCCGCGCCGATCGCATCTCCGAGGCGCTGCAGCAGGACCGGATCGTCCTCGTCGCCGGCTTCCAGGGTGTCTCCACCGACAGCCGCGACGTCACCACCCTCGGCCGCGGCGGCTCCGACACCACCGCCGTCGCCCTCGCCGCGGCACTCCGCGCCAGCGTCTGCGAGATCTACACCGACGTCTCCGGCGTCTACAGCGCCGATCCGCGGATCGTCCCCAGCGCCCACAAGCTCGACCGCGTCTCCTTCGAGGAGATGCTGGAGATGTCGGCTTCCGGCGCGGGGGTGCTGCAGCTGCGCTCGGTCGAGTACGCGCGTAACCACGGCGTCCGCATCCACTGCCGCAGCAGCTTCGAGGACGGTCCCGGTACCCTCGTCGTCTCAGAGGAAGAGACCATGGAGAACCCCTTCGTAACCGCAGTCACCCATTCCAGCTCGGAGGCCCGGGTGACGCTCAACGGCCTCCGCGACGAGCCGGGCGTCGCCGGGCGCGTCTTCGGCGCCCTCGCCGATGCCAACGTCAACGTCGACGTGATCATCCAGAACGAGCCGGTTGGCGACGACCAGCTCGCCGACCTCTCATTCACCGTCGACCGTTCCGATCTGACCACCGCCAAGGACACGATCACTGCCCTCGGCGACGTCTCGCTGAAAATCCTCACCGATGAGCAGATCGGCAAGGTCTCGATCGTCGGCGCCGGCATGCGCTCCCACCCGGGTGTCGCCGCCAAGGTCTTCCAGGTGCTCGGCGAGGCGAAGATCAACATCGAGATGATCTCCACCTCGCCGATCAAGATCTCGTGCGTCATCGCCGCCGACCGCGTCGCCGACGCCGTCAACCTCCTCCACAAGGCGTTCGATCTCGGCGAGGACGCGATCCAGCCCGAGGACCCGACCGGCCCGGATCACCGGCCGACGGTTGCCAACTGAGCGGCCGTCATACTCGACCGATGGCCGCTGACGGATACAGAGTCGGGGTGCTGGGCGCGACGGGGCTCGTCGGCTCGACGATCCTCGAGCTGCTCGCCGCCCGGGACTTCCCGGCGCGCGAGGTCGTCCCCTTCGCCTCCGAGCGCTCGGCCGGCAAGGAGATCGAGTGGGAGGGCAAGGTTCTCACGGTCCAGTCGCTGAACGAGGACTCGATCCAGGGCCTCGACCTCGTCCTCTCCTCCGCCGGCGGTGCGATCAGCGCCGAGTGGACGCCGAAGCTGGTCGAGGCCGGCGCGACCGTGGTTGACAACACCAGCTACTGGCGCATGCACGACGATGTGCCGCTGGTCGTCTCCGAGGTCAACCCCGACGCTCTATCTGGTCACAACGGGATCGTCGCCAACCCCAACTGCTCGACGATGCAGATGGTCGTCGCCCTGAAACCGCTCTACGACGCGGCCGGGATCGAGCGGCTGGTGATCTCCACCTACCAGGCGGTCTCCGGTACCGGTAAGGCGGCGATCGACGCGCTGAATGCCGAGGCCCGGGCGGTGGTCGGCGGCTACGAGTTGCCCGAGCCGCAGATCTACCCGCACCAGATCGCCTTCAACGTTCTCGCCCACGCCGGCAGCTTCCCCGACGGGGACGACCACACCGACGAGGAGCGCAAGCTGATCAACGAGACCCGCAAGATCCTCGGCGACCCCGAGATCAAGGTCAGCGCGACCTGCGTGCGGGTGCCGGTGGTGACCGGCCACTCCGAGGCGGTCAACGTCGAAACCCGCGAGCCGCTCGAGCCCGCGCAGGCGCGCGAGCTGCTGGAAGCCGCCCCCGGGGTGACGGTCGTCGACGACCCCGCTGCCGCCCGGTACCCGATGGCGGTCGACGCCGCCGGCAAGGACGAGGTCTACGTTGGCCGGATCCGCCGCGACGCCGGCAACGAGCGGGCGCTCGACATGTGGGTCGTCTCCGACAACCTGCGCAAGGGCGCCGCGACCAACACGGTCCAGCTGGGCGAGCTGCTCATTGAGCGCGGCTTGCTGAACCGCGGCTGAGCCGGCGCAAGACGAACGGCGCCATCAGCGTCGTCAGCACCGCCATCCCGACGACCACGGCGAACAGCTCCGCGTCGACGACCCCCTCGGCGGCGCCGATCGAGGCGATGACGATTCCGACCTCACCGCGCGGAACCATGCCGACGCCGATGATCGCCGCCTCTTCGCGTCCCAGGCGGCGCGCCGCGAGGTAAGCGGGCACGAGCTTGGTCGCCGCGGCGAGGACAGTGATCGCCGCCAGTAGCCAGAGGGCGTGACCATCGGCCAGCGCGCCGAGGTCGAGCTCGATCCCGATGTAGGCGAAGAAGAAGGGAGGGAAGAACCAGTAGAGCGGCCGCACTTCTTCCTCGATCGAGGTCTGGTCTTTGGTCTCGGCGACGATCATCCCCGCGAGGAAGGCGCCGATCAGCGCCGCGAGACCGATGCTGGCGGAGAAGGCTGCGAGCCCGAGGCAGAGGATCACCGCTGGCAGCAGCGGCGATTCGGCGAACTGCGGCGCCTCCAGCAGCCGGGGCCGGCTCTGCAGGAGCCGCGTCCCCCCGAGCGCGACGAAGGCGACGAAGGCAATCGCCACGCCAAGCGCCAGGGCGATCTTGTCGGCCTCGACACCACCCTCGGCCGCCATCCCGACCGCGACCGAGAGCAGGAGCAGGGCGAGGACGTCGTCGACGACCGCGGCGCCAAGGACAGTGCGGGCGGCCCGCGAACGCGCGATCCCGAGGTCGAGGAAGGTCGCCGAGGTGATCCCGGCGCTGGTTGCCGCCAGCGCCGCGCCGAGGAAGACGCTGGTCTCAGTGCTCTCGCCCAAGGCCAGTCCAAAGCCGGTACCGGCGAGGAAGGGGACGACGACCCCGGCGCTGCCGACCGCGACCGCGATCCGCCCCACCGCCCGCATCTCCGAGAGGCGGGTCTCCAGCCCGACCCAGAAGAGCAGGAACACAACTCCCAGCTCGGAGAAGACGCGAAGCACCTCCCCGACCGCGACCAGGCCCAGCACCGAAGGCCCGACCAGCACGCCGCCGAGGATCTCGCCGACGATCGCCGGCTGCCCGATCCGCTTGAAGACCTCGTCACCCAGCTTGGCCGCGAGCAGGACCAGAAAGAGGTCGGTGAGAACCTCGGCGGTATCGCCGGCGGCGGCAAGGGGGAGGGCTGAGGTGAGGTCCACGGAAGCTTTCGGGGTCGGTTAAACGAGTGCCGACCAGTCTTCCCGGCTCACCTGACGTCAGGCTAGCGAACGAGCCGGCAATCGAGCACCGTATAGGTGCCTTATTGCCGCCTCGATTAAGCGGCGACGCTGGTAAGCCGCTCCTCGACCCAGCCGGTCGAGGCGATGTGCTTGCCCATCCCCAGTTCCTTCGGGTCGGCGCCGAGGGCGAGGCCGACCAGCTGCGGCAGGTGGAGGACGGCGAGGCCGAGGTCGCGGTTGACGACCTTGGCTGCCTCCGGCTGCTGCATGTCGAGGTTGAGGTGGCAGAGCGGGCAGGGGGTGACGAGGCAGTCGGCGCCGGCGTCGATCGCGTCGCCGACGTGGGTGCCGGCCTGGCGCAGCGAGGTCTCGCGGGCCATCGTGATCACCGGGAAGCCGCAGCACTTGCGGGCGCCGTCGTACTCGACGACCTGGCCGCCGAGCGCCTCGATCACCTTCTCGAGGTAGATGTCCCGGTCGGGGTAGTCGGCGTAGCCGAGCCGTTCCTTCGGCCGCACGATGTAGCAGCCGTAGAAGGGGCCGACGCGGAGGCCGCTGAGCGGGCGCTGGACCTTCTCGCGAAGGTTGTCGAGGCCGTAGTCCTCGACCAGCAGCCAGAGGAAGTTCTTGTTGGTGAAGCTGTTCTTGTCCTTCTCGTAGGAGAGGCCCTGGCCGGAGAGCACCTCGTTGATGTGGGCGCGGTAAGCCGAATCAGCATCCAGTCTCTGCTGGCACTCGGACTGGGCGCCCTGGCAGGTCGAGCAGATGTTCATCATCGAGAGACCGGTCTGCTGGGCGAGCGCGAAGGTGCGGGCGTTGAGGGTGTCGGCAAGCTCCTGGTTGTGCTCGGCGATGACGCCGGCGCCGCAGCAGTTGGCGCGGTCCAGTTCGACCAGCTCGATCCCGAGTCGCTCGGCGACCAGCGCCATCGAGCCATGCAGCTCCGGGGTGAAGCCGCGGGAGACGCAGCCGGGCCAGTAGGCGACCTTGATGTTCTCAGCCATTGGTGACCTCCTCGGCGGCAGCGCCGTCGGGCTGGGCGTCCTCGCCCTCCTCGCCCCGGATGTACAGATTCAGTTCCTCGTTGTGCTCCTCGGCGTGTTTGTAGATCGCCTTCACGTCGTCCTGGTCGGGGAGCTTCGGGTGGACACCCGGGATCAGCTTGTGGAGCGAGCGCATCTTGCCGGTTTTGATCCCGCGGATCGCCGTCGGGATCGAGCCGATCATTTCCCTGATCGCCCGCTTGTTCGGTTTCAGCTTGCCCTTGAAGCCGGGGGCGAAGGACTCCTGCAGTAGCAGCGACTCGTCCAGGGTCCCCTTCTTTTCGATGATCTTGACGAAGGCGATCTCGTGGTCGTGGCCGCTGTTGGGGTCTTCGATCCCCTCCTCGCCGGCCTTGCGGCGCAGGCGCATGATCTGGTCCATCGGGGCCACGCCCTTCGGGCAGGCGTCGATGCAGCTGAAGCAGTGGGTGCAGTCGTAGATCCCGTGCGGGTCGTGGGCGAGGTCGTGGAGGCGCTCTTTGGTCTCCGCGTCGCGCGGGTCGCCGACGAAGCGGTAGGCCTTGGCCAGGGCCGCCGGGCCGATGAAGCCGGGGTCGGCTTCCATCGAGAGGCAGGAGGAGACGCAGGCGCCGCACTGGATGCAGGCCATCGACTGGGTGATGTCGATCATCGATTCCGGCTCGACGACGTACTCGCGCTCGGGCGGCTCGCCGTGGGGCAGCAGCCAGGGAGTGACGCGGCGAATCTTGGTCCAGTGGGTCGACTCCATGTCGGTGATCAGGTCCTTGATCACCGGCATGTTCCCCATCGGCTCGATCACGATCGGGGTGGCGGCGTCGGTGGTCGCGGTGATCGGGCCCGGGCCGGCCTCTTCCTGGCCGGTGGCGCGGACGGCGTCCTGGGCTTCCGGAGCCTGGGCGCCGATCGGGCTGCTGGCCTCGGCGGCGGTGGCGCCGGTGGCGGCCACCATCTTGTTGGCCTGCTCCTGCGCCTCGCCGATCTGGGTCTTGCAGCCGAGCCCCGACTGGCCGTTGATCTTCATCCCGCAGGAGCCGCAGATCGCGGCCCGGCAGGAGCAGCGCACGGCGAGCGAGCCATCCTCATTGTCCTTCGCCTGCAGCAGCCCGTCGAGGACCGAGAGCGAGGGATCGAGATCGACGTTGAACTCCTCCCAGTAGGGCCCCTCGCCGCTCTCGGGCTGGAACCGGCGGACTTTGATCGTGTACTCGGCCATTAGTAGGTCCTCTCTTGCGGTTCCCACTGGGTGATCGTGACCTCGGAGTAAGAAAGCTGGGGGCCGTCCCCGTTCAGCTCGAGGTCGATGTGTTTGAGCCACTCCTCGTCGTTGCGCTCCGGGTAATCGGTGCGGTACTGAGCGCCGCGGCTCTCCTTGCGCTCCAGCGCGGCGACGCAGGTGCACTCGGCGTTGTCGAGCATGTACCCCAGCTCGATCGCGGCAATCAAGTCCTGGTTGAAGACGCTGCCGTGGTCGTCGATGTAGGCGGTCTTCGCCTCCTCCTTGAGGCGTTTGACGGTCTCCAGCGCCTCCTGGATCCCGGCCTCGTCGCGGAAGACGGCGACTTTCGAGTCCATCGTCTGGCCCAGCTCGCGCTTGATCTCGGAGATGCGGCGGCCGGAGCCCTTCTCGCGGGAGATGATGTCGGCGACCAGGTTCTCCTCGTCCTCGAGGACTTTCTTCGAGGGGCGGGAGGCCTCCATCCGCTTTGCCCGCGCGGCGGCGTCGCGGCCGGAGCGCTTGCCGAAGATCAGGGTGTCGAGCAGCGAGTTGGCGCCGAGGCGGTTGCCGCCGTGGACCGAGACGCAGGCGGTCTCGCCGGCGCTGTAGAGGCCGGGGATGTCGGTGCGGCCGTCGACGTCGGTCTTGACCCCGCCCATCGTGTAGTGGTTGCCCGGCTTGATGTGGATCGGTTCGCGGGTGATGTCGACGCCGGCGAAGTCGCGGCCGACGAGGACGATCTCGCGCAGCGCCTCGTGCACGCGCTTCTTCGGGACGACGGTGATGTCGAGCGCGACCGTGCCGTCGGGGAAGCCGCGGCCCTCGTTGATCTCGGTCTGCTCGGCGCGGGAGACGACGTCGCGCGAGGCGAGCTCCATCTTGTTCGGCGCGTACTTCTCCATGAAGCGTTCGCCCTTGGCGTTGAGCAGGTGCGCGCCCTCGCCGCGGGCGCCCTCGGTGATCAGGAAGCCCTTGCCCGCCAGCGTCGTCGGGTGGTACTGGATCATCTCCATGTCCATCAGCTTCGCCCCGACCCGGTAGGCCATCGCGATGCCGTCACCGGTGCAGATCAGGGCGTTGGTGGTCGGCTGCCAGACCTGGCCGTTGCCGCCGGTGCAGAGGATCACCGACTTCGCCTGGAAGAGCTCCATCGAGCCGTCGGCGACGTTGCGGGTGACGACGCCGCAGCACTCGCCGTTCTCGTCCATCGCCAGCGAGCTGCAGAACCACTCCTCGTAGCGGGCGATCTGCTCGGAGTACTTCATCAGCTGCTCGTAGAGCACGTGCATGATCGCCTGGCCGGTGATGTCGGCGACGTAGTAGGTGCGGGCGGCGGAGGCGCCGCCGAAGGCGCGGGTGCCGAGCTTGCCTTCCTCGTTGCGGTGGAAGGTGACGCCGAGGTGCTCGAGGTGGAGGATTTCCTCCGGCGCCTCGCGGGTCATGATTTCGATCGCGTCCTGGTCGCCGAGGTAGTCGGAGCCCTTGATCGTGTCGAACGCGTGGGACTCCCAGGAGTCGCCGGGATTCAGCGCCGCGTTGATGCCGCCCTGGGCGGCGTTGGAATGGGAGCGGACCGGGTGAACCTTGCTGATGATTCCGACCGACACGCCTTCCTCGGCGGCGGCGAGGGCGGCCCGCTGGCCGGCGAGCCCGGCCCCGATTACGAGAACGTCATGGGATGGCACGGGGGCGGATGCTATACCGGGAAATCCCGAGCACGTACTCGGGATTCATCACATTGCAATCGGTCACTTAAGCCAGTACTGGCCGAGGTGGCGAACTGCCTTGTCAGAGAGATGGATTGCTCGCTCTACGGTGCCGAAGTTCACGTTCTCCGCGGTGTCGTTGGGCCAGTGGTAGCGGCCCGGTTGCTTGAGGTCGGTGCAGCTGCAGAGGGCGACCGTCTCGTAGCCGGCGACCTGGGACTCGAGGCCGTCGGTGCCGTTGTAGGTGCGGAGGTTGGGGTAGAGCCAGATGTCCTCTTCTCCCGCCACCCGCTCGATGAAGGCGAGCGCGCGGGGTGGGTAGTCGCGCATCTTCAGGAACCCCTCGCCGCGCAGCGCCAGCAGGTGGGTGGCGCCGAGCGTCTCCAGGCAGAGGAAGAAGGTGCTCTCCCTGGGGAGCTCGTCGAAGTGTCGCTCGCCGAAGGCTTTCATTCCCTCGCTGAAGCTCTCCTCCGACCCGGTCGAGAGCATGATCACCCGAATCCCCTCGGGCGGGTCGGCGAGGAAACGGCGGGCGAGCGCGAGCAGGGCGACGACGGCGGTGCCGTTGTCGTTGGCGGCCGGCACCGACTTGCGCATGCCGATGTCGGTCATCGCGGCGATCGTCCCCAGCCCGAGGAAGAGGCCGAGCTTGGTGAGCGACCGGCGACCGCTTGCCGCCCCGAGCGCGGCGAGGACAGGACCGCCGACGACCGGCGCCATCAGCGGCGGGCTGGTGTCGCTGCGCTCGACCAGGCCGAGGCGGTCGGCGATCTCCGGCAGGGCCGGGTGGAAGACGAGGCCCGAGTGGGCAGCGTCGTGGTGAGAGATCAAGACCACCGTGCGCTCGGCGCTCGGATCGCCGAGCTCGCAGACGACGTTGTAGGTGGTGCGCTTGGGGAGGACCCGGCGCAGGCGGCGCTTGCCGGGCGGGAAGTCGTCGGCGATGCCCGCCGCTCCGACGGCGCCGAGCAAAGCGCCAAGAAAGCGCCGGCCACGCAGGGCGAGGGCGGCTCCGAGCGCCCCCAAGGCGGCGCCAACCCCGAGCGGCCACCAGTAGGTGCCGTGCGCCGACTCCGCCTCGATCCGGGCCTCGGCCCCGAGCTGGGAGAACTGGTCGACCAGCCACTCGGCCGCCTCCCGCTCGCCCTCTGAGGCCGAGGGTCGCTCGATCCGCTCCAGTTCCTCGAGCCGCTCTCGCAGCCAATCCGCTTCGCCGGCCATCTGATCGGGACGCTAGCCGCTTACCATGGGCAGATGCTCGGTGGTGGGTCGATCACCCTCTTCCACTTCCGCGGGATCAAGGTCAGCGTCGACTGGTCCTGGTTCGTCGTGCTGTTCGTGGTCATCCTCTGGATGGCTGGGTTCTTCGAAGACCTGCTGGGCGAATCGGGCACCACCCCGTTCCTGCTGGCGGTGCTCAGCGCCATCGGCTTCTTCGGCTCGATCCTCCTGCACGAGTTCGGGCACGCGGTGGTGGCGATGCGCAACGGGATCGGCATCTCCAGCATCCAGCTCTGGATCTTCGGCGGGATGGCACGGATGGACCGCGAAGCCGACTCGCCGGGCACCGAACTGAAGGTGGCGTTGGCCGGGCCGGCGGTGACGGCGGCGATCGTCGTCGTCTGCGCGGCGATCGGGATCGGGGCGGCCGGCTGGACCGAGTTCCGGGAGGCCGCCCTGCGCGAAGCGCAGTCAGGCGCCTCGGGCCTGATGGCATTGCTGGCCTGGCTCGCGGCGATCAACCTCTTCATCCTCGTTTTCAATCTGCTCCCGGCCTTCCCCATGGACGGCGGCCGCGTCGCCCGCGCCGTTGCCTGGTGGAAAACCGGCAACCGCAACTCGGCGACCCGCTTCGCCGCCAACCTCGGCCGTGGCTTTGGCTACCTCTTCATCGGGATCGGCATCGCCCTCGCCTTCGCGGGGGACCTGTTTAGTGGCGTCTGGCTCGCCCTGATCGGGATGGTGATCAACGGCTCCGCCCGCGGCGCCGCGATGCAGACCGCGCTCACCAGCCGCATCGGCGACGTCCGCGTCGCCGACGTGATGGATCGCGAGCCGGTGGCGATCCCAGGAGATCTCAGCGTCGAGCGCGCCCTCGACGAGTACTTCCTCCGCTACCGCTGGCCCTGGTTCCCGGTCGTCGACGCCGCCCACCGTTTCCTCGGGCTGGTCGACCGCGACAAAGCCGACGAGGTGCCCGAGGTCTCCCGCGCCACCTCTCACGTCTCCGACCTCGTCGACCACGACATCGGCCTCTTCGTCCGCGAGGACACCCCCCTCGACGCGCTACTCGCCAACCAGAACCTGCGCCGCCTGGGAGCGCTGATGGCAGTCGACGCCGAGGGCCGCCTCAGCGGCGTGATCACGATCGAGCAAGTCGGCCGGGCCTTGCGCGACGGCGCCAGGTGACGCCCCCTGGCTAGGAGGCGGGCGAGTGCCGCTCGATGATGCGGCCGAAATCGGTGCCTGCGGGGAGCGTCCCGAAGGCCTGGCCCCAGTCGCCGGAGAGGCGGGAGGCGCAGAAGGCGGCGGCGACGGCCTCGTCGCCGTAGCGGACGAGGAGGGAGGCCTGTAGGGCGAGAGCCATCTTCTCGACCACGCGGCGGGCGCGGGCCTCGATCGTCTCCAGGTCGCCGGGGAGTTCCTCACGCAGCGAGTCGGTGAAGGCCTGCAGGCGGGGCTCGGCTGCGGCGCCGTCGGCGACCTCGGCGAAGAAGGCCTCGACCGAGGCCGGGCTCTTGATCATGGCGCGGAGGACGTCGAGGCACTGGACGTTGCCCGAGCCCTCCCAGATCGAGTTCAGCGGGCTCTCGCGGAAGAGTCGCGGCATCCCCGACTCCTCGACGTAGCCGTTGCCGCCGAAGCACTCCAGGGCCTCGGCCGCGTGCATCGGCGCCCGCTTGCACACCCAGTACTTCGACACCGCGAGCCCCAGCCGGCGGAACGCCTGCTCCTGCGGGTCGTCGCGCCGGTCGCCGGCCGCGGCCAGCCGCATCGCCACCGTCGTCGCCGCCTCGGACTCGAGCACGAGGTCGGCCAGGACGTTCGCCATCAGCGGCTGCTCGGCCAGGCGGGCGCCGAACGCGCTGCGGTGGGCGGCGTGGTGGGCGGCCTGGGCGACCGCCTGGCGCATGACCGCCGCCGTGCCGAGCGCGCAGTCCAGCCGGGTGTGGCTGACCATCTCGATGATGGTGGCGACGCCGCGGCCCTCCGGGCCGGCCCGATGCGCCCAGGCGTCGTCCAGCTCGACCTCGGCCGAGGCGTTGGCCCG
>DATIMV010000031.1:0-4590 GCA_035474955.1 Solirubrobacterales bacterium
GAGGTCCTGGTCGACATCGGCTACAAGTCGGAGGGGGTGATCCCATCGACCGAGCTGTCCATCCGGCGCTCCGTCGATCCCAGCGAGGAGGTCTCCCTGGGCGAGCGCGTCGATGCGCTGGTGTTGACGAAGGAGGACCAGGAGGGGCGGCTGCTGCTGTCGAAGAAGCGCGCCCGCTTCGAGAAGGCTTGGCGGAAGATCGAGGCCGCTGCCGAGTCCGGAGAGCCGGTCGAGGGCATCGTGATCGAGGTCGTCAAGGGCGGCCTGATCCTCGACCTCGGCGTTCGCGGTTTCCTGCCGGCGTCGCTGGTGGACATCCGCCGCGTCCACAACCTCGACGAGTTCAAGGGCCAGACGCTCGAGTGCAAGGTGATCGAGCTCAACCGCTCACGCAACAACGTCGTCCTCTCGCGCCGCGCGGTGCTCGAGGAGGAGCGCAAGGAGGTTCGCGAGCAGATCCTCGGCCGCCTGCAGCCCGGCCAGGTCGTCGAGGGCAAGATCTCCAACATCGTCGACTTCGGCGCCTTCGTCGACCTCGAGGGCATCGACGGGCTGATCCACATTTCCGAGCTTTCCTGGAGCCACGTCAACCATCCCTCCGAAGTCGTCTCGATCGGCGACACGGTGCGGATCAAAGTGCTCGACATCGACCGCGACCGCCAGCGCATCTCCCTCGGTCTGAAGCAGACCCAGGAGGACCCGTGGCAGCGGGTGATCAACACCCACCGCGGCGGCGACGTGCTCGAGGGGACCGTGACCAAGGTCGTCGCCTTCGGCGCCTTCGTCGAAATCCTCCCCGGCGTCGAGGGTCTGGTCCACATCTCCGAGCTTGCCGACCACCACGTCGAGAACCCGAGCGAAGTCGTCGAGCCGGGCTCGAAACTGAACGTCAAGATCCTCGAGATCGACGAAGAGCGGCGGCGTCTCTCGCTCAGCATCAAGCGGGTCGAGGGGCAGAACATGGCTATGGCCGGGCTTGGCGAGCAGATTGCTCAAGCTGAAGGACAGGCCGCGGAGACTGAGGGACAAGGCGCTGAGGGCGCGGGTCCTGTCTCCGATTCCGGGCTCTCCCTACCGGGAGAGTCCTCGGAATCGTCGCCACCCGCGCCAGAGGCGTCTGAGGATCAGCCGTCCGAGGAGGGGGCAGATGAGGCTCCGTCCGAAGAGGCCCCTGGTGAGCTGCCTGCCGAGGTTGAGGCGTCGGATGACGCTGAGCCCGCTCCTGTTGCCGAGGAGAACGGGACGACTGAGGAGGCGCCCGAGGAGTCGGTGGAGGACGCGCCCGGTGCGGCCAGCGAGTCGACCGACGGCGACGCCGGCGACGACGCTCAGACGGGCGAGTCCGAGCAAGCCTGAGCGGCGCCCTTTGGCGTCGCCGCTGAAGATCGGCCTCACCGGTGGCATCGCCGCCGGGAAGTCCGAGGCGTTGAAGGCTTTCGCGCGCCTTGGGGCGGCGACGCTTTCCAGCGATGCCGTTGTCCACGAACTGCTCGAAGGCGAGCCGCTGCGGGGCAGGCTGCAGGAGCGTTGGGGCCCCGAGGTCGTCGCCGACGGCAAGGTCAACCGGGCGAAGATCGGCGAGGTCGTCTTCGCCGACCCCGAGCAGCTGACCTGGCTGGAGTCGCAGATCCACCCCCTGGTGCAGCAGCGAACCGCCGAATGGCTGACGTCCCTGCCGGCGGAGACCGAGGTCGCGGTGGTCGAGGTACCGCTGATGTTCGAGGTCGGCAGCGACAAGGCCTTCGATGCGACCGTCTCCATCGTCACCAGCGATGAAGTCCGCCGGGAGCGCGCCGCGGCGCGGGGGCACGCGCTGGTCGATGAGCGCGAGGCGCGCCAGCTGACTCAGACCGAGAAGGCGGAGCGGGCCGATCACGTGATCGAGAACGACGGCTCGGTGGAGGACCTGGAGCGGGCGCTGTCCGCCCTGCTCGCAAGGCTGCGCCGATGAAGCGAAAAGTGCGCCGCCGTCGCCTCGCCGCCTTCGGCACCGTCGCGGTTCTGGTCGGGGTCTTTGCCGGCGCGCTGGTCGCCAGCGGGACCTTCGACGAGGCGCTGCAGGAGCTGACCCTGCCGCTGCGCCACGAGGACGTGATCCGCCAGCAGGCCGAGGAAAAGGAGGTCGACGCGGCGCTGATCGCGGCGGTGATCTACTCGGAGTCGAAGTTCAGGGACCAGACTTCGAGTGCGGGGGCGCGGGGGCTGATGCAGATCACCCCCGCGGCAGCCGACACGATCGCCAAGAACAGTGAGGCGACGACCTTCGAACTGGATGATCTGGGCGATCCCGAAATCAACATTCGCTACGGGACGTTCCTCCTGCGGGAACACCTCGATCGCTACGACGGCGACGAGGCGGCGGCGCTGGCCGCTTACAACGCCGGCCCCGGTAACGCCGACAAGTGGGGAGGGGCCGACCTCACCGTCGAGGACATCGAGTTCCCCGAAACCCGTGCTTACGTGGAAGAGGTGCTGGAGAAAAAAGAGGAGTACCGTCGCGAGTACGCCATGGAGCTCGGTTATTAACGCCGCGGCACCTCGACCCCGCGTCGCCGCCCTGGCGCTTGCGGTCGGCATCGTCCTCGCCGACTCCTCGATCGTCGTCCTCGCCCTGCCCGAGATCTACCGGGAACTCGACACCAGCGTCGCCGGGGTCACCTGGGTTCTCGTCTCCTTCAACCTGGTGATGGCGCTGGCGGCGGTCCCCTCGGCCCTGCTGGCGCGACGGGTCGGGCCGGGGCGGGCGGCCTCGATGGGGCTGGCGATCTTCGCCGGCGCCGGGCTCGCCTGCGGTCTCTCCGAGGAGCTCTCGACGCTGATCGTCGCCCGCTGCGTGCAGGCGCTCGGCGGCGCCCTCGCGGTCACCGCGGCCCTGGAGCTGCTGCCGGCGTCGGTCGGCTCGGAGCGGCGGGCGGCGACGATCTGGGCGGCGGCGGGGGCAACCGGCGCCGCCCTCGGCCCCGCGGTCGGCGGCTTCTTCACCGAGCTCGTCTCCTGGCAGTCGATCTTCCTCCTGCAGGTGCCGGTGGCGCTCGCCGCGGCGGTGCCGATCCTCGCCGTCGCCAAGCACGAGGCGGCTACGGGGGTCATCGAGCCGGAGCTGCGGCGCACCGGCCGGCCCCACCTCTGGGCGAACCTGGCCCTGGCGATGGTCTCGGCGGCGATCATGGCGGCCCTCTTCCTGCTGGTCCTGCTGCTGATCGAAGGCTGGCGCTTGAGCCCGATCGAAGCGGCGCTGGTCGTCTCGGCGATGCCGCTGGCGGCGATCGTCGGCGGCAAGCTGGCCGACTTCGTCCCCGACGCCCGCTCCCGTGCCGCCGCCGGCGCGATTCTCGTTTCCGGCGGTCTCGCCGGGCTGGCCTTCCTGCCGAAGGCGACGATTCTGCTGACGCTGCCGCCGCAGGTGCTGGTCGGGGTAGGCCTCTCGCTGGTGCTCTCGGCGCTGACCGAGACCGCGCTCGGGGGGCGGGCACCGCAGGCGATCCACGGCGGCTGGACGATCTCCTCGCGGCACGCCGGCGTCGTCATCGGCCTCCTGGCGCTGACGCCGATCTTCACCGCGGACATCGAACAGCAGCGCCGCGACGCGATCGACGCCGGCACCGCGGTGATCCTCGACTCGACCGTCAACCCGCTGCTGAAGCTCGACGTCGCCGAAAAAGTCAGCGGGCAGCTGGAAGGGGAGCGGGGGAAAGTGCCGGTGATCGATCCCGCCTTCGAACCCCTACCCGAAGACCCGGCCGAGCGGGCGGAAGTCGCGCAGTTGCAGAGCGAACTGCAGGATCAGCTCGATCGTGGGGCGACCCACGCCTTCAGCACCTCGTTCCTGCTGGCGGCGCTGCTGGGGCTGATCGCGCTGTTCCCGATCGCGCTGGCGCGGAGGGTCGACCTGTGAGCGGGGAGAGCCGCCTGGGCGGCCGCCTGCTGATCGTCGGCTCGATCCTCGCCTCTGTGCTGCTGGTCGGCGCCTACCTCGCCGCCGGGGGTTCGACGTATGAGCCGGAGCAGGTCCAGGACCCCTGCCAGCCGCGCGAGTGGAGCGACCCCCAGAGCCTGGCCCAGCTTGCCAACCAGTTCACCAACTCGGCCCTCGACGGCGCCGCCTGCGAGCTCGGCGTCTCCCGCGAGGCACTGGCGCGGGCGCTGGCGACGGAGGAGGGGCGGGAGCGGTTCCGCGAGCGCTACGGGATCGACGACGAAAGATTGACGAAAGCGATCCGCGCCGGCCTCCTGCGCGCCGTCGACGACGCCGAAGAAGCCGGCGCCCTGAGCCCGATCCTGGCGACGCCCCTGCGCGCGACCCTGCAGCAAATTCCGCTCGACCAGCTGATCGAAATCGTCAACGACGCCGAAGGATTGCTGGGCGACGTCGACAGCTTCCTAGGGCCGGCGGCGGACCTGCTTGAAGAATTCTTGCCGTAGGGGGCGTGCCGGTGGGGGACTCCCAGGCACCACTCGCTATGGCTCGTGGTTGAGTGTCTGGAGGGGGTACTACGCCCCCTCTTCGACACGCAGCATCGGGACGGCTCAGGGTCAATCAGCTCTCAAAAAAGAGATGTCGCTCCTTGCTGCGTCTGCCGGAGCTCTGTT
>DATIMV010000032.1:0-27237 GCA_035474955.1 Solirubrobacterales bacterium
CCCCCCCCCCGCCCCCCTCCAACAACAGAGCTCCGACAGACGCCCGAGGTTCGGCAGCTTTCAATAAAGCTGCCGTGATCTCAGCCGTTCAGCTTGTTCAACGGCTGTCGAGGCTCAACCGTTTTCAATTGCACGTGTGACAGAGGGGGTCGGTGCTTCCTCCCCAGACACTCAACCACGAGCCATAGCGAGTGGTGTCTGGGGAGGGAGTACCGACCCCCTCCTACCGCAAAGCTCTAGTACCCAGCGGGGTGGCGGGCGACGAACCCAGCCGGATCGCGCGATTCCTCGCGCCAGCGGGGGCCGGTTTCGCCGTTGGTGCTGCCCGAGGTGTCCCAGCGGTAGCCGGCGATCACGGCGTAGGCGTGGCCGGGGTTGCTGTAGACGGTGATCCAGCGGCCTTCGCCTTCTTCGCCCCACTTCATCAGCGGGCCGGAGGGGAGGGGGCTGGTGAGGAAGTTGCCGCCTTTGAGGGCGAAGGAGACGGCGCCGGAGCAGTCGTAGCCCTTGTCCCACCAGCGAGCGTGGCCGCCACCGTAGACGTACGGTTTGCTGCGGATCTTGTTCGCCGCCGCGATCACGGCCTTGACGCGGGCCGGAGCGCTCTTCGGCGGGATCAGCATCCCGTTGTCGAGCAGCTTCGCCTTCGCCGTCGGCGTGCAGACGTCGACTTCGGCCGGGGACATGCCGCCGGTGGTGCAACGCGCGGAGGCGCTGCCCGGGGCGATCAAAGCGGTTGCGGTGAGGGCGATGACAAACACCAGCCCAACCTTCAACCTGAAGTTGTGAAGCAAACCGGTTCTCCTTCGTCGGCCTGCGGGGTTAGCTGACGGGCTGGCGCGAAAGGAGCCTGCGCCCCCACCTGGCTGGTGGGTTAGCCCCGAAAACGTGGTTCCCCCGCTCCCCATGCGCTCTTTGCGCCAAGGATTCGGCGTTTCGGTTGATGACTGGCGGCAGTGTAGACGATTGGACGGCGTGTCGCTCACAAAACGCAAATATTTGGTCGAACTTCTCGCTCCCATCGGGATTCTGTTCGACACTTCGACTGGTAGCTTGCGCGCTGGGATGAACCTTTCGGGCCGAAAAACGCTTCTGACGGGGGCGACGGGAGGGCTTGGAAAGGCGATCGCGGAGGCGATGGCCGCGCGCGGAGCGCAGCTCACGCTCAGCGCCCGCAACCGCGAGGCGCTCGAGGCGATGGCCGCCGAGCTGCCCGGCAGCGGCCATTCCGTGCTGCCCGCCGACCTCGCCGAGCCCGACGCGGCGGAGCGCCTCGCCGAGGAGGCCAAGGGCACCGAGATCCTGATCGCCAACGCCGGCCTCCCCGGAGCGGGCAAGCTGGACGAGTTCAGCGCCGAGGAGGTGAAGCGCGCCCTGCGGGTCAACCTCGAGGCGCCGATGCTGCTCGCTCGCGCTCTCTATCCGGCGATGCTCGACGCCGGCTCCGGCCATCTGGTCTTCGTCGCCTCCCTCGCCGGCAAGGCGGCCAGCCCCCAGAGCTCGATCTACAACGCGACGAAGTTCGGCCTGCGCGGCTTCGCCCTCGGCCTCCGCGCCGACCTCGGCCCCCGCAACGTCGGCGTCTCCATCGTCTCCCCGGGCTTCATCCGCGAAGCCGGGATGTTCGCCGACGCCGGCGCCAAGCCACCGCCCGGGATGGGCACCGCCCGCCCCGAGCAGGTCGGAGCCGCCACCGTCAAGGCGATCGAGCGCAACAAGGTCGAGGTGACGATCGCCCCCCTGCCCCAGCGCGCCGGCGCCCACCTGGCGCTGGTCAGCCCGGCGCTCAGCGCCAGGGTGCAGAGCGGCAGCGCCGGCCAAAAGGCCGCCCAGGAGATCGCCTCCGGCCACTCGCGGGACAAGCGCTGAGGCACGAGCGGGCCGGCGCGCCCGTTTCCTTAGACTCGAAGCCGTGAGCAACGACTCCTTCGGCGCCCGATCCACCCTCCAGGTCGGAGGCAACGAGTTCGAGATCTTCCGGCTGGACGCGTTGCAGGAGAAGTTCGACGTCGCCCGCCTGCCGTACTCGATCAAGGTCCTGCTGGAGAACGTGCTGCGCCTGGAGGACGGCACCTCGGTCAGCTCCGCCGACGTAGAGGCGATCGCCTCCTGGGACGCCGCCGCCGAGCCGAGCACCGAGATCCCCTTCCAGCCCGCCCGGGTGCTGATGCAGGACTTCACCGGCGTCCCCGCCGTCGTCGACCTGGCGGCGATGCGCGACGCGATGGAGGAGATCGGCGGCGACCCGGCCGCGATCAACCCGCTGGTCGACGTCGACCTCGTGATCGACCACTCGGTTCAGGTCGACGCCTTCGGCAGCGAGCGTGCCTTCGCGGTCAACGCCGAGCACGACTTCGACCGCAACCGCGAGCGCTACTCGTTCCTCAAGTGGGGTCAGCAGTCCTTCGACAACTTCCGCGTCGTCCCGCCGGCCCGCGGCATCTGCCACCAGGTCAACCTCGAGTACCTGGCCCAGGTCGTCTACAGCCGCGAGAACGGCGGCGCCCTCCAGGCCTACCCCGACACCCTCGTCGGCACCGACTCCCACACGACGATGGTCAACGGGCTCGGCGTCCTCGGCTGGGGCGTCGGCGGGATCGAGGCCGAGGCGGCGATGCTGGGCCAGCCGATCTCGATGCTGCTGCCGCAGGTCGTCGGCTTCAAGCTCTCCGGCGAGCTGCCGGAGGGGGCGACCGCGACCGACCTCGTCCTCACCGTGACCGAGATGCTGCGCGAGCGCGGCGTCGTCTCCAAGTTCGTCGAGTTCTACGGCCCCGGCCTCCCGACCCTTGGCCTCGCCGACCGCGCCACGCTCGGCAACATGTCGCCCGAGTTCGGCTCGACCTGCGCGATCTTCCCCGTGGACGCCGAGACCCTCCGCTACCTGGACCTCACCGGCCGCCCGACCGAGACGATCGAGCTGGTCGACGCCTACGCCCGCGAGCAGGGGATGTTCGCCGACGAGAGCTACGGGGACCCGGTCTTCTCCGAGACGCTCGAACTCGACCTCGGCGACGTGGTCCCCAGCCTCGCCGGCCCGAAACGGCCGCAGGACCGGGTGCCCCTCTCGCAGGCCAAAGAGGCCTTCCTGCAGGCGCTCTCCGAGCTCTCGCCCGACGCGGTCGAGGAGCAGCAGGTCAACCCGGTCGACGAGGCCAGCATGGAGTCGTTCCCGGCGTCGGACCCGCCGGCGGAGGACCACGACGACGAGAACGGCAAGCCGCATCACATTGCCGCCGCAGGCGGTCAGGCGACCACCCTCGCCAACCGCAACGGCGACGAGGTCGAGGTGCGGATGGCGGACGGCACCAGCTTCGAGCTCGACCACGGCAGCGTCGTCATCGCCGCGATCACCAGCTGCACCAACACCTCCAACCCCAGCGTCATGCTCGGGGCCGGGCTGCTCGCCCGCAACGCGGTCCAGCGGGGCCTCACCCGCAAGCCCTGGGTGAAGACCTCCCTGGCGCCGGGCTCGACCGTCGTCACCGAGTACCTGGAGAAAGCCGGTCTGACCGAGTACCTGGAGCAGCTCCAGTTCCACCTCGTCGGCTACGGCTGCACCACCTGCATCGGCAACTCCGGCCCGCTGCCGGAGGAGATCGGCGCGGCGGTGGAAGAGAACGACCTGACGGTCTGCGCCGTGCTCTCGGGCAACCGCAACTTCGAGGGCCGGATCAACCAGCACGTCAAGGCCAACTACCTGGCCAGCCCGCCGCTGGTCGTCGCCTACGCGCTGGCCGGGCGGATGGACATCGACCTCGCCAACGAGCCGCTGGGCGAGGATCAAAATGGCGAGCCCGTATTTTTGCGAGAGATCTGGCCCGACGCGGCGGAGATCAACCGCGTCGTCGGCGACTCGGTCGCGGCGGAGATGTTCGCCCGCAACTACGCCGAGGTCTTCGAAGGCGATGAGAACTGGAACGCGGTCGACGTTCCCTCCGGCGATCGCTACACCTGGCCCGACTCCACCTACGTGCGGCGCCCGAGCTTCTTCGAGCAGATGCCGGCTGGGGCGCCGGGGGTCGAGCCGATCACCGGGGCGCGGGTGCTGGCCCTGCTCGGCGACTCGATCACCACCGACCACATCTCTCCCGCCGGCGCGATCAAACGCGACAGCCCCGCCGGGCACTGGCTGACGGCCCAGGGGGTGGAGGTCAAGGACTTCAACTCCTATGGGGCGCGGCGCGGCAACCACGAGGTGATGATCCGCGGCACCTTCGCCAACATCCGCCTCCGCAACCAGCTGGTCGACAAGGCCGGCGGCTACACCCGCCACTTCCCCGATGGGGAGGAGACGACGATCTACGAGGCGGCGATGGATTACGCATCAGAAGCCGTTCCGCTGGTGGTCCTGGCCGGCAAGGAGTACGGCTCCGGCTCCTCGCGCGACTGGGCGGCGAAGGGAACCAAGCTGCTCGGGGTGCGGGCGGTGATCGCCGAGAGCTTCGAGCGCATCCATCGCTCCAACCTGATCGGGATGGGGGTGCTCCCCCTGCAGTTCGCCGACGGCGAGAGCATCGCCTCGCTCGGCCTCACCGGCGCCGAGACCTTCGACTTCGGCGACCTCGAGGACGGCCGGGCGAAGACGGTGGCAGTTACCGCGCGCTCCGACGACGGTGAGGAGAAGACCTTCGAGGCGACGGTGAGGCTCGACACGCCGAACGAGGTCACCTACTTCCTCAACGGCGGCATCCTCCAGACCGTGCTGCGCAAGCTCCGGGCCAGGGAAAAGGGGTAGGCGCAGCGGGGCCGCGGGAGGCAGGGGGGTCCGCGCGACCCTCACTGCACCTGCGCGTCGGTAGCCAGGGAGGGATGCCGACGCGGCCGTTCCCCCTGGCGGGACTGCCCTGAGGAACAGTCAGGGTTTAGCTATACAGGCTCAACCATTCCCGGTCAAGGCGGGTAAAGCGTTTTTAGCCTTGTTCTGGAGCGGTTTTCGCGGCCGAGGTCGAAGAACCCGGATGTTCGGCCACCCCCCAGCCCTTGCGCTCGATCAGCTCGATCCCGATCACGCTGCCGATTGGGCCGGCCGGGGTGACGGTCGCGGCGAGCAGGGTGTAGGGCGCCTCCTTCCTGATGCAGGCGACCCACATCAGCAGGCAGAGGGCGATGAAGCCGAGGCCGTGGGCCCAGCCGAAGACCATCGTCTCGGTCTCGAACCCGGGCACGAGCCAGAAGAAGAGCAGGCCCATGAACACCACGAGCTCGACCCAGGAGACGCGCTTGACCCAGATGAAAAGCTCACCCGGGACGGGCTTCTCGAACGGCTTGCGGGCCATGATCAGGCGCCGGGGGTGAGGGCGGTGAGCACGATCCGTTCCTGCTCCCGCGCGTGCGCGCCCGAGTAGCCCTCGCCCGGGCTGGCCCGGCCCTGGCGGCCGATGTAGGTGAGCTTGACCCCCTCCGGGAGGATGTCGGGCATCCGCCGCGACATCACCTTCCAGGCGCCCATGTTGCGCGGCTCCTCCTGGACCCAGGCGATCTCCTTCAGGTTCGGGTAGCGGGCGATGACCCGCTCCAGCTGTTCCTTGGCGAAGGGGTAGAGAACCTCGACCCGAGCGATCGCGACGTTCTCCGCCGCCTCTCGGCGCTCGTTGTCGTCCATGTCGAAGTAGACCTTGCCGGTGCAGAGCACCAGTCGCTCGATCTTCTCGCGCCGCTCCTCGGCGGTGGGGTCGTCGAGGATGAACTGCAGTTCGCCCTCGGTCAGTTCCTCGAGGGTGGTGGCGGCCCGCTCCAGCCGCAGCAGCCCCTTCGGGGTGAAGACGATCAGCGGCCGCGGCTTCTTGATCAGCGCCTGGCGGCGCAGCAGGTGGAAGTACTGGGCGGCGGTGGTCGGGTTGGCGATGCGGATGTTGCCCTCGGCGCCAAGCGCGAGGAAGCGCTCGATCCGGGCGCTCGAGTGCTCCGGCCCGGAGCCCTCGTAGCCGTGCGGGAGCAGCAGGGTGAGGCGGCTGGTCTGCCCCCACTTCGACTCGCCGGAGACGATGAAGCTGTCGATGATCACCTGGGCGGCGTTGGCGAAGTCGCCGAACTGCGCCTCCCAGAGGACGAGCGCGCTCGGGTTCGCCGCCGAGTAGCCGTACTCGAAGCCGAGGCAGGCGATCTCCGAGAGGGGGCTGTTGTAGAGCTCGAAGGGGGCGGAGGCGTCCTCGAGGTGTTGCATCGGCGTGTACTCGAGGCCGGTGTTCTCGTCGTGGAGGACGAGGTGGCGGTGGGAGAAGGTGCCGCGCTCGGTGTCCTGGCCGGTGAGGCGGATGTGGACCCCCTCGGTCAGCAGCGTGCCGAAGGCGAGCGACTCGGCCTGGCCGAAGTCGATGCCGCCCTGCTCGAGCGCTTCGACCCGCCGCTGCAGCGGGCGCCGCAGCTTGCGGTGGACGTTGAAGCCCTCCGGGGTCTTCTGCAGCGCCTCGTTGATCGAGCGCAGCTTCTCGGCCTCTACCGCGGTGTGGACCGGCGGGCTGGCGGTGCGATCGAGCAGTTCGCCGGTCTGGGTGGTGCCGGTGACGGTCGGGTCCTCGTACTCGCCCGCCTCCATCTTCTGGCGCAGCCCTTTCAGCGCCCCCGACATCTCTGCCTGGCGCTCGTCAGAAGCCTGGCCGACCTCCTCGGCGGAGACCGTCCCCTCCTCGATCAGCTTCTCGGCGTAGAGCTCGGAGACCGGCGGGTGCGACTTGATCTTCGCCGCCATCGTCGGCTGCGTGTAGGCGGGCTCGTCGGTCTCGTTGTGGCCGTAGCGGCGGTAGCCGATCACGTCGATGACGATGTCCCGGCACCAGCGCTCGCGGTAGGCCATCGCCAGCCGCATCGCGGCGATGCAGCCCTCGGCGTCGTCGGCGTTGACGTGGATGATCGGCACGTTGAAGCCCTTCGCCATGTCGGCGGCGTAGGGGGTGGAGCGGGCGTCCGAGGGGTCGGTGGTGAAGCCGACCTGGTTGTTCTGGATGACGTGGATCGTGCCGCCGGTGGTGTAGCCCGGCAGCGCCTGCAGGTTGAGGGTCTCGGCGACCACGCCCTGGGCGGGGAAGGCGGCGTCGCCGTGCAGCAGCACCGGCACCGCCCGCTTGTAGTCGTGGGTCAGGTTCGGGCCGTCGAAGTCCTGCTGGAGGAAGCGGGTGCCGCCGGTGACGACCGGGTCGACGAACTCGAGGTGACTCGGGTTCGGGTAGAGCCGGACCGAGATCTTTTCGCCGTCGGCGGTCTCGTAGACGCCGCGGTGGCCGTAGTGGTACTTGACGTCGCCGGTGCCGCCGTGGGGGATCGCGGCGACCGCCTTCACCGCGTCGATCTGCTTCGAGCCCTCGAACTCGGCGAGGATCGATTCGACCGAGCGGCCGAGGTTGTGGGCGAGGACGCTGAGGCGGCCGCGGTGGGCCATCCCGAAGACGACCTCCTCGGCGCCGGCACGCTGGGAGAGGGTGACGGCTTCGTCGAGCATCGGGACGACGATGTCGAGCCCCTCGATCGAGAACATCTTCTGCCCCAAATACGCTTTCTCGAGGAAGCGCTCGAACTGGAAGACGTCGATCAGCCGGTTCAGCAGGCGCTTTTTCTCCTCCTCGGTGAGCGGCTGGCGGTGCGCCCCCGTCTCGATCATCTCCCGCAGCCAGAGCCGCTGCTGGTGGGAGGAGAGGTGCTCGAACTGGTAGCCCATCGTGCCGCAGTAGGCGGTGCGCATCCGCGGCAGCGCCTCCAGCAGGCTCTCGCCGGGGACGCCGATCCGCAGGATCGAGGCCGGGATCCGGCTCATCAGCTCCGGCGTCAGGTTGACGTTCTCCGGCTGCAGCGCCGGGTCCCCCTTCGGCTCGGAGCCGAGCGGGTCGAGATGCGCCGCCAGGTGGCCGTGGGTGCGGTAGGCCTTCAGCAGCGAGGTCGCGGCCTGGACCGCCTGCAGCAGCTCCTCGTCGATCTGGCCCGGGGCGCTGCTCGGTTCGGCGCTGGGCGGCGCGGCGGTCAGCGGCGGCGCCGAGGCCGACGCGGGGTGGGCGTTGCTGACGATCGCTGCCTCGAAGCCGAGGTCGCCGGCGACCGACTCGTAGAAGCCGTCCTCGCCCTGCAGCAGTTCCTCGACCCGGCGCAGGAAAGCCCCCGACTCGGCACCCTGGATGACGCGGTGGTCGTAGGTCGAGGTCAGCGTCATCACTTTCGAGACGCCGAGCTGCTTCAGCCGTTCCGGCGAGGCGTGCTTCCACTCCGGCGGGTAGGCGATCGAGCCGGTGGCGATGATCGCGCTCTGGCCGCTCAGCAGGCGCGGCACCGAGGCCATCGTCCCGATCCCGCCGGGGTTGGTGAGGCTGATGTTGGTGCCCTGGAAGTCGTCGGCGGAGAGCTTGTTCTTGCGCGTCTTCGCGATCAGCTCTTCGTAGTTGGAGTGGAAGCCGGTGAAGTCGAGCCCGTCGGCGCCCTTGATCGCCGGGACCATGAGGCTGTGGGAGCCGTCCTTCTTCTCGACGTCGACGGCGATCCCGAGGTTGACGGGGTTGCCTTCGATCGCGAACGGCTTGCCGTCTTCCTCGGCGAAGACCCGGACCATCACCGGGAAGTCCTTGGTCGCCCGCACGATCGCCCAGGCGACGAGGTGAGTGAAGGAGACCTTCAGCCCGCGGTCTTTCAACACCGCGTTGATCGCCTTGCGTTTGGCGTCAAGCGTGTCGACAGCGATCGTCCGGAACGAGGTCGCAGTCGGCACCGCCTTGCTCTCGTCCATCGCCTTGGCCAGCATCGCCGCCGCCCCCCGCAACTGCTTCGCCTCGCCGGCAGCGGCAGCAACAGCTCCGTTACTGCCCCCATTGGCAGCTGCGACCACGTCCTCTTTGGTGACCTTCGAGCCCGGCCCGCTGCCCTTGATCGAACCCAGATCGACCCCGGTGGCTTCCGCGATCCTCCGCGCCACCGGCGTAGCTCTCACATCAGCAGACGAAGCGCCGTTGCCCGCGGGTCCTGCCGCCGGGGGAGGCACCTGCGCTGGATGCTCGGTACCTCCCCCGGCGTCACCCGCGGCAGGGGCGCCGCCAGCAGACGCCGACATCTCAGCCAGCGGCTGCCCAACCTTCACTTCGTCGTCGACTTGAGCAAGCAGCTTGGTAATCACGCCATCAGCGGGCGCTGGAACCTCCGCATCGACCTTGTCCGTAGAGATCTCGACCACGGTGTCGCCCTCGGAAACCGAATCCCCCTCGGACACATGCCACTCCAAAATCACGCCAGTAGAGACGGACTCCCCCATCTCAGGCATGGAAACGACCAGCTCTTTCCCGCCGCCATCTGAGCCCTGGTCGTCAGCCGACTCGTCCCCTCCCGCGGGTGGCGACGATGCGGGACCCGCGCCGGTAGGCGCGGGGGACGTATCGGAGACAGGACCCGCGGGCTCGGCGCCCTGTCCCTCGCCGTTTCCAGCTTCCATCTCAGCAAGAGGCTGCCCAACCTTGACCTCGTCATCCACCTGCACCAGAAGCTTGGCGATCACGCCATCCGCCGGCGCCGGAACCTCGGCGTCGACCTTGTCGGTGGAGACCTCGACGACGGTGTCGCCCTCGGAAACCGTGTCGCCCTCGGCCACGTGCCACTCGAGGACGATGCCCTCGGTCACCGACTCGCCCATCTCGGGCATCGTGATCTGGACGGTGGCCGTCTCTGGCATCTTCGACCTCAGTCTAAGGAAAAGGGTTTACCGGCACGCCTATCGAGATACCCTGGTACCCCAATGAGCTACTTCGTCACCGGCGCAACCGGATTCATCGGTCGAAATTTGGTCCAAAAGCTGCTCCAGCGTGAGGGCACGATCTACGCGTTGGTCCGGGCAGGGTCCCGCGGCCGGCTCGAGGAGCTGCGCACCAGCTTCGGCGCCGACGGCGCCCGCATCGTCCCGATCACCGGCGACCTCTCCCAGCCTGGGCTGGGCGTCTCCGAGGAGGACCTGCTGACGATGCGGGGGGAGATCGACCACTTTTTCCACCTGGCGGCGATCTACGACCTCACCGCCGACGCCGAGGCGCAGGAGGTGGCCAACGTCGAGGGCACCCGCAGCGCGATCGAGCTCGCCGGCGCCGTGGAGGCCGGTTGCTTCCACCACGTCAGCTCGATTGCCGCCGCCGGGCTCTACCGCGGCGAGTGGACCGAGGACATGTTCGACGAGGCAGAACGACTCGACAACAACCCCTACTTCCGCACCAAGCACGAGGCCGAGAGGCTGGTCCGCGACGAGTGCCAGCGCCCCTGGCGCGTCTACCGGCCGGGGGTGGTGGTCGGGGACTCGCGGACGGGCGAGATCGACAAGATCGACGGGCCCTACTTCTTCTTCAAGACCCTGCAGCGGCTGCGGCGGGTCGCCCCTTCCTGGCTGCCGGTGCTCGGCATCGAGGGTGGCGAGATCAACATCGTCCCGGTCGACTACGTCGCCGCGGCGATCGACCACATCGCCCACAAGCCGCGGCTGAACGGGCGCGCCTTCCACCTCACCGACCCCAACCCGCACACGGCGGGAGAGGTGATCAACATCTTCGCCAAGGCCGCCGACGCGCCGCAGATGACGATGCGGCTGAACGGCGAGGTCACCGAGCCGGCGGCGGGCGCGCTGCGGACGGCGCTGAAGCTGCTGCCCCCGGCCAAGCAGGCGGCGAAGGTGGCCCTGAACCAGCTCGATCTGCCGCCCGAGTTGCTCACCTACGTCGATTACCCGACCACCTTCGACTCGACCAAAACGCAGAAAGCGCTGAAAGGCTCGGGGATCGAGGTGCCGCCTCTGGAGAGCTACGCGACCCGGGTCTGGGACTACTGGGAGCGCAACCTCGACCCCGATCTCTTCAAGGACCGCTCGCTCTCGGCGGCGGTGCGGGGCAAAATCATCCTCATCACCGGCGCCTCTTCCGGAATTGGCAAAGCGACCGCGGTCAAGGTCGCCGACGCCGGCGCCACGGTGTTGCTCGTCGCCCGCTCCCTCGACAAGCTGGAGGAGACCAAGGAGGAGATCGTCTCGGCCGGGGGCACCGCCCACATCCACCAGTGCGACCTCTCCGACATCGACGACATCGAGCGGATGGCCGAGGAGGTGCTGGCCTACCACGGCCACGTCGACATCCTCGTCAACAACGCCGGGCGCTCGATCCGGCGCTCGATCTCGCTCTCCTACGACCGCTACCACGACTTCGAGCGGACGATTCAGCTCAACTACCTCGGCGCGGTGCGGCTGATCCTGGCGCTGATGCCGGCGATGCGCGGCCGCAAGTTCGGGCACATCATCAACATCAGCTCGATCGGGACGCAGACCAACCCGCCGCGGTTCTCGGCCTACGTCGCCTCGAAGGCGGCGCTGGATGCCTTCAGCCGGGTGATCGCCTCCGAGGTGGTCGAAGACGACGTCCACCTCACCACCGTCCACATGCCGCTGGTGCGGACGCCGATGATCGCGCCGACGCGGATGTACGACATGTTCCCGGCGATCACCCCCGAGGAGGCGGCGGAGATGATCGCCAAGGCGATGATCCGGCGGCCGAAGAAAGTGGCGACCCGCCTCGGCAACTTCGGCGAGCTGGTCTACGCGATCGCGCCGAAAGCGAGCGACTCGATCCTCAACACCGCCTACAAGCTGTTCCCGGACTCTCAGGCGGCGAAGGGGAAGAAAGAGGAGGCTCGGGACAAACCGCCTACTACTGAGGCTGTCGCCTTTGCGCACCTGATGAAAGGCGTTCACTGGTAGCGCTGCGGCCCGCGGGTCCTGTCTCCGATACGTCCCCCGCGCCTACCGGCGCGGGTCCCGCATCGTCGCCACCCGCGGGAGGGGCGTTTTAGGTGGGACGCCGTCTCAAGCATTGGGGATGGGGGTACGAGGACCAGGCGCCCACGGCTACCCAGCTGCGGGAGGCTGCTGAAGGGATCAGAGCTCGGTTTGGGTTCGGGGGTGAGGTTGAGAGGCCGGTGCCGCTGGAGGAGGTTGAGCTTCGGAAGGCGCGGTTGAAGCGGCCGACGAGCTTTGGGGACTTGTTCTCAGACGGGCGTTATGAGCGGGTTTCGCATGCGCTGGGGAAGGCGTACCGCGACGTGGTGCGGGGGTTCTACGGGAAGTTCGAGAACCCGCCGGACCTGGTCGCCTACCCCAACGACGAGTCTGAGATCGAGGCGGTGCTGAGCTGGGCCGAGGCCGAGGGGGCGGCGGTGATCCCATTCGGCGGCGGCACCAGCGTCGTCGGCGGGGTGGAGCCGCGGGTGGGGGAGCGGCCGGCGGTCTCGCTGGACCTGCGGCGGCTGGACCGGGTGCTGGAGGTGGACCCCCTGTCGCTGGCGGCGCGGATCCAGGCCGGGGCGACCGGTCCGGGCCTGGAGGAGCAGTTGCGCGAGCACGGCCTCACCCTGCGCCACTTTCCCCAATCGTTCGAGTACTCGACCCTCGGCGGCTGGGTCGCCACCCGCGCCGGCGGCCACTTCGCGACGCTCGAGACCCACATCGACGACCTGGTCGAGTCGGTGCGGGCGATCACGCCGCGGGGGACCTGGGAGAGCCGGCGGTTGCCTGGCTCCGGGGCGGGACCCTCCCCGGACCGGCTGCTGATCGGCTCGGAGGGGATCCTCGGGGTGATCGCTGAGGCCTGGGTGCGGGTGCGCCCGCGGCCGCGGCACAAGACTTCGACCAGCGTTGCCTTCAGCGAGTTCGGCACGGCCGCCGCCGCAGTGCGGGAGATCGCCCAGTCGGGCCTCTACCCGGCTAACTGCCGCCTGCTCGACGCGGCCGAGGCGGAGCTGACCGGCGCCGGCGACGGCAGCGCCAACCTCCTGATCCTCGGCTTCGAGTCCGCCGACCACCCGGTCGACCATTGGATGGACCTTGCCCTCGGTATCGCCCGCGAGCACGGCGGAACCCCCGGCGACGTCCGCACCTCCGGAGACGGTGGCGACGCGGTCGGCCAGTGGCGCGGCGCCTTCCTGTTGGCGCCGTACCTGCGGGACACCTTCGTCGCCTGCGGCGTTCTCTCGGAGACCTTTGAGACCGCGATCTCCTGGGACCGCTTCGAGGAGTTCCAGGCGACGGTGATGGAGACCACCCGCCGCGCCGTCTCGGAGGTGAGCGGTGCCCCCACCGAAGGCCCCGGCGCCCCCCGCGTCTCCTGTCGCCTCACCCACGTCTACCCCGACGGCGCCGCGCCCTACTTCACCGTCCTCGCCCCGGCTGTCCGCGGCGGCGAGGTCGAGCAGTGGGACGAGATCAAGGCCGCGGTCTCCGAGGCGCTGATCGAGGGCGGCGGCACGATCACCCACCACCACGCCGTCGGCCGCGACCACCGCCCCTGGTACGACCGCCAGCGCCCAGCCCCCTTCGCGGCCGCCCTGCGCGCCGCCAAGGCCGAGCTCGATCCTGCGGGGATGCTCAACCCGGGCGTGCTGATCGACCCGGCCTAGCTCCTTAGGAACTTCTTAGTCGGGCTTCAACGGCCCGAAAAGCGCCGGGTCGAGGATCGGAGCCATCGCATTTCCCGAGAAGGAGGCTTCGATGTTCAAGGCAACGCGAGTGCAGGCGCGGACGGCTCAACTGTCGAGAACGACACGGCCGCAGCGAGGGCGAAGGAAGCGACACCACCAGCGCCACGGGCGGCGACATCAGGCGGAGGCCGCTGGCGACGAGGACCCAGAACCCGTGGCGGAGGGGAGGCCGCCGCCGCTCACCGGTACCCTTTCGCAACCCGCATTCCCGGTCGGGCAGCCGATTGCGCCGCTTGGACCGCCTCCCTGCCGATGGAAACGATCACCTCCGAACAGCCAACCGTGCCGGTAGAGCCGACGCAGCCCGAGCACGAGCCCGTGGTGCCGCGCCGCTCGCCGCTGCGGGCGGCGATCAAGACCGGCCGGCCGAAGGAGTGGATCAAAAACGTCTTCGTCTTCGCGGGACTGCTCTTCTCCGGCGAGTTCACCGAGATCGACGCGATCAGCGCGGCGCTGATCACCTTCGTTGCCTTCTGCCTGATCTCCAGCGCCGGCTACTTCCTCAACGATCTGATCGACGTCGAGCTCGACCGCAAGCACCCGAAGAAGCGCTTCCGCCCGCTGGCGGCAGGGGAGCTCTCGGAGGCGGCGGCAAAGACGATCGCGCCGGTGGTTGCCGTGATCGGCGTCGGCATCGGGTTCCTCGTCAGCTGGGAGGTGGGGCTGATGGTGGTCGGCTACGGCGTCGCCCAGGTCGCCTACAGCCTTGGCCTCAAGCAGATCGTGATCATCGACGTGATGACGCTGGCGGGGCTCTTCATCCTCCGCGTCGCCGCCGGCGCCGAGGCCGTCGACGCCCACGCGTCGGAGTGGCTGATCCTCTGCACCGGCATGCTCGCCGCCTTCCTCGGCTTCACCAAGCGCCGTCAGGAGGCCGTCTCCGAGCTGCACGAAGGCACCTCGACCCGACCGGTCCTCGAGCACTACTCGCTGCCCTTCCTCGACCAGATGGTCTCCCTGGTCACCACCGGCACCGTGATCAGCTACGCGATCTACACCGTCAACTCGCCGCTGATCGGCAGCCAGATGATGCTCACGATCCCACCCGTCGTCTACGGCATCTTCCGCTACCTCTACCTGATCTACGACCGCTCCGACGACCGCTCGATGGCCCAGATAGTCGCCGGCGACCGCGGCATCCAGGCCGCCGGCGCCGCCTTCGCGGTAATCGCTTTCCTGCTGCTCTACGTCTTCAACTAGGCAGGGCTCAGCCCAGCTCCACCTCGGGCCCGCCGCCTTCCATCAGGTAGAAGCGGGCGCGGCCGATCTCCTCGCCGTTGACCTGGACGACCGCCGCGTGCGGGCCCGGCGTGGCGAAGCTGGCGGTGGCGGCGATCGACATGACCAGGCGCTGCTCCTGGCCTTGGGGGAGGCCGGGGGGGCGGCCGGTCTCGAAATTGGCGGTGAGGCCCTCGCCCAGCTCGACCCCGTCGGGGTCCTGGATGGTGACGACCAGCTCGTGGGGGTCGTTGGTCTCGTGGTAGGCGATGTCGATGCCGAGGCCGATCGAGAAGGACCACTCGGCCGGCAGCTCGGGGAGGCGGAGGACGTTCCAGCCACCGCCGGTCAGGTAGAGCTTGCCGTTGACGGCCTCGCTGTAGTCGCAGAGGAGGAGGAAGCCGATGTTCACGGGCCCTCACCCTCGGCGTAGGGGACGACGGGCAGGTCGGAGCGCAGTTCGATCTTGCCCTTGCGGTTGAACTGGAGGTCGATCGTCTCGTTCTTGCGGTAGGTGCCCCAGAGGCCGAGGTACATCGCCAGCCAGCGGCTCGCCCCGACCTTCTCCTTGACGATCGGGCGGCCGAAGTGGATCTCGCCGCCTTCGATCCGGTAGCTGCCGGGGTCCTGTTCGATCCCGTTGATGAAGACGGTGAAGGGCGGTTCGGCGCCGGCCGGCAGCTTCACCCGCTCGCCGGCGGCGTAGCTGCCCTTGGGGATCTCGGTCTCGGCATTGGTCATCGTTGCTCCGCTTCCAGAGTCTCGCGTACGAGGTCGAACGGCGTGTCGTGGTGGGTGGGGTCGAGCTCTTCTCGCTTTACCCCGCCCTTGAAGGGGACGAACGTGCCGTCGCCGCGCACATCCACGCCGGCGGCCGACTTCCCGAAGAGGCGACCGCTGCTCAGCTCCAGCCGCGCGTGGACCTGGTCGCCGGGCCCGAAGTCCCGCAGCGACTGGACCGGCCGCAGCGGCCCCTCGCTGCGGATCGCCAGCGCCCGCTCGCGCATCGCCGCCACTGCGGCGCCGAGGTCGCCGAAGCGCTCGTGGTCGACGTCGGAGCCATGGCGGACGGTCAGCTTCCAGCTGGGCATGCCGGGAGGCTATGCAAATCGGTGCGCCTTATCCTCGCTATGCGGGGATAAGGCGCACCGCTGTAGCCGCTTAGTTCTCGGGCGGCAGCAGGACCGCGTTGATCGAGTGGATGATTCCGTTGCTGCAGCGGATATCCGTTTTGGTGATCTTCGCGTCGTTGACGAAGGCGTTTTTGCCGCGGACGGAGAACTCGACCTTCGAGCCCTCGGCGGTCGTGGCCGATTTCATTTTCAGCACCTTGGCGGCCGGGACCTTGCCGGGCAGCACGTGGTAGAGCAGGACCTTCTTCAGCATCGCTTTGTCAGCTGCCAATTCGTTCAGGGTCTTTTTCGGCACCTTGTTGAAGGCGGCGTTGGTGGGGGCGAAGACGGTGTAGTTCGTCTTGCCCGAGAGGACGCCGACCAGGCCCGCTTTCTTGACCAGGGAGACGAGGGTCGAGAACTGGGGCGCACCCGCTGCCGTCTCGACGATGTTCTTGCTGGGGGCTGCGCTTGCGATGCCGGCCGGGAGGGCGATCAGGGAAATCGCGGCGGCCAGTACGAGGAGTCGCTTGAGCATGGATCCTCCTTTGGATAGGGGAGTTTTTCCTTGCCCCTTCCCTACGAGGCAACCGCAGCAGCGGATGCCTCGGATGCAATCGGAGGGCTCTAAGCGCCGCGGCGGGTGCGCTTCGGGCGCCGCGCCGGTGGGCCGACGATTTTCTCCGGCCCCTCGCGGTTCTCGATCGGCACGTACTCGCGCTCGCGCTCGCCGGTGTAGATCTGCCGTGGGCGGGCGATTTTCTTCTCCGGGTCTTCCTGCATCTCCATCCACTGCGCGACCCAGCCGGCGGTGCGGGGGATGGCGAAGATCACCGTGAACATGTCGGTCGGAATCCCCAGCGCCTCGTAGATGATCCCCGAGTAGAAGTCGACGTTCGGGTAGAGCTTGCGCGAGGTGAAGTACTCGTCGTCGAGGGCCCGCTTCTCGAGCTCCTGGGCGATCTCGACCAGCGGGTTGTACTCCGTCGCCTCGAAGACCGGCTCCAGGTACTGCTGGATGATCCGCGCCCGCGGGTCGTAGTTTTTGTAGACCCGGTGGCCGAAGCCCATCAGTTTCTCCTCGCGCTGCTTCACCCGCTCGAGGAAGTCGGGGATGTTCTCCGGCGACTCGATCCGCCGCAGCATCCGCAGCACCGCCTCGTTGGCGCCGCCGTGCAGCGGTCCGTAGAGCGCCGCCACCCCGGCCGCCACGGCCGAGTAGGGGTCGACGTCGGAGGACCCGACCCCGCGGACGGCGCTGGTCGAGCAGTTCTGTTCGTGGTCGGCGTGGAGGATGAAGAGGACGTCGAGGACCTTGGTCAGCGCGTCCTTGGGGATGTGCCGGTCCTCGGTCTTCTTGAAGACCATCGAGAGGAAGTTCTGGGCGTAGTTGAGCTCGTTGTCGGGGTAGACGTAGGGCAGCCCCATGTTGTGGCGGTAGGAGAAGGCGGCGAGGGTCGGGACCTTCGCGATCAGGCGCACCGCGGCCATGTAGCGCTCTTCGGGGTCGCCGATCTGCTTCGCGTCGGGATAGAAGGTCGAGAGCGCGCCGACGCCGGCCAGCAGCATCCCCATCGGGTGGGCGTCGTAGCGGAAGCCCTCGAAGAAGTGCTTGAGGTCCTCGTGGACGAAGGTGTGGTGGGTGATGTCGTAGACCCAGCGGTCGAGCTGGGGGGCGGTCGGCAGCTCGCCGAAGATCAGCAGGTAGGCGACCTCGAGGAAGGTCGATTTCTCGCAGAGCTGCTCGATCGAGTAGCCGCGGTGTTCGAGGATCCCGGCGGCGCCGTCGATGTAGGTGACCGACGAGCGGCAGGCGGCGGTGTTGGTGAAGGCCGGGTCATAGGCCATCAGCCCGAATTCGTTCTCGTCGACTTTGACCTGGCGCAGGTCCATCGCCCGCACCGTGCCGTCGGAGATCGGCACCTCGTAGGTCTGCCCGGTGCGGTTGTCGGTGATCGTGAGCGAGTCAGATGGCATGGAAGGCGCCCATTCTGTCACTTCGCTCGCGTCGGCTGTTAAGAAGCGACGGGACCCTCGAACTGCGTCATCGAGCGCAGTTCCTCGAAGCGCCCGTCGATCTCCTCGCGGCTCAACCGCGAGACGCGCTCGGTGCCGAACTCTTCGACGTTGAAGGAGGCAAGGACGGTGCCGTAGCCCATCGCCCGCCGCAGCTCGGCGTCGTCGAGCTCACCCGAGCAGCCGTCGAGGTAGCCGAAGAAGCCGCCGGCGAAGCTGTCGCCGGCGCCGGTCGGGTCGCGGACGTCCTCGAGCGGGAAGCCCGGCAGGGCGAAGAAGCCGTTCTCGGTGAACAGCGCGGCGCCGTACTCGCCCTGCTTGGCGATCACCGCCCGCGGACCCATCGCCATCACCGCGCGGGCGGCGCGGGCGAGGTTCGACTCACCCGTCAGCATCCGGATCTCGGCGTCGTTGACGACGAGCACGTCGACCTCGGCGATCGCCGAGGTCAGCGAGTCCTTGGCGGTTTCGATCCAGAGGTTCATCGAGTCGAGGCCGCTGAGGCGGGCGGCGGCGCACTGGGCGCGCACCTGCCGCTGCAGGTCGGGCTGGATGTTGGCGAGGAAGAGGGTGTCGGCCCCCTGGGCGGCCTCCGAGAGCTTCGGCTCGAACTCGCCGAAGACGCCGAGCTGGGTGTCCTCGGTGTGGGCGACGTTGAGGTCGTACTCGTAGCGGCCGCGCCAGAAGAACGACTGGCCGCCCTCGACCTGCTCGATGTCGTCGCAGACGATGCCGCGCCTTTCCAGCACGGCAAACTCGTCGGCGCCGAAGTCGTCGCCGACCGGGCCGACCGGCCGCACCTCGGTGAAGAAGCTGGCGGCGAGGGAGAAATGGACGGCGGCGCCGCCGAGCATCCGCTCCCGCTCCCCGAATGGGGTCTTGACGGCGTCAAAGGCGATCGATCCGACAACGGTCAGCGACATGGGGCAGGCAGCCTAATGACTCCCGCCGCGCACGCGGCGGGACGGCAGAGCGCAGCGGCAGCTTCCCTGCGAGACTCACCGCCGATGAAAGCGATCCAGATCGACGAGTTCGGCGGGCCCGAGGTCCTCGACTACCGCGACGTTCCCGACCCCAGCCCGAAGCTGGCCGAGGTCGTGATCAACGTCAAGCGCTGCGGCGTCAACTTCGCCGACACCCACGCCTCCCGCAACGACTACCTGGCCGAGCAGACCCTGCCGCTGATCCCTGGCACCGAGGTCAGCGGCCAGCTCAACAACGGCCACCGCGTCGTCGCGCTGCTCGGCAGCGGCGGTTATGCCGAGAAGGTCGCGGTGCCGCAGTCGCAGCTGATCAAACTCCCCGACGAGGTCGACTACGACCAGGCGGCCGGGGGCCTGCTGCAGGGGCTGACCGCGATCGCGCTGGTCCACCGCTGCGCCCGGATCGAGCCGGGCGAGACGATCGTCGTCGAGGCCGCCGCCGGCGGCACCGGCACCCTGGCGGTCCAGCTGGCGAAGCGGGCCGGGGCGCGGGTGATCGGCCTCGCCTCCAGCGAGGAGAAGCGCGAGCTGGTCCGCAGCCTTGGCGCCGACGCCTGCGTCGACTCCCGCGCCGAGGACCTCGGCGCGGCGATCCGCGAGGCCAACGAGGGCAAACGGGTGGACGCCGTCCTCCACATGAGCGGGGGAGATGCCTTCGAGGCCGAGATGGGCGTGCTGGCCCCGCTCGGGCGGATGGTCGTCTTCGGGATCGCCTCCCGCGAACAGCGCCAGATCTCAACCGCCTCGCTGCTGCGCGGCTCGAAGGCGGTGATCGGCTTCTGGCTCGCGCACCTGCTGTCCCGCCCCGATCTGCTGGGTCCGATGATCCAGGATCTGTTGGGGGCGATCGCCAAAGGCGAGCTGGCGGTTACGATCGGAGAGGTCTATCCATTGTCGGAAGCGAAGCGGGCTCACGAAGACCTGATCGCGCGTCGCACCTCCGGCAAGCTCCTCCTTGACCCCAGCAAGTGACTCTTCCTAAGTGACCGCCTTCAAAGACCTCGGCCTCTCGCCTGACATCCAGCAGGCGCTGGACGAGCTCGGCTTCGAGGAGCCGACGCCGATCCAGGAGAAAGCGATCCCCGAGCTGCTCGGCGGTCACGACGTGATCGGCCAGGCCCAGACCGGGACCGGCAAGACCGCTGCCTTCGGGTTGCCGCTGCTGCAGTACCTCGACCCGGAGAACGACGAGGTGCAGGCGATCGTCCTCACCCCGACCCGGGAGCTCTGCATCCAGGTGACCCAGGCGCTGCGCACCTTCGCCGAGCACCTGCCGATCGAGATCGTCGCCGTCTTCGGCGGTGCCCCGATCCGCTCGCAGCAGTCGCAGCTGCGCTCCGGCGCCCACGTCGTCGTCGCCACCGTTGGCCGGATGATGGACTTGATGTCGCGGCGCTCGCTGGTCCTCACCGCGGCCCGCTACGTCGTCCTCGACGAGGCCGACGAGATGCTCGACCTCGGCTTCATCGAAGACGTCGAGAAGATCCTGCGGATGTGCCCGAGCGGGCGCCAGACGGCGCTCTTCTCGGCGACGATGCCGCCGCCGATCAAAAAGCTCGCCGAGGGCTACATGTACGACCCGGTGACGATCAAAATCACCCCGAAACAGCTGACGGTCGACAAGATCTCCCAGGCTTTCGTCGAGGTCCCGGCCAAGGAGAAGGCCTCGCGCCTGGTCGAGCTGCTGAAGACCGAAGAGCCCGAGCAGGCGATCATCTTCACCCGGACCAAAATCGGCGCCTCGAAGCTGGAGAAGACGCTGAAGGACAAAGGCCTCGACGTGAAGGCGCTGCACGGCGACCTCAGCCAGGGGGTCCGCGACGGGGTGATGATCTCCTTCAAGGACCACCGGGTGAAGCTGCTGGTGGCAACCGACATCGCCGCCCGCGGGCTCGACGTCGAGCACGTCACCCACGTCATCAACTACGACGTGCCGAACTCCTCGGAGACCTACGTGCACCGGATCGGTCGCACCGGCCGGGTCGGCCGGACCGGCCGCGCGATCACCTTCGTCACCCCCGACCAGCGCGACGAGATCGGCCGCATCGAGCGCGACGTGAAGACCACGATCGGCGAGTGGGAGACCCCCGAGGAGCGGCTCGAACACGCACCGCGGCCACGGCGGCGCGAGCGGGGGGAGCGGCGCGAACGCCGCAAGCCGGTGGCCGCCGAGGCGAACGGAGACGCGGGTGGCGACGAGGAGGCGAAGGCGAAGACCACGAAGCTGTTCGTCAACCGCGGCGAGAACAGCGGCCTCAACGAGGAGTCATTGCGCTGGGCGCTGCGCGAGGGTGCCGTCCTCCCCGACGAGGCCGTCCACGACGTCCGCGTCCTCCACCGCTTCTCCTTCGTCGAGGTCGATCCGGACCTTGCCGAGCAGACCGTCGAGTACCTCGACGGGACCAAGCTCGAGGGCAAGGAGATCCGGCTCGAGATCGCCAAGAGCTAGTGCGCTTGCGCAGTTAGCTCAGCGACTGTTTCCAGCAAGCGGTCGAAGTCGATCGGCTTGGTCACGTAGCCGTCGATCGCCAAGTCGGTTGGGGCGTTGGCGTCGTCGCGGTTCTGGTGGGCGCTGACTATCAGGGCCGGGACCTCCCAGCCGGCGCCGCGCAGCTCGCGGAGGGCGTCGATCCCCGACTTGCGCGGCATCATCGCGTCGAGCAGGAGCATGTCCGGCTTGACGCCGGCGGCGATGTGGTCGAGCACCTCCTGGCCGTCGGCGGCGGTCTCGACCGTGTGCCCGGCCATCTCCAGTCGCGTCCGCATCAGCAGCAGGATCGTCTCCGAGTCGTCGGCGACGAGGATCGTCGCCATCAGCTCGCCTCCGCCGGCTTCGCCTGGCCGCTGGCCCCATCGCCGTCGGCAGCGGGCGCGGCGGCGATCGGCAGCCGGACCCGGAAGGTCGAGCCCTGACCGACGGTCGACTCCGCGGCGATGCTGCCGCCGTGCAGCTCGACCAGCGATTTCGAGATCGCCAGCCCGAGGCCGGTGCCGCCGACGCGCTGGGTCAGGCCGGCGTCGCCGCGGGTAAAGCGGTCGAAGATCCGCCCCAGCTGCTCCTCTGGGATTCCTGGTCCGTTGTCGGTCACGCTGATCTCCACCTCGTCGCCGAGGGTGCGCGCCGATACCCCGATGGACGCACCTTCGGGCGAGTACTCATGCGCATTCGTAAGCAGGTTCACGAGAATTTGGCGAATTCGGTCGGGCTCGACGCTGATCGACGGCAGGCCAGGCGGGACGTGTTCCGTGAGCGACTGGTTCCCGGCCTCCGTCTGAGCCCGCATCGTACGCACGACGTCGTCGATCAGCGGTGCGACCTCGGTCGGCTGCGGGCGGATCGAGAGCCGGCCGGCGTCTGAGCGGGCGAGGTCGAGGAGGTCGTTCAGCAGCCGCACCAGGTGGCGGCAGTTGTCGAGGATGATCTCGACCGTCTCCGCCTGCCGCGGGGTGAGCGAGTCGCGCTCGAGCATCAGCAGCTCGGCGAACCCCTGGACCGAGGTCAGCGGGCTGCGGAGCTCGTGCGAGGCGGTGAGGACGAACTCGTCTTTGAGCCGGTCGAGCTGTTCGCGCCGGCTCTCCTCCTGCTCGAGCTCCTCGGCCATCTCGTTGAACGCGGCGCCGAGCGTCGCCGTCTCGGAGAGGCCGCCGACCTCGACCCGGGTACTGCGGTCGCCGGCGGCGAGCCGGCCGGCCGCGTCGACCAGCTCCTCGAGCGGCCGGCGCATCGAGGAGATCAAGCCGCTGAAGAGGAGCAGCGCCCCGGTCAGGCCGGCGAGCAGCCCGGCGGCGACCAGCAGCGCCGTGTCGCGGGTGTCGGCGGAGATCTCGTCGCGCAGTTCGTTGCGCCGATCGGCCTCCCGTTCGACCGTGTCGCGCGCCGCCTGGCCGCCGGTTCCCTGGGCGACTTCCACCCGCGCCTCCATCTCCACCTGGTAGGAGCGGGCGATCTGGTCCTCGAAGTCCTGGCGCTGTTCGAGGAAGCGGCCGACGCCGATCACCGCCATCGCCGCGAGCACGGCAAAGCCGATCGCGAACCCGATCCGCAGCCGGTTGGCGAGCGACGGGCTCAGCCGTCGATTGGATCGTGAATATGCTTGCGCCCCTATGGCTGACGAGGCTACCGAGCAGGACGGAACCGTCGCGGCGCCGGATGGGATCGATCCCAAGCCGGTCGAAGCCTGGTTCGGCGAGAACGTCTCCGGGGTTGACTTCCCGCTGCAGTTCGAGCGGATCGCCGGCGGGCACTCGAACCTGACCTACCGGGTGACCGACGCCGCCGGGCGGAAGTGGGCGTTGCGCCGCCCGCCGCTCGGCAAGCGGCTCGGGTCGGCCCACGACATGGGGCGCGAGTTCAAGGTCGTCTCCGCGCTCGGCAATACCGAGGTGCCGGTGGCGCCGGTGGTCGGGCTCTGCGAGGACGAGAGCGTCAACGACGCCCCCTTCTACGTGATGGAGTTCGTCGAGGGCCCGATCCTGCGCGGCCTGGCGGAGGCGGAGGTCTTCCCCGACGAGGGGGACCGGCGGGCGATCGGCGAGCGCGTCGCCGACACCCTGGTTCAGATCCACGCCGTCGACCCCGACGCCGCCGGCCTCGGCGACCTGGGGAAGAAGGAGGACTACGTCGCCCGCCAGCTGCACCGCTGGCAGGGGCAGTGGGAGAAGTCGAAGACGCGCGAGCTGGAGCCGATCGACCGCGTCCACGAGGCCCTCTCGGCCCGGATCCCCGAGCAGGGGCCGGCGACGATCGTCCACGGCGACTACCGCCTCGACAACATGATCCTCACCGACCGCGGCGAGGTCGCCGCGGTGGTCGACTGGGAGCTCTGCACGCTCGGCGACCCGCTCGCCGACGTCGGCCTGCTGATGACCTACTGGCCCGAGCGCGGCGAGGACACGATCGCCCTCGGCATGCCCGCCAACCTCGCCCCCGGCTTCCCCACTCGCGAGGAGCTGCGAGCCCGCTACGCCGAGCGCTCCGGCCGCGACCTCTCCGACCTCGACTTCTACGTCGCCCTCGGCTACTGGAAGCTGGCGATCATCCTCGAGGGCGTCTACGCCCGCTACACCGCCGGCGGCTACGGCAAGGTCAACGAGGGCGTCGAGGCCTTCGCGCGGCTGGTCGAGCGGCTGGCCGAGGAGGCGGAGCGGGTCGAGCGGGCCGGCTGAGCGTCTCGGCTACCCGTCCAGGCCCGTTGCGGTCGTCCGGGCGGGTTGAAAAGGTCCGTGAATCAGTCCGAAGACAGGAACCGCCTGCCTGCAGGGGTTTTCCTGGATTTGACCCTCAATCCCTTGCAAGGAGATCAATTCGTGAAGCAGATACGCAAGCGGCTCACGTACGCGAACGTGATGTCGTCCCTGGCCGTTTTCCTGATCCTCGGCGGCGCCACCGCGTTCGCTGCGGTCCAGCTCGGCAAGAACACGGTCGGTAGCAAGCAGCTGAAGAAGAACGCCGTTACCGCCGCGAAACTGAAGAACGAAGCGGTGACGAACGCCAAGCTCAAGGCGGGTTCCGTAACCGAAACCAAACTGTCCAACGGGTCGGTCACGGCTGCGAAACTCGGTGAGAACGCCGTCACCAACGGCAAGATCGGCGAGAGCGCCGTCACCTCCGGCAAGCTCGCCGGTGAGTCCGTGACCACGGGCAAGATCGCCAACGACGCCGTCACCGGCGCGAAAATCAACGAGGGCACTCTGAGCGGAGTTCTCATGAACCTCACCTACGAGGGCAAAACCTCCGCCTCCAACTCGGAACCCAAGAACCTGACCGCCGATTGTGGCCCCGGCAAGAAGGCCATCGGCGGCTTCTACGACGCCTTCGACTTTGGCGGCGACGTGCGGCTCAGCGTCCACACCATGCGCCGGGTCGAAATCAATGGCGAAGCCGCTCGCGGCGTGCAGTTCTTCGCCTACGAGGCCGTCGACGATCCGGACAACTGGCAGTTCGCCGTATCTGCGGCCTGCGTTACGGCCTGAGTCTGGGTAGACGTATCGCTGGGAAGCGGGGCCATTGCGGCCCCGCTTTTTTTCGACCTGAGTGCGGAACCAACCGCCCCTTTCTCACCGGATCAAGCGAATTTCTGAAAGGTTGGGCGGATAAGCCGGACAGACGAGGTCCATCGGGCTGCCGGAAGAAATTCGAATAGGGAGAGTCCTCGTGAAGCAGATACGCAAGCGGCTGACGTACGCAAACGTCATGTCGTCGATCGCGGTGTTCCTCATCCTCGGTGGCGCCACGGCCTTTGCCGCAGTCCAGCTTGGCAAGAACACCGTCGGCAGCAAACAGCTGAAGAAGAACGCGGTTACCACCGCGAAGATCAAGAAGAATGCGGTTACCACGGCGAAAATCAAGAATGACGCCGTGACCGGGGCGAAGGTCAACGAGGCGACCCTCGGCACCGTCCCCAGTGCCGCGCTGGCCAGCTCGATTCCGCCCGCCGAACCGACGCACATCGTCGGGGCGCCCGGTCAGCCCCCCTTCGAGGGTGGCGCTTCCAGCAACCCCGGCGAATCTGGTCTCGGTTTCAACCCCGTCGGCTTCTACAAGGACCACGAGGGCATCGTCCACCTACAGGGGATCGCGATCGGCGGCGCCAGCAGCTTCATCTTCACGCTGCCCCCCGGTTTCCGACCGGCGGCGAACAAGTTGATCGTGCAGGAACAGATACTTGAAAGCACCGCCATCATCGCCGGAACGGGCGTTGTCACCAGCGGCATCGACATCAGCGGCAAAGTCCTCGGCGCCGAAGGAAAAGCCGTCGTCCTCGACGGCATCACCTTCCGCGCGGAGGGCTAGCTCCTTCGCCTGGAACTGTTCGTCGAAGGCCGGGCGAAAGCCCGGCCTTCTTTTTGTCCTAAACCATCCGCGGCGTGTGGCGGGGCTCCAGGTTGCCTTCGGCTTCGGCCTCGGCGCGCTTGGCCCAGCGGTTCAGCTCGCGGCGGGCGAGGACCATTTTGTGGACCTCGTCGGGGCCGTCGGCGAGGCGGAGCATGCGGCTGAAGCGCCACATGATCGCCAAGGGGGTGTCGTCGGTCATGCCGAGGGAGCCGTGGATCTGGATCGCCCGGTCGAGGACGTCCATGACCATGTTGGCGGCGACGATCTTGATCGCCGAGATCGCCTGGCGGGCGGCGCGCTTGCCCTCGGTGTCCATCTTCCAGGCGGCGTAGAGGGTGAGCAGGCGGGCCTGGTCGATCTCCATCCGCGAGGCGGCGATCGACTCCTGGACGAACTGCTTGTCCGCCAAGGGGCCGCCGAAGGCGCTGCGTTCGTTGGCGCGGCGGCACATCATCTCGTGCGCCCGCTCGGCCGTCCCGATCGCCCGCATGCAGTGGTGGATGCGGCCCGGCCCGAGCCGGTCCTGGGCGACGGCGAAGCCCGCTCCCCGCTCGCCCAGCAGGAACTCCTTCGGCACCCGGCAGTCTTCGTAGCGGATCTCGCAGTGGCCGGGACCGCCGTCGTGGCCCATCACCGAGATCGGCCGCACCAGGTTGAAGCCGGGGTTGTCGGTGGGGACACAGATCATCGAGGCGCGGGCGTAGGGAGGAGCGTCGGGGTCGGTGACGACCATCGCGATCGCCAGGTCGGCGCCGACGGCGCCGCTGGTGAACCACTTGTGGCCGTTGACCACCCACTCGTCGCCGTCGAGCTCGGCCCGCGCCTGCAGCAGGGTCGGGTCGGAGCCCGAGACCGCGGGCTCGGTCATCGAGAAGCAGGAGCGGATCCGGCCCTCCATCAGCGGCTCCAGCCAGCGCTCGCGCTGTTCCTCGGTCCCGTGCTCGGCGAGGATCTCCATGTTGCCGGTGTCGGGTGCCGAGCAGTTGAAGGCCATCGGAGCCAGGACCGGGCTGCGCCCCATCTCCTCACACAGGATCCCGTACTCCCAATTGGCGAGGCCGGGGCCGTAGAGCTCGTCGGGCATGAAGAGGTTCCAGAGCCCCTCGCCCTTCGCCTGCTCGCGGACCTCGCGGACGATCGCCGGGTAGGGGACCCCGGGACCGACCTCCTCGTCGAGCGCCAGCGCCGCTTCGCCCTCGTTGGGATAGACGTGCTCGTCCATGAAGGAGCGGATCCGCTCCAGAAGCTCCTGCACCTGCGGGGAGGGCGAGAAGTCCATCGCCGTGAAAGCTACCGCCTGCGGCCGGTCAGCCGGCTCGGCGGTAGCGCGCGAAGAGCTCTCCCTCCTGCTCCAGCAGCCAGGCCAGCTCCCACTCGCTCGTCTGCGGCTGCTCGCCCTCGACCAGCCGCGGCTCCGGGCCGCCGGCGAGCTTCGGCGCCGTGGTCACGAAGATCTCGTCGACGAGCCCCAGCGCCTGCATCTCGCTGTGCAGGCCCGGGCCGCCCTCGCAGAGAAGGGCGCGGATCCCGCGCTCCTCGCGCAGGTACCGCGTGACCTCGGGCAGGTCCACCCCCGGGCCGTCGTGACGGACGACCTCCAGTG
>DATIMV010000033.1:0-79480 GCA_035474955.1 Solirubrobacterales bacterium
CCTGCTGGTCAACAACCGAAACATCTGCGCCAAGAAGCAGAAGGCCAAGGTGCGGATGGTCGCCCACAACGGCAGGCCGTTCGTCAGAACGCAGGTGGTGAAGACGTCCTGCAAGGGGAAGGGGAAGGGCAAGCCCGGCAAGGGCGGGGGCGGCAAGGGGCGGTAGGGCTGGACTGGTCGCTCGGGCGGCGGTCACCATCGAGAGCGGTGACGGCGGGGTGCCCTGACCCAGCGCCGCGACGACGACCACTTCTTCGCCGAGCTCCCTTTCGACGACCTCCCGCATCGTCGTGTTCCCGGTCATCGATTCGCGCAGCGATCCCATCTCTCTCCTTTGTGCTCGCGGTCGGGCGTATCTTTTCCTGATCTTGACGCGACGGATTTCAGGACTGCTGATCGTGGCCGCGGCGATGGCGGCGTTCCTCCTGCCGGGCGGCGCCTCGGCCTGCGCCTGCGGTGAGTTCAAGGGCGTCGTCGTCGCCCACGGGAAGAGCCTCCACGGGGTGCCGTGGCGGATCAAGGCGGCGCCGATGCCGCCGAGGACGAAGACCAGCCCGCCCGGCATTCGGGTGCACTTCTCGATCGGCGATAAGGACAGCGGCATCGGCTACTTCAGCAGCCTGCCGAGGCGCCTTCCTCCCGAGCTCGTCTTCACCGCCAACAAGGGCAGCGGAATCACCGACTACCCCGAGAGCGACATCAGCGGAGTCACTCAGCCGAAGGCGGTGGAACTGGTGGTGAAGATGTCCGACGGCCAGTTCCTCACCGTCCGCCCGGTCCTCGCTCCTCCGGAGGCCCGCAAGCGCTTCCCCTGGCTCCGCGGGCTCCGCTTCTACGACGCCTTCTTCCCCTCGAGTCAGGAGCCGTTGAAGGTCACCGCCTTCGACGGCGACGGGCGGGTGCTGGCACGGGAACCGGTATAGGCGACGGTGCTCCGCTACCCGCGTCGCGCGACGGAATAGGCCGAGAGGTCCCTTGGCGCGCCCTTGGCGCTGAAGCGCCGCTTCCTCGACTCGACCACGACAGGGTCCAGCGTTTCCAGGGCCCGGTCGGAGACGAGGATCTCGTCCGGCTTGGCCGCCTCGGCGAGGCGGGCGGCGATGTTGACGTCGACGCCGAAGTAGTCGCCGCCTAGCTTGCGGGGGCGGCCGAGGTGGATGCCGGTGCGCAGGCGCGGCCGGTGGCCCTCGACCTCGATCGCGTCGACCCGCTCGCGGGCTTCGAACGCCGCCGCGGTGGCGCTCGGCGCGTCCCAGAAGGCCGCCATCAGCCCGTCGCCGAGCCGCTTCACCACCTCCCCCTGCCGCGCGGCGATCGGCGGCTCGATCGCCGCGGCGACTTCGCGCAGCAGCCGAATCGCGGCTCGGTCGCCGACCTCCAGCGCCCAGCTCGAGAACCCGACCAGGTCGGTGAAGAGGATCGCGACCTCGACCTTGCCGCGTCCCCGGTCCTGCGACTCGGCGAGCCGCTGCCAGGCCTGCAGGGCGGTCAGGCCGAGCTCCCCGACGACCCCATGCTCCTCGCCCCTGAAGGCGACCAGCTGCCGGGCGGCGAGGTCGGCCGGCCGGCCGCGGGCGGTGGAGAGGTGGTCGATCAGATCCTCGTCCCCGAGCGCCCGCTCGCGCGTCCGCCTCACCCGCTCGAGCAGCCTTGGGTTGCGGTTGAACCGGCGCGCGGCGGCGAGCAGCCGTTGCCCCGGTTTCTCGCTCGACTTTCCGCTCACCTACGGGGTGCCGGCCCGCTCGCGCCGCTGCAGCCACCAGTCGACGACGTAGCCGCCGAAGGGGAGGACGGCGCCGACCAGGATCCAGAAGGTCTGCTTGCCGGTCCAGCCGGCCTCCTTGTGCAGCTGCCAGACCATCAGCACGTAGACGACGAAGAGCAGCCCGTGGATCGGGCCGAGGATTTTGACGCCGAGCTCGCTGCCACCGGTGTTTTTGACGTAGGAGGCGACGAGGAGGGCGAGGAAGCTGGTCGCCTCGGCGAGGGCGACGTAGCGGAAATTGCGGAGGATCACCGGCCGGAGCCTATGGGGACGGCGCCGCGGGCGTCAGTTGCCGCCGGCCGAGAAGTGCTGGTAGTCCTTCGGCCAGGACCAGTTGCCGCCCCACTCCCAGCCGTTCCGCGCGAAGGCGGCGACCACCGGGCCCTTGCGGTGGATCAAGCCGGGTGCGCGCTGCGAGCGGTCTACATAAGGGGCTCCCGCCGGCGGCGAGACGTAGCCGTCGCCGGTGACGTAGGGGTTCTCGATCGGGTTGACGTCGATCGCGTGGCCGAAGGCGTGTTCGGACCAGCGGCTGGTGCCGGCGACGAAGCGGCAGTTGAAGGCGGAGGTGTTGTCGGCGGCCATGCTGCGGCGGTCGTCGGCGCCGTAGGCGTCCACCAAACGCATGCGGCGGATCGGGAAGCGGAGGCGGTAGAGCTCACGCATGGTGCGGAGGATCGGCCGGGCGGAGTCGCGGTGGACGACGAGGCGGCCGCGGTGCACCTCGCCATCGAACCCCCAGTGGGTGAGGCGCAGCAGTCGCAGCTTGTTCAGTCCCACGGGGCAACCGCGGTGCCAGGAGACGCCGGTCATCCGCTCCCGCAGCTGAGGGCCGATCGGCTCGGCGGTTCCCTGGAAGGTGGGCGTCGACGCCTGGGACCCCTTCGATTCTGTACCTGCCAGGAGGGGGGTGAGAGCGACGCCCGTCACCATCAGCGCAAGAGCAAAAGGGCGAATCCCCACGGCTACTCTCCGGCTGCTCCGACGTAGAACCGGTAGCCGAACGCCCTGCCGTCGACCAGGTAGGCGGTCGCCACCGCGAGGGTCCCGCTCGCGCCGATCGGGGAGGAGACTTCGACCAGGGTCAGCTCGTCGCCGGAGCGGGTCGCCCCTGGATAAAGCCGCTCCAGGTGCGTCGCGGTCGAGCCTACCCGGGCTCCTTCGGCGGTGTGCCAGCCGCTCTGTTCGGCGGCCGCGCCGGCCAGCTCGAAATACGCGATCCGGCCCGCCGGCCCGCAGGGGTCGCCGCCGCCGAAGTTGGCGAAATCGATCGAGAGCCCCAGATCGCTCCAGCCGAAGGTGCAGGTGGAGTCGGGATAGTTGCTGACCCCGGTGGGCTTTCCGAACAGCGCGGCGGCCCTGCTCGGAGGATCGGTGACGGCCAGCTCGCCGATCGTCACCACCCGGCCATCCTCGAAGCCGATCCGCCTCTCCTCGGGAGGCGCACCGGTGGTGGTCGTTTCGAACCGCCCGTTCCGGTGGGCGACCCGGACCGATTTGTAGCCGGAGGGACAGCAGAGGGGATCGTCCCTGTCATAGATGGGAGCGCGCGCGACCACCGCGTCGCCCTCGATCTCGATCGAGCTGGCGGCGCTGAAATTCCGGTCGAAGGCCAGCGTCCAGCGACCGCGGCTGTCGGGCGTGAAGATCGCCCAATGGAAGACGCGCCCGGCCGCGCCGGCCGAGAGCCCGACGACCATCTCCCCGACCCCGTCCCCCGATAGATCGGCGCACTCGAGGATCCCCACCTGGTAGTCGGTCGCCCTATCGGAGAAGAACGGGACGTCGACCGGTGGGTCGTCGCCTTCCATGCTCGCCTTCGCGGCCCCGCCAGCACGGATCCGGTCGTCGAAGCCGGTGTCGAGGGTGGCGGCTTCGGCCATCGGTTTCGAGCAGACGGCCTCCTCCGCCTTGGCGCTCGCCGGCGCCCGGGTCTCTTCTGGGGAGGGGTCGTCTCCGCTGGACCGGCCGAGTAGGAACGCCAGCACGACCAGAGCGGCGACAAGCGCTGCGGCGGCAGCCCAGACGAACCATTTGGGAACGTGCACGGTCACCCGGGTGGCGACGATACTTGTCGCAATGGAAGTCGAGACGCACTACGCCGACTCCGACGGCGTCAGCATCGCCTATCAGGTCCACGGCGAGGGACCCGTCGACCTCGTCCTCGTCTCGGGCTTCGTCTCCCAGGTCGAGCTGCTCGCGGAGGACCCCGCGATTGCCCGCTTCTTCCGCCGCCTCACCGCCTTCTCGCGGATGCTCGTCTTCGACAAGCGGGGGCAGGGGCTGTCGGATCGGCCGGGCCGCCCGCCGACCCTGGAGGAGTCGATGGACGACCTGCGGGCGGTGATCGAGGCCGCCGGCTTCGAGCGCCCGGCCCTGTTCAGCGTCTCCGAGGGGGGGCCGATGTCGGCCCTCTACGCGGCCACCTACCCTGGCGACGTCTCCGGGCTGGTCCTCTTCGGGACCTTTGCCCGGATGCTCGAGGCGCCGGACTTCTCACCGGGGATCACCGACGAGCAGCTCGACCACTGGGGGGAGATGATCCGCCGCGACTGGGGCGGTCCGGTCGGACTCGAGCTCTGGGCGCCGAGCCGGCTCGGCGACCGCGAGTTCGAACGCTGGTGGGCGCGGCTCTTGCGGCAGGGGACCAGCCCCGCCGGCGCCGTCGCCCTGATGGACCTCTACCGGGAGATGGACGTGCGCGCGATCCTGCCCGCTATCGACGTCCCCACCCTCGTCCTCCACCGCGCCGGCGACCGCATGGTCTCGGTCGAGCAGGGCCGCTACCTGGCCGAGAGCATTCGCGGAGCCCGCCTCGTCGAGCTTCCCGGCGAAGACCACCTCCCCTTCGCCGGCGATCTCGACAGGTTGCTCGACGAGGTCGAGGAGTTCCTCGTCGGCAGCCGCGGGGCGGTCGAAGCAGAACGGGCGCTGGCGACGATCCTCTTCACCGACATCGTCGGCTCGACGGAGATCGCGGCGAAGCTGGGCGACCGCGGCTGGCGGCAGCTGCTCGAGCGCCACGACTCCGCCGTGCGCCGGCAGCTGGCCCTGCACCGGGGGCGCGAGGTGAAGACGATGGGGGACGGCTTTCTCGCCACCTTCGACGGTCCGGCACGGGCGATTCGCTGCGCCTCGGCGGTGCAGGACGAAGTCGCGGATCTCGGGATCGAGGTGCGGGCGGGGATCCACACCGGCGAGGTGGAGCTGATCGGCGACGACGTCGGCGGCATGGCGGTCAACATCGGCGCCCGCATCGGGGCGCTGGCCGACGCGGGCGAGGTGCTCGTCTCCAGCACCGTGCGCGAGCTGGTGGTCGGGTCGGGCCTGGAGTTCGCCGACCGCGGGGTGCAGACGCTGAAGGGCGCGCCGGGCGAGTGGCGCCTCTTCGCGATCGATTCGCCACCAACTTGAGACAGAGCATTGACTTCTTGCGCGCTCCGCGTCACAGACAATGAGTTACACTTGCCACCATGGAGGAGATGGCGAGAGAGGCATGGACCGACGAGCGACTCGACGACCTGAACAACCGGGTCTCGGAGGGCTTTCAGCGCGTCGATGCAGACATTCGCGACCTCCGGCGGATGATGTTTCACGGATTCATTGCGCAGACGACGATCACCGTCTCCTGCTTCGTCGGCCTCGCTGGAATACAGATTTTCTAGCCGTCGCTACGGCGTCCTGGCCGTCCGCTCCCGTCTCTACCTTGGGCGGACGATGAGCGAGCAGACGCAGATCGAGGCGTTCGCCCAGAGCAACGGGTCGGCTCCGACGACTACGGAAGCCGTCATCCGGGTGCCCCTTCGGGACCTCGAGGACGGCCAGCGCGTCAGCGGCGTCTACGCCGTGCGCGAGCGGGAGCTGCGCCGCAAGCGTAACGGCGAGCCCTGGCTGCGGCTCTCGGTCGGCGACGCCACCGGCACCGCCGAGGCGGTCTGCTGGGAGGAGGCGGAGACGCTCTATGCCCTCTGCTGCGGCGGCTCCCCCGTCTTCGTCAGCGGCGTCTTCGAGATCAGCGAGCGCTGGGGGGCGAAGATCAAGATCAGCTCTCTGCGCGAGGCCGAGCCGCACGAGTACGAGACCGAGGACCTCGCGGCCGAGGCGGAGGTCTCGCTGGGACAGATGGAGGGCGAACTGCGCGAACTGCTGGCAACGGTCCAGAACCCCGAGCTGCGGGGGCTGCTCGACGTCTTCTTCGGCGAGGAGTCGGAGACCTGGAAGCGCTTCAGCGTCGCCCCGGCGGCGAAGACCTACCACCAGGCCTACCGCCACGGGCTGCTCGAGCACACGCTCTCGGTCGCCCAGGCCGTCTCCGCCGCCGCCAACTTCTTCCCCGGGATCGACCGCGACGTCGCCGTCACCGGCGCCCTCCTCCACGACATCGGCAAGTGCGTTGCCTACAACGAAGACCCGCTGGCGATCGACCTCACCGACGCCGGCCGCCTGCAGGGGGAGATCCCGCTCGGCTACTACACGGTCCGCCGCGCGATCGAGGACCTGCCGGGCTTCGATCCGGCGCTGGCCCAGTGCGTCCTCCACATCATCCTCAGCCACCACGGTTCCCTCGAGCACGGCTCCCCGGTGGTGCCCGCCACCCGCGAGGCCGTCCTCGTCCACATGATCGACAACCTCGGCGGCCGCCTCGGCAGCTTCGACCGCATCGAGAAGCAGCTCCCCGCCGGCGAGGCCTGGTCGGGCTTCGACCGCGCGCTCTCCGGCAGCGCTTTCTTCGCCCAGCGCGCGGCCTGAAGACAAAGCGTTGCTGTAGACAATCAGTTACGCTATGCTCATGGCAGTGATGATGAGCCCGAGGGAAAGATGGACCGACGAGCGGATCGACGACCTGAACGAGAAGGTCAACCAGGGCTTCGCAGATCTCAAGACGGAGATGAAAGAAGGCTTTGAGCGGGTGGACAAGCGCTTCGCTCAAGTGGACAAGCGCTTCGAGAGGATCGAGAATCGCCTCGATAAGCTCACCGACCGGTTCGAATCCCTGAACCGGACTCTGTGGGGTGGCGCGTTCGTGATTGCCGCCGCCCTGATCGGCAGCAGCGCCTTCTAGGCGTCGCCGCTGTCGCTACTGGAAGCGTTCGCTGCAGCGCTGGATCCGGTTGACATTCTGGTTCGCCCGCCGGATGCAGCGGATCAGCTTGTCGGCGTCGCCCTGCTGTTTCGACGCTCGGAGCGACTTCTTGATTTCGCGCTGAACCTGGCGGTTGACGTCCTCGATCGTCTTGTTGATGTTGCCCATCCCGCTGCTGTTGAAGCCGTTCTGAATGCTCTGGTTCGTTTCCCGGCTGATGTCTCGAGTCGTCTCCAGAGCCGGCTTGACGAGGAAAAAACCGACGGCGGCGATGATTCCGACGGTCACCAAAAGCCGGATAATGCCCGCGGTTACGTTGCCGAAGAGGTTCCGGAGGACGTCCATGCGCTGCGCGCAGACTATCCTGCCGACCAGTGGCGAAGGACACCGAGAAGCTGATTCGCCAGCTCTCGCTGATCTCGTTCCTGATGGCTCAGGGAAGGCCGGTTTCGGCCCTCGAGATCAAGCGCGAGGTGGAGGGCTATAGCGATATGAACGACGACGCTTTCGCGCGCCGTTTCTATGCCGATCGCGCCGAGCTGGAGAGCCTTGGGATCCAGCTCGGGGTTGAGAAGCCGGGCGAGGGCTTCTTCGAGGCCGAGCTCTACTCGCTGCCGCCGGAGAATTTCTACCTCGACCCGATCAAGTTCTCCGATGACGAGCTGGCAGCGCTGAGCACGGCGCTGATGCTGCTCACCGACGGCGGTTTCGCCTACGCCGAGCCGCTGCGGCTGGCGCTGCAGCAGGTTGCCTGGGGCCATCCGAATCCGCTCAGCGAGGGCGAGCGCGCCCCGGTCGAGATGGCGATGACCGCCTCCGCCGGTGGCCGCGACCTCTCTCAGCGCCTCTCCAAGATCGAGACGGCTATCTCCCGCCGGAAGACGATCGAGTTCACCTACTTCACGATGGAGCGGGGCGAGACCGAAAAGCGCAAGGTCGACCCCTACCACCTGGTCTTCCGCGGCGGGCAGTTCTACTTGATCGGTTACGCGCACGAGCGCGAGGCGGTGCGCGTCTTCCGCCTCTCGCGGATCCAGGGCAAGGTCGGCTACGCCTCCAAGGCCGAGCACGATTTCTCGCCGCCGGAGGACTTCGACCGCCGCGACTACGGCAGCCGCGCCGACTGGCAGCTGGGCGAGGAGCGGGGCACGGCGAAGATCTGGATCCGCGAGCGGATCGCCTGGCTGGTCGAGCGCGACTTCGGCTCCTACGGCGAGCTGCGCAACGCGGTGAAGTCCGACGGCGCCCCCGGCAAGGGCCGGATCTTCGAGACCGGCTACGCCTCCGAGCGCGAGCTGATCGCCTGGGTCCTGCGCTGGCGGCAAAACGCGCAGGTGCTGGCGCCCGACGATCTTCGCGAGGAGGCGGAGAAGCGCCGCGAGCTGCTGCTGGCGCGCCACGAGAACGGGTTCCGCCCCGCCGACGTCGTCGACCGTCCCTTCGAGGAGCAGCCGAAGCGCAGCCGCTCCAACGGCCGCGGCGAGGCGGCGATTCGGCCCGAGCGCTTCGCCCGTCTCGTCACCCTCGCCGGCCTGCTGATCGAAGCGGCGAAACGCGGAGAGCGGCTGCAGGTGATGGACCTGCGCGAGCGGCTGGAGCTGACCGAGGACGAGCTGCGCGAGGACGTCGAGCTGCTCAACGTCGTCAACTTCGGCGGCGGCACCTACGTCCTCTACGCGGAAATCCTCGGCGACGAGATCGAGGTCGACTCGCAGCCCTACGGTGACAACTTCGCCCGCCCCGCCCGCCTGCTGCCGCTCGAGGCGAAGGCGCTGGTGGCGGCGATCGACCTCTTCGGCGACCACCTGCCGCAGTCGGACCTGCAGACCGCGCGGGGGAAAATCGTCAAGGCGCTCGGCCACGATCCCTCCGAGGAGGGGCTGGAGATCGCCCCCGCTGGCGGGGGGGACGCCGAGGTCGCCCGCCTCGTCAACCAGGCGATCGCCGAGAGCCGGGTCCTCGAGCTCAGCTACTACAAGGAGAACGAGGACCAGTTCACCGAGCGCCGGGTCGAGCCGTACCGACTCGAGAACGGCAAAGAGGGCTGGTACGTCGAGTGCTACGACCTGACCAAAGAAGGGGTCCGCCACTTCAAGCTCGACCGGGTCAAAGAGGCGCGGCTCTCGAAGGAGAAGTTCGAGCCGCGGCCGGAGGTCGAGGAGCTGGCCGGGGTCGAGGGCTGGATGACCCACGGCGAGGTGCCGACCGCCGAGGTCGCCCGGGTCTGGGTCTCGCCGGAGCGGGCGCGCTGGCTGCGCGAGGAGCGCACGGTGGTCGAGGAGCTGGCCGACGGCGCCGTCGTCGTCGAGCTTCCCTACGCCGGCAAGCCCTGGCTGGTGCGGGAGATCCTCCGCGGCGCCGGCGACCTGGTCGTGCTCGAGCCGCCGGACGCGCGCGAGGCGATCGCCAAGGAAGTAACCGACAACTGAACGAGGCACCGGGTCACCCCGAGGTCCTGAAGATCGTCGCCCCCAACCCGGGGCCGATGACGCTGGAAGGGACCAACACCTATCTCTTCGGCTCCGACCCGTGCGTGGTGATCGACCCGGGATCCGACGATCTCGCTCACCTCGACGCGATCCGCGCCGCCGCCGGGGAACGCGGCGGCATCGGCCTCGTCCTCCTCACCCACTCGCACGGCGACCACACTGCGGGAGCCGACCAGCTCGGGGCCGAGGTCGTGCTTCCCTCCGGCGGCGAGGAGTACTTCGCCCTCCGCGCCCTCGCCACCCCCGGCCACGCCGAGGACCACGTCTGCTTCCTCAGCGAGGACGGCGTCTGCTTCAGCGGCGACCTCGTCCTCGGCCTCGGCTCGACGATCGTCCCGCCCGGCGGCAACTCGCTCGCCGCTTTCATGGACTCGCTGGCGCTGCTGCAGGCGCAGGAGATCGAGTTGATCGCCCCCGGCCACGGTCCCTGGATCACCGACCCTGCCGCCAAGCTCGCCGAGTACGTCGAGCACCGCCTGATGCGCGAGCGCCGTCTGCTCGCCGCGCTCGAGGAGGGGGAGCGTTCGCGGGCCCAGCTCCTCGCCGCCGTTTGGGACGACATCCCGATCGAGCTGCTGCCGATGGCGGCGATGGCGATGGAGGCCCACCTCGAAAAGCTCGAGGGCGAGGGGCGGCTGCCCGACGATCTCAGGTCTTAGCGGCAAACTGGCTGAGTAGCCAGTACCCTGACTGGATGAAGCGGGCGACTCGGGCAGGTCTTCTTACGGGTGCCGTGGGGACCGGCTTGCTTGGAGCTGGGGTAGCGGTCCTCTGGCACCGCCTTACCCGCCGGCCGCTGCCGCAGGTCGAGGGGACGATCGAGGTTCCCGAGCTGCGCGGCAAGGTGCGGGTGCAGCGCGACCGCTGGGGCGTTCCCCACGTCGAGGCCGAGGAGCGCGAGGACCTCTTCTTCGCCCAGGGCTACTGCCACGGCCAGGATCGCCTCTGGCAGATGAGCTTCTACCGGCGGGTCGTGGAAGGCCGGATCTCGGAGATGGCCGGCGAGGAGGGGCTGCCGGTCGACAAGCTGATGCGGACGCTGGGGATCCGGCGCGCCGCCGAAGCCGAGGTGGCGACGCTCGACCCGGGGCTGCGCGCCAACCTCGAGCGCTTCTGCGCCGGCGTCAACGCCGCCGCGCGCGACGCCCGGGCGCTCCCCTTCGAGATGCAGATCCTGCGCCACGAGTGGGTGCTGTGGGCCCCGGTCGACATCCTCAGCCTCGGCAAGCTGCTCGCCTTCGGCCTCTCGACCAACTGGGAGCGGGAGCTGCTGCGGGCGGACATGGTCCGCGAGCTCGGCCCCGAGCTGGCGGCCCGGCTCGACCCCGTCTATCCCGCCGACAACCCGGTCGTCGCCGAATCGCTGGAAGCCTGGACCGGGGAAGGGATGCCGCTGGTCGAGCAGATCGATCGCGTGCGGAGCTCACTCGGGCTGGCCGCCGAGGCATCGGGCTCCAACAACTGGGCGGTCAGCGGTGCTCGCTCGAAGACGGGAACGCCCCTGATCGCCGGCGACCCGCACCTCTCGCCGAGCATGCCGGGCATCTGGTACGAGGTCGAGCTGCGCCACGGCGAGCGTTTCGTCCGCGGCGCCTCGCTGCCGGGCATGCCCGGCATCTACATGGGCCAGAACAACGACGTCTGCTGGACGATCACCAACGTCATGGCCGACGTCCAGGACCTCTTCGTCGAGCGGATCGAGGGCGAGGACTACCTGTTCGAAGACGAGTGGAGGCCGTTGGAGATCACTCCCGAGGAGATCGTCGTCAAGGGCCGCTCCGAGCCGGTGGCGCTGGAGGTGCGCTCGACCCACCACGGCCCGATCGTCAACGAGGCGCTTGGTGCCGACCAGGGTGAGCCGCTGGCGCTCGCCTTCCAGACGCTGCGCGAATCGACCGCCTTCGAAGCTGCGTTCGAGCTGCTCGACATCTCCTCCGGCCCCGAGCTGGTGGCGAGACTCGAGGGCCACACCTCGCCCGCCTCGAACATGGTCTGGGCCGACCGCAACGGCTCGATCGGCTACAAGCTGATCGGCCGCCTGCCGAAACGGCGCGGCGGCTGCCCGGACCTGCCGAAGCCGGGCTGGAGCGGCGAGTTCGAGTGGGACGGGACCGTCCCCTACGACGAGCTTCCCGAGGTCGTCGACCCCGAGTGCGGTTACGTGATCACCGCCAACAACCGCATCGTCGGCGACGAGTACCCGCATCACATCACCAGCGACTGGCTCGACGGATTCCGCGCGAAGCGGATCGAGCAAATGCTCGAAGAGACCGAGAAGCACGACCTCGACAGCTTCGAGGCGATCCAGAACGACAACTATTCGATTCCCGGCGTCGAGGCCGCGGCGCGGCTCAGCCGCCTGCACCCGCGCGGCCAGCGCGAGCGCAGCGCCCTCGAGCGGCTGCGCTGTTGGGACGGCAACCTCGACCCGGACTCGATCGCCGGCACGATCTATCAGGCGTTCCTGCTGCGACTGGCGCGCGAGGTGGCGCGATCGGCGATCGGCGATCGCGACCTCTGCGAGCGCTGGCTCGACCGCGCCGACAACGGCTTCCTGCCGCACGTCACCTCGCCCTGGCGCTGGCACTCGCACCTGATGGCCCTCTGGGAGGAAGGCGACGAGGAGCTGATCGGTCGCCCCTGGGACGGGCTCGTGCTGGAAGCGCTGGCCGGGGCCCTCGACGACCTCAGTGACCGTTTCGGTCCCGAGCCGGAGGGGTGGCGCTGGGGCAAGGTCCACGAGCTGAAGTTCCCGCACCCCCTAGGCGACGCCAACCCGCTCTTCGATCGCCTTCTCAACCGCCGCCTCCGCGCCGGCGGCGCCCAGGAGACGGTGAGCCAGATCGCCTACGACCCGAACGACCCCTACAACGCGGTCTGGGCGCCGAGCTGGCGGATCCTCGCCGACCCCACCGACCCCGACCGCTCCCGCTGGCAGATGTTCACCGGCCAGTCGGGACACCCCGCCAGCCCCCACTACGACGACCTCCAGGTCGATTGGCTGGAGGGGCGGACGCAGGCGATGGCCGGAGAAGGGCCGTGGTCGGAGCTGGAGCTGGCACCGGCCTCATAGAAGGAGGTGTTGCACGGTGCTACACTCCGTTTGTGCCAACCACCAGACCCCGCCACATGATCACTGAGACGCCTCCCGTCAAGGCGGTGCTCGACGAGCTGCGCCAAGCCCAGGGGGGAGAGCGGATCGAGTTCCCCGACTTGGTCATACGTGGGGCAAAGCAGAAACTCCAAGAGCTCGAGGCCTCGAGTGAGCCGGCCCGCCAGGCACGAGAGGAGATCTCTGAGTGGATGCGGTCCGGCAACGGACCGCAGGTCGACGTCGCCGCGGCCGATGAGGTCAAGCGCCTCCGCTTGGTGGCCAACTACGACGAGTAGCGTGCTGCTGCTCGACAACTCAGCCTGGTCCCGCCTGCTCGCCGGCGCGTTCTCGATGGAGCAGCGCGAAAAGGTGATCGAGTGGATCGAAGGACGGCAGCTGGGGGTCTGCCTGCCCTTTCTGCTCGAGGCGGGATACTCGGCCCGCTCGGCAGCCGATCGCAGCAAGATGATGAGTCGCCTGCGGCAGCTGCCGCGCCTGCCCGTCGACGACGAAGTCGAGCGTGCGGCTTTCGAGGCGCAGCAGGAACTGGCAGGGGTCGGGCACCACCGTCTTCCTCCGACGGACCTGGTGATAGCCGCCTGCGCGGCACGGGTGGGGGGCGGTGTCCTGCATTACGACCGCGATTACGACCTGATCGCCGAGCACACCCGCCTCAACTTCGAAAGCGTCTGGGTGGCCGAGGCCGGGGCGGTCTGAGCCGCCAGCTGCGCCGCCGCCGCTACTTCGTCGTCGGCGTCGGGTTTTTCCAGGGATGCCACGCGCCAAAGCCCTCCTCCCCCTGCTCCTGACCATCGCCTTCCTGCTCGTGCCCGCCGCCGCCCAGGCGACGCCCCAAGGGTTCTTCGGGATCGTCCCCCAGACCCCGCTGGGGGCCAAGGACCTGGCGCGGATGAGCGCGGGCGGCGTCGAAACCATTCGGCTGCCCGTCTCCTGGGCGGCGACCCAGCGCACCCCGCGCAGCGGCTACGACTGGACCGGCCTCGACCAGGCGATGGAGGACGCGGCGAGAAACCGGATCGAAATCCTTCCCGTCCTCGGCACCTCGCCGGGCTGGGCGACCGGCAACTGGCGGCGGATGCCGGTTGACAACGCCCGCCAGCGGCAAGGGTGGGCTGAATTCGTTCGCGCCGCCGTCGAGCGCTACGGTCGCGGTGGCGAGTTCTGGGCCGAACACGGCCCCGGCAGCAAAGACCCGGTTCCGGCGATGCCGATCCGCGCCTGGCAGATCTGGAACGAGGAGAACTTCTTCTACTTCGTCAAGCCGGTCTCGCCGGGGCGGTTCGCGCGCCTGCTGGCGGTCACCCGCCCGGCGGTGAAGGGGGCCGACCCGCGCGCGGAAATCGTCCTCGGCGGCCTCTTCGGCAACCCGCGGCAGCGGCTGCCGCGGGCGATGGACGCGGTCGACTTCCTCCACGCGCTCTACCGCTCGCGCGGGGTCAAGGCCAACTTCGATGCGGTCGCGTTGCATCCCTACGCGGCCGACGTGACGGAGCTGCGCCGCCAGGTCGAGGAGGTGCGGGCGACGATGGTCCGGCACGGAGACCGCCGCTCGGCCCTCTACATCACCGAGATGGGGTGGGGCTCGGACTTCAACCCGCAGGCGGTCGCCTTCGAGGTGGGCCTGCAGGGCCAGGCACGCGAACTGCGCAGCGCCTACGGCTACCTGCTCGCCAACCGGGGGCGGCTGCGACTGCGCCAGGTCGACTGGTTCACCTGGAAGGACGTGTCCGGTTCCTGCAACTTCTGCGACTCCTCCGGCCTCTTCCGACAGGGGGAGAGATTCAAGCCGAAGCCGGCCTGGCGGGCCTTCGTCCAGGTCACTCGCCGCTGGTAGCGACTGCTCTGACCAGATCGACGGTCTCCCGCGAGGCCTTCTCGGGAGATCCCGAGTCGAACGGTGGGGCGGGGTCGTACTCGATCCCGAGCTGCACCGCCTGCGCAACCTCAGGTCCGACCTCGCGGGCGACCAGGTGGAGCGCCATGTCGATCCCGGCCGACACACCGGCGGCGGTGACGATCTTGCCGTCCTCGACGTAGCGGCCGCCGACCGGATCGGCGCCGTACTCGCGCAGCAGCTCGAGGTAGAGCCAGTGCCCGGTCGCCCGCTTGCCCTGCAGCAGCCCGGCGGCGGCGAGCAGCAGCGAGCCGGTGCAGACAGAGGTGGTCCATTTCGTGGTCCGGTCGACCTCGCGCAGCCACTCGAGCAGCTCCTCGTCCTGCATCAGCGGACGTTTGCCGTCGCCGCCGGGGACGAGGACGACGTCGGCGGCGGTCAAGTCGGCGAGAGCGTGGTCGGCGACCAGGCCCAGGGTGCCGCGCTCGTCGCGGACCTCGCCCTTCTCCTGGGCGACGGTCACCACCTCCCAGCCGGGAACGTTGCGCATCACTTCGTAGGGGCCGATTGCGTCGAGGGGGGCCATCCCGTCGTATAGCAGCAGTGCGATCTTCATGCCCCAATGGTGGCCGCTCGGACTCACCTGCACCAGAGGCAGGAATGACAATGTTCGCTAGATTCCTGCCATGCACCGCATCGCCGTGCTCTGCTTCGACGGCCTCGTCGCCTTCGACCTCACCGCTCCCTCCCAGGCGTTCATGCTCGCTGCCCGCTCGAGCGGCAAGCCGCTCTACGAGGTCGCCACCTGCTCTCCCGACGGCGAGCCCGCTTTGACCACCAGCGGCTTCCAGGTGGTCCCCAGCTCCGGCCCGGCGGCGCTGCGGCGGGCCGACACCGTCGTCCTCCCCGGCTACGCGAACATCCTCGAGCCGCCGCCGGAGGAGGTGCTGGCGGCGATCCGCGCCGCCGCCCGCCGGGGCGCCCGGCTGATGTCGATCTGCACCGGCGCCTTCGCGCTCGCCCACGCCGGCGTTCTCGACGGCCGCCGCGCCGCCACCCACTGGGCTTGGGCGGGGGAGATGGCGAAGCGCTTCCCGGCCGTCGAGGTGGACCCGGAGGCGCTCTTCGTCGACGAAGGGGAGGTCCTGACCTCGGCCGGCCTGAGCGCCGGCATCGACCTCAGCCTGCACGTCATCCGCCGCGACTTCGGCGTCGCCGCCGGCGAGCGGGTGGCCCGCCACATGGTCGCCCCGCCGCACCGGGAGGGAGGCCAGGCGCAGTTCTTTCGTCCCGAGCCGCCGAACGGAGGCGGTTCGCTGGAGCTGACGCGACACTGGGTGCTGGAGCGCCTTGCCGAGCCCCTCGACGTCGCGGCGATGTCACGGCACGCCGGCGTCAGCCCGCGCACCTTCGCCCGCCGCTTCCGCGAGGAGACGGGGACGACGCCGCTGCAGTGGCTGCTCGCGCAGCGGGTGCTGGAGGCGCGGAGACTGCTCGAGGAGTCCGACCTGCCGATCGAGGAGGTCGCCTGGCGCTCCGGGTTCGGCACCGCCGCCTCCCTGCGCGACCACTTCCGGCGGGCGACGGCGACTACCCCCTCGGCCTACCGGCGCTCCTTCCAGCCCGCCGCTGTCGGGTGACGGCTATTTCTGGATTTGTTCCAGGAGTTCTTCGACGCTTTCCTCGACGTCGCCGGCGCCGGGGTTGCCGTTCTTGCCGCCTTCCCCGCTCTTCGGGTCCGTGAGGATTTCTTCGACCGTTTCGGCGACGGAGCTCGTGTCGGAAGACCGCTTTCCTCTCTCGTCGCCCTTCCCCTCGCCGAGCGATTCGAGTATTTCCCGGGCGACGGGGCTGTCGGCCGGAATCGGCTTTCCGGATTCCGCGAGCTTCCTTTCGAGTTCTTCGGCCACGGCCTGGTCCGGTCGTTTCTCGCCCTTCTGACTCTCGGCCCCCTTCTTTGGCCGCTTTGCCTTCTTGGCGGCGTTCTCGGCCTTCTCCGTGGCCGACGGCTTCGGCTCGGCCAGGGCCGCATCGGTGGTGACGCCCGGCCCGTCGCTCGTCGTAGAGGCGTCGTCACTGCCGCCGCAGCCGGCGGCAGTCATGGCGATCACGAAGACGGCCAGGAGAATGGGCTTTGCTTTGGGGTCGAGCATCGTCAGGAGATGAAAAAAACGGCTCCGGGCCGCGAGGACCCGGAGCCATTACAGCATTACTGCGGCGATCAGCTGCCGGCGAAGAAGCTGAGGCCGGTGAGGATCACGTTTTCTTCCGCGCCCTGGGCAATCACGAGGCCGGAGAGGTCCGCTCCCGGGACGACCACGTTGGAGCCGACGATCAGGAGCTGCTGTTCTTCGGGGACTTCCACGACCACGATCGTCCCGCTCGGGGGACGGAAGCCGGGAGGCAGCTGGAACAGCGTGCCGGGAATCGGTCCGCCCGCGCCCTTTTTGACGATGCCTTCGAGGTGGACGATGTTGTCGCGATCCTTGAGGAAGCTGGCACCGGGGGTATTGGCGATTCCGGAGAGGGTGCCGAAGTTGGTGGTGCCGCTCTGGAAGCCGGGCTCACCGGGGGCGCCGACGACGTGCACCGCGCTCGGCGGGATCGAGTTGGCGAGGTCGGCGACCGCGGCGTGGGTGGCGTTCGGCACCGTGCCGATCGTTTTCAGCTTCAGTTTTTTGCCGGTGATGGTGCCGTTCTTGATTTTGGCGTTGGTGACGGCTTTGCCTTTGAGCTGGGCCGTGCCGACGCTCTTCTTCGGCAGGTTGACCGCCGCGTAGCCGGTGCCGACCATCGCCAGCATCAGCGCCACGAGGGCGACGATCATGGCCGGAGAGGGGCGTCCTATTCTGAACCGCTTCAACTTTGTCTCCCTTTCTAGAGGACGAGAATTCCTCAGAACCTATTCGCTGGGGATTTACCGGTGCAATTACAGTGCGGTTCGTGAGCCGGCGTGACCAGATCAAGCTCAGCGAGACCGAGCTGCGAGAGCTGCTGGAGGAGGAGCGGATCGCGATCGTCTCCAGCCTCGGCCCGCGCGGCTGGCCGCACTCGATGCCGCTCTGGTTCGTCCCCCGCGACGGGGTGATCTGGATCTGGACCTACGCGAAGTCGCAGAAGGTCCGCAACCTGGAACGGGATCCGCGGGCGACCGTCCTGGTCGAGGCGGGCCATGAGTACGGCGAGCTGCGGGGAGTGATGGTCGAGTCCGAAGTCGAGATCCACCGCGACTTTGAGACCGTGCTCGGGTTCGCGGAGGAGCTGACCGTGCGTTACGCCGAGGGGATCTCCTCGGTGGAGGGAGATGCCAGGGCAGCGCTGGAAGCGCAGGCGCCGAAGCGTGTGGCGATCAGCTTCCCGGCGCTGCGGATGGCGACCTGGGACCACCGTAAGCTCGGCGGCACTTACTGACCCCGGCCACCGCTACCTTTCCCGACTCGATGAAACGACGCCTTCTCGCACTCCCGCTCCTCGCCTGCCTCCTTCTCGCTCTGACGATCGGCAGCCCGTCCGGCTCCGCCAAGCCGTTGCCGAAACCGCCGAAGGGCTTCTTCGGGATCGTCCCGCAGACCCTGCTCGGCCCCGAAGACTTCCGCTACATGAAGGCGGGGGGGATCGAAAGCATTCGCCTCACCCTGCCCTGGTCCGCGGTGCAACCGACGCGAAAAAGCGCCTTCAACTGGGCCAGTTTCGACTACGTGATGGAACTCGCTACCCGCGCCGGCCTCCGGGTCCTGCCCGCGATCGGCTCGCCCCCCAAATGGGTCACCCGCAAGGAAACGACGCTGCCGGTGGCCAACGCCATGCAGCGCAACGGCTGGGCCGCCTTCCTCAGCGCCGCCGTCGCCCGCTACGGCCCCGGTGGGGACTTCTGGGACGAGCGCGCGCTCGGGACCGGGGGAATCGGACCCGGGCCGAACTACGAAACCGCGCCCGTGATCGCCCGGCCGATCCCGGTCCGCGAGTGGCAGATCTGGAACGAGTCGAACTTCTTCTACTTCGCCTACCCGGTCTCACCCAACCAGTACGCGAAGCTGGTGACGATCTCCAGCAAGGCGATCAAATCGGTCGACCCCGCGGCGAAGGTGGTGCTCGCCGGCCTCTTTGCCGAGCCGACGGCAAAAGGGAAGAAAGGGATGCCGGCGACCACCTACCTGCAGCGGCTCTACGACATCCCAGGCTTCAAAAGCCGCTTCGACGGCTTCGACCTCCACCCCTACGCGATCGATGCCGAAGACCTGGAGCGGATGATCGAGGAATTCACCGAAGTCGCGCGGGAAAACCGCGACCGGCCGGCGCTCTACCTGACCGAGCTCGGCTGGGGGTCGGAGAACAACTTCGAGGAGGTCGCCTTCGAGCAGGGGATCCGGGGACAGGTGAAGCAGCTCAAGGCCTCCTACAAATACCTGATCGAAAACGCACGGCGGCTCAATCTCAAGAGCGCTTACTGGTTCTCCTGGAAGGACCTGCCGGAATCGTGCACCTTCTGCGACTCGGTGGGGCTCTTCCGGGAGGGGCTGAAGTTCAAGCCGAAGCCTGCTTGGTACGCCTTCATCCGGCTCACCGGTGGCCGCGCGAGACCGTGAACGCCTGAGCAGGAACGCTCCACTCGTCCTGCTCGCCGTGGCGATGGTCGCCGCCGCGGCGGTGCTGCTCGACTACGGCTCTGACCTGATCTTCTTCCAGGACTCCTGGGAGCTGCTGATGAACCGGCGGGACTTCACCGTCGCCGCGCTGATGGAGCCGCACGGTGAGCACATCGTCCTCATCCCGGCCCTGCTCCAGCAGCTCTCGCTGCGGCTGTTCAGGATGGACTCGATGACGCCGGACCTGATGGTCCTGATCGCGCTGCTGCTGGGGGTCGCCGCTTGTCTCTTCGTCTACGTCCGGCGTCGCCTCGGCCCATGGCCGGCGCTGCTGGCGGCGACGCTGCTGCTCTTCCTCGGTCCGGCCTGGCAGGACCTGCTCTGGCCCTTCCAGATCACCCTCGTCGGCTCCGCCCTCTGCGGTTTGGCGGCCCTGCTGGTGCTGGAGGGGGGCGATCGCCGCTGGGACCCCGCTGCTTGCGCCTTGCTGATCCTCGCCTTCGGCTTCTCCAGCCTCGGCCTTCCCTTCGCGGTGGCGGCGGGGGTGGAGATCCTCCTGCGCCGGCGCGAGCGTGGCCTCGGCCGCCTCTACGTCGTCGCCGTGCCGTTGCTGCTCTACGCGGGCTGGTACGTGGGCTGGGGTCACGACGCGCCGAGCCAGGTCAGCGCCGACAACGTCCTCGACTCCCCCCGCTACGCCGGCGAAGGTCTGGTTGCCTCGCTCGACGCCCTCTTCGCCCTCGGAACGATCTTCGACGAACCGGTGGCGCGCTCGCAATGGAGCCTGCCGCTGCTGATCGCCCTCCTCGCGCTCGTCGCCTATGGGGGGTTTCGCGGCCGCGGCTTCACCCGCGGCCTTTGGCCGGTGCTCGCCGGTGGAGCCGGCTTCTGGCTGCTCGCCGGTTTCAACGAGATGGCGGGTCGCGAGCCCTACTCCAGCCGCTACCTCTACGTCGGCGTGCTCTTCCTCCTCCTCGTCGCCGCCAACCTGCTCGAGCGGGTGCGGATGAACCGCCTGGGTTTGGTCGCCGCGGGTGCCGTGACCCTGGTGGTGGTCGGCTTCAACCTCGTGCCCCTGCGCGAAGGCCGTGACTTCTTCCAGCAGCAGACCGTCCTCACCCGCTCCGACCTCGGCGCGATCGAGATCGCCGCCGGCACTGTCGAACCCGGCTTCCGGCTGCCGCCGGAGATCTCCGGCACCGTCTTCCTCAACGAAATCGAAGCCGCCGAGTACCTGCGGGCGGTGGACGAGTACGGCTCGCCGGCCTATTCGCCGGCCGAGCTGGCTGCCGCTCCCGAAGAGGGGCGCCGGCAAGCGGACCTGGTCCTCGCGAACGCCTTGCCGCTGGGGATCGAAACCGGCCTCGCGCCCAGCCCAGCCGCAGGGCGATGTGTTCGCATGTCGGCTGGCGATACCAAGCGGGGGCTACCGCTGTCGCCGGGGCTGATGACGATTCACATCCCGGCGAAGGGAGAGGGGGCGGTACGTCTGCGGCGCTTCGCCGCCACGGAGTGGCCATTGCGCGCCGAGGAGTTGCCCGCCGGGTCCACCGCCAGGCTGTTCATCCCCCGCGACCGCTCGCAGCGCCCCTGGCGGTTGCAGGTCGAGCCGCTCAGCGCCCTGCTTTGCGGCGGTGCTTTTGCGGCTTGATCGTCAGCTTGCGCGAGATCGCCGCGACGTAGGTCTCGTCGGCCCTGACGGTGGCGCGGAAGGCGGAGCGGCGGCTGATCCGCGGGCGGAAGCGGGCGGTGCAGACGCGGTCGAGGTGCCGGGTCCCCATCTTGCGGCGGCCTTTCCAGAGGGTGACGGGGTCCCCCTGGCGGCCTTTGCAGGGGGCGACCCAGGCGGTGACGAGCGCCCGTTTGTTGCGCGGCACCTTGCGGCGCAGGGCGCGGATCCCGACGAACGACGCCGCAGGGGGAGAAGAGGGCTGGGCGGACCCGCAGCCGGCTCCCCGGAAGCGGTAGACGGGCCCTTCGCCGGAGACCGCATAGAGGCGCCCGCAGGAGTCCTCGCCGAAGGAGTTCAGAAATTCGACCCGGATGCCCTCGCCGCGATCGGTCGCAAAGGGTGCCGCGGGCAGGAAGGAGCGGAGTTCCCCGATGCAGACGTCGCCGTAGACGTAGCGGCCATAGAGGTCGCCGAGGCCGGGGCCGCGGGCGACGTAGCCGCCGATCACGGCGCAACCGGGCGGGTTCGGATACTCGAACCAGGGACCGACGAAGCTGGTTGCGACCGCGCAGCCGGCCTCCGGGGGAACCGTTCCGGTAAGGGACCCCTCTTTGCAGTTCCAGCCGTAGTTGGCGCCGGCGCCGAGCCCCGGCGCGGGAGCGAAGTCGATCTCCTCCCTGCTGTCCTGGCCGACGTCGCCGATCCAGAGGTCGCCGGCGAGGCGGTCGAAGGAGAAGCGGAAGGGGTTGCGCAGGCCGTAGCTCCAGACGGTCGGGTCGGCACCGGGAGTCGCGGCGAAGGGGTTTCCGGCCGGCACCGTGTAGGGGAGGGAGTCGCTGGGGTTGGGGTTGATGCGGAGGATCTTGCCCAGCGGGCTTTTCAGGTCCTGCGCGTTTTCCTCCGGATCGCCAGTGCCGCCGCCGTCGCCGGTGGAGATGAAGAGGTTTCCTTCCGGTCCGAACTGGAGCTGGCCGCCGTAGTGGTTGTCGTGGTTGGGGTGGGGGATCGTCAGCAGGTCGCGCAGGCTCGCGAGTGGGGCGCCGGAGCCATTGGAGACCAGTTCGGCGACGTGGATGTCCGGATTTTCTTCCTGTTCCCCGGTGTAGAAGACGAAGAGGCGGCCGCTGGCCCGGAAGTCCGGCGCCAGGGCGATCGAGAGCAGGCCGCCCTCTCCCTGGAGCGAGACAGGACCGCCGGCCGAAGGGCTCAGGTCGGCGAACGGCCTCACCTGGCCGTTCTCGAGCAGCTGGATCGTCCCTCGCCGCTCGACGACGAAGAGGCGGTCGGGGTCGGCGGGGTCGGAGGTGACGAAGACCGGTTTTTCGAACCCGCTGGCGATCGGTTCCAGGGAGGCGGCGCTGACGCTGCCGGCGCAGAGCGCCAGCAGCATCGCCCAAAGAAGCGTGAATTTCCCCGCTGCCCGAATCAAGGTGCTCAAGTTAGCTAACCCACTACCCGGCTTCAGGTCGCGCTTGGCCGAAAGTCCAACCTTTCAGCGGCGGCAGCTCGGCGGCGCGAGCGGCAATCGCCGCGGCATATCCCGGGGGGACCTCGATGGATCTCACCGCTACCGGCTCCAGAGGAGACCGCCTGGCTCGCAGGAGCCCGCTCCCCAGGCACTTGACGTGGGCCTCGTGGCGGGCCCAGCGCCGGTAGAAGGCTTCCACCCGCTTCGGCCGCATCCGCTCGACGTCGATGCCGACCTCGTGCTCGCCGCTGACGGCGACGAGCGCCAGCTCGCCCGCGTGGCTGAGGTTGAACTCGAGCCCGGCTTCCCCACCCGCCAAGCGGGGCTTCCCGTGCTCGCCGCGCTCGAGCTGGATCCCCTGCGGCTCCCCTCCCAGGTAGACCGCGAGAACCCGGCGCAGAACCTCCGGGGAGGGGGTCAGCCGCCAGACGTGGAGCTCTCCGATCGGGGTGTCGAGGGGGCCGGTGACCGGGAGGAACTCCAAGCGCGCCGATTCCAGTTGATAGCTTCGCCCACCTTGAACCGGCTGTTGATCACGGGCGGGGCCGGATTCGTTGGCTCGAACTTGGCTGTCTCTCTTGCCACCAGGCATCCCGATTGGGAGATCGTCGCATTCGACAACCTCTACCGGCAGGGTTCCGAACTGAACCTGCCGCGGCTGGAGGAAGCTGGGGTCGAGTTCGTCAAGGGCGACGTCCGCCAGTCCGACGATCTCAAGGCCCTGCCGGAGCTGACGGCGATGATCGAGTGCTCGGCCGAGCCTTCGGTGATGAGCGGCGTCAACGGCGACACCGGCTACCTCGTCCACACCAACCTCACCGGCGCCTACAACTGCCTCGAGCTGGCCCGCCGCGACGGCGCCTTCGTGGTCTTCCTCTCGACCAGCCGCGTCTACCCGGTGGCGCCGCAGGTGGAGCTGAACCTGGAGGAGGCCGAGACGCGGTTCGAGCTGGCCGCCGAGCAGAAGGTGCGCGGGGTCTCGCCGCAGGGGATCTCCGAGGAGTTCCCGCTCGAGGGGGCTCGCACCCTCTACGGAGCGACCAAGCTCGCCGCCGAGATGCTGATCGAGGAGTACCGCGAGGGGCTGGGCGTCCCGGCGGTGATCGATCGCTGCGGAGTGATCGCCGGTCCCTGGCAGATGGGCAAGGTCGACCAGGGCGTCTTCACCCACTGGATGCTCTCCCACCTCTTCCGCAACCCGCTCAGCTACATCGGGTTCGGGGGGCATGGCAAGCAGGTGCGCGACCTCCTCCACGTCGAGGACCTGGTCGACCTGGTCGAGCGACAGCTGCTCGACCCCGGGAGCTGGGACGGCCGCACCGTCAACGTCGGCGGCGGCCGCGAGTGCAGCCTCTCGCTGCGGGAGACGACCGAGATCTGCCAGCGGCTGACCGGCAACGAGGTTTCGATCACCCCGGTCGAGGAGACCAGGCAAGGAGACGTACCGATATACCTGTCCGACTGCACGAGGCTTTTCGGCCTGGACGAGTGGCGGCCGCGGCGCAGCGCCGAGCAGGTGCTGGCCGACGTCCACGAGTGGATCGCCGCCGATCCCGAGCGGATCGCCCAGGCGCTCAACATCGACGCCCCGAGCGGGGAGAAGGAGTAACCAGCGTATGCCGGTCGCGATCATCACGGGGGCCGGGGGCCTGATCGGCTCCGAGGCCGTCGACCACTTCGTCTCGCAGGGTTTCGACGTGGTCGGGATCGAGAACGACATGCGGGCGCGCTTCTTCGGCGCCGAGTCCTCCACCTCGCACGTCACCCAGCGCCTGGTCGAGGCCTACCCGCGGGATTTCCGCTGGGAGAACGCCGACATCCGCGACGCCGAGGCGATCGAGCGGATCTTCCGCGAGCACGCCGGCCAGATCGAGCTGGTCGTCCACACCGCCGCCCAGCCCTCGCACGACTGGGCCGCGAGCGAGCCGCAGACCGACTTCGGCGTCAACGCCAACGGCACCCTGAACCTGCTCGAGGCGGCGCGCGCGCACTGCCCCGACGCGCCCTTCGTCCACTGCTCGACCAACAAGGTCTACGGCGACACGCCAAACCGCCTGCCGCTGCGGAACCTGGAGAAACGGTTCGAGCTGCCGGAGGACCACCAGTACTTCAAGGGGATCGACACGACGATGTCGATCGATCACTCGACGCACTCGCTGTTCGGCGTCTCGAAGGCGGCGGCCGATCTCCTCGTGCAGGAGTACGGGCGCTACTTCGAGATGCCGACCGTCGCCTTCCGCGGCGGCTGCCTGACCGGCCCCCAGCATGCCGGCGCCAAGCTGCACGGCTTCCTCGCCTACCTGATGAAGTGCACCGTCACCGGCACGCCCTACACCGTCTTCGGCTACGAAGGCAAACAGGTCCGCGACAACATCCACTCCGCTGACCTGATCGCCGCCTTCGACGCCTTCCGCAAGGCCCCGCGCTCCGCCGCCGTCTACAACATCGGCGGCGGCCGCTTCAGCAACTGCTCGATGCTGGAGGCGATCGAGGCCTGCGAGCGGATCGCCGGCCGCGAGCTGCAGTGGGAGATGGGCGAGGAGCCGCGGATCGGCGACCACGAATGGTGGATCTCCGATCTGGAGCCGTTTCAGTCCGACTACCCGGACTTCAAGCTCCGCTACAACGTGGACGACATCCTCCGGGAGATGTACGAGCAGAACCTCGAGCGCTGGGTCGGCGCCGCGGCCTGAGCGTCAGAAGGTGTTGCTGCCGATGATGGCGGCGACGATTACGAAGAGGCCGGCGGTCTGGTTTCGCTGTAGGGCGTCGAAGCGGGCATCGATTCGGGCTTCCAGGTTTTCGAAGCGAGCGTTCATTTCGCGCCGCAACTCCTTGATCTCCCCATCGACGCGCGCGAAGCCTTGGCGCATCTCGGCTTTCGTGTCCGCGATCACAGCTTTCGTGTCCGCGAAGCCGTCGTCGACCTTCTTGTTGAGGTCGTCGAGGCGCTCGTCGGTCCAGTTCTCTCTCGGCATCGGCACCATTACCGCCATGAGCATAGCGTAATGTTTTGGCTGCAACGGGATACGCGCAGGACCAAAATTCTGCCGTGCGACTTCGCGGCAATTCTGTGACTTCCGGTAGCGTCGCGGCCTCATGGCAGAGGGGATGAAGCTCTCGGTGGTGATCCCGGCCCAGAACGAGGAGGGCTCGGTCGCGAACACGGTCGAAGGGGTCGTCGCGGCGCTGGAACGCGAAGCGATCGACTACGAGGTGATCGTCGTCAACGACGACTCAGAGGACTCGACCGAAGCCGTCGTCGCCGCGATCGGCGAGCGCAACCCGCGCGTCCGCGTCCACCGCTCCCACCTCGAACGCGGCTTCGGCAACGCGATCCGTGCTGGCCTCGACGTCTTCGGTGGCGACGCGGTGGCGATCGTGATGGCCGACGCCTCCGACAACCCCGACGACCTCGTCCGCTACCACCGGCTGCTGGAAGAGGGCTGGGACTGCGCCTTCGGATCCCGCTTCATGCCGGGGGCGCGGATCCACGACTATCCACGCCTCAAGTACGTCTTCAACCGTCTCGCCAACCAGTTCATCCGCGTCCTCTTCCGCCACCGCTACAACGACACCACCAACGCCTTCAAGGCGTACCGGCGCGAGGTGATCGAGACGATCCAGCCGCTGCTCTCCAAACACTTCAACCTCACCGTCGAGATGCCGCTGAAGGCGATCGTCCGCGGCCACAGCTTCGCCGTCGTCCCCACTTCCTGGACCAACCGCACCAGCGGCGAGGCGAAGCTGGCGATGAAAGAGATGGGCAGCCGCTACCTCTTCATCGTCCTCTACGTCTGGCTCGAGAACGCCCTCAGCCGCGGCGACTACCAGGTGCGCGAGCCGGGGACGAAGCCAGGAGGCGACGCCGCAAAGCGCGAAACAGCCGCCAGCTCGCGCGGTTCGTAGAGGGAGAGTTTTCGGTCACCGCTCCTTAAAGAGGGGTGACGGCGGAATTCGAGAGGCTGGCCTACGAGGCGGCACTGAGGAGCCTCGACAAGCAGGAGGCCTACGTGGAAGAGCTGCGAGCCCGGACCGGCGTTCTCCTGGCCGCCTCCTCGCTGGGAGCTTCGCTTCTAGGACAGCAGGCCCTTCAGAACCCAACCCCGCGGGGGTTGGCAGTCATCGCCCTCCTCGCTTTCGTGATCTCGATCGGCGCAGATGTCTTCATCCTCCTGCCAAAGCGAGGCTTGGTGTTCGCGCAAGAGGGACCTGTCCTGTACGAGGAGTTGTTCGTCCACCGCGAAGATATGCCCGAGGTTTATCGGCGCTTGACCTATGAGCTGGACAGACTCTGGAGGTTGAGCGATGCGAAGGTCGGGTGGTTGATCCGGGCATTTGCCGTCGCGGCGGTCGCACTCGTCATCGAGATCGTCGCACTCGCTGTGCTTCTGGGAAGTAATATTTTGTCTTCATGACTGATACTGCCAAATCTCAGACCGGCAGCGGAAAAACTCCGCCGCCTCCACCTCCACCCATTCCCAATCTCGGAAGAGGCGAGACCGAACTTGGTCTTTTCCGATTCCGACCCAAGCGCCGAGATCGGCGAAAGAAGCCCAGCTAGCCCTTGCGGCCGATCACCAGGAACTGCTTGCCGAGCAGCTTCCAGGCCAGCGGCAGCTTCAGGTAGGTCCGGGTCAGGGCCGGCGAGGGGGGGAGGATGCCGCGGAAGGAGTAGGGCAGGTAGCGGGCGATGATCCGCTCGGGCTCGAAGCCGGCGGCGTAGAGATGCTCCTCGATCGCGACGTGGGTGAGGGCGACGTAGTGGTCGGCGCAGTCCCAGTACTCGTCTGAGCAGTAGCGGTAGTTGGGACCCATGATCGCGATCCGCCCGCCCGCGGCCATCGCCTCGCGCATCTTTTCCAGGAAGGTGGCGATCTGCTCCTGGTCGTAGAGGTGCTCGAGGAAGTTGGAGACGAAGACGCCGTCGAAGTGGTTGACCGGCAGCTCGGCGTCGAGGATCGAGGCGGTGATCACCTTGGTGTCGGGCTTGTAGGCCGCCTCGTCGTAGCTGACCGCGTCGACCGCCCAGGTCTCCTTCGCCGGCACCGAGCCGATGAACTCGCCGCGCCCGGCGGCCGGGTCGAGGACGACCTGGGGGCTGCCCATGATCCCGTGGACGTGAGGAGCGATCTCGCGCCAGACGGCCAGGCGCCCCCCCTGGTCGATGTCGCGGAAGCGGTATTCGTAGAGGCGTTCGAAGTTCAAGGACGCGCAGCCTATCCATCGGCAGGACAGGAGCGGCGCGACGCGGCCACCAGCCGATTAGGCAGACTCTCGCCACTTGCTCTCCGTCGCCCTCAGCGCCGCGATCCTCTGCTTCGTCGTGCTCTTCCTCGGGCAGGCAACGCTGCGCCTGCTCGGCGCGACCGAGTGGAACTGGCTGGCCCCGGCGATCGGGCTCTCGGTCGCGATGCTGCTGGCCACGCCGGCCATGGACGTGCCCGGGCGCACGACGACGATGGCCGTCCTGCTCGCCGTGCTGTCGATCGGCGCCGCGGTCTGGTGCCTGCGCTCGCGTTCCCACCGGCCGCCGCCGCTAGACCTGCTGGCGGTGTTGCCGGTCGCGGCGCTGCTGCTCCTTCCCTTCCTCGCCTCCGGGCGGGGCGGGATCCTCGGCATGAGCGTCAACAACGACACCGCGGCCCACCTGCTCTTCATCGAAGCCTATGGCTCGGCGACGATCGATGCCGCCTCTCCGCTCCCCCCCGACTACCCGCTGGGACCGCACGCGCTGGCGGCGCTGCTCAGCCGCGGGCTCGGGCTCCACGCCGAGATCGCCTTCTCCGGGATGACGATGGCGATGCCGCTGGTCTGCGCCTTCACCGCGCTGGCCGTCACCCGCCGCGCCCCCTGGTACTCGAAGCCGATCGCCGCCACCGTGGTCGGCCTGCCCTTCCTGGTCGCCGCCTACTACGGTCAGGGCGCCTTCAAGGAGGTGGCGCAGACGGCCCTCGTGCTCGCCTTCCTGCTCAGCGTCGCCGGCTATGGGCCGCGCCTGGGGCGTGCCCGCTGGGTGCCGCTGGCCCTGCTGACCGGGGGCATCGTCTCGGTCTACTCGCCGGCCGGGCTCCTCTGGCCGGTCGCGATCGTCGGCCTCTGGCTGGCCGGCCTGCTGGCGATCGCAGCTTGGCGGCGGCAGCTGGCCGCGGTGCCGGGGATCGTCCGGCGCGAGCTGCCGGCGCTGGGCATCGGGGTCGGGGCCCTGGTGCTCGTGCTGCTGCCGCAGGCCGGGCGGATGTGGGAGTTCCTCGCCCTCCGCGACGGCTCGGGGATCGCGGTCGACGACCTCGGCAACCTCGTCGGTCCGCTGTCTGGCTGGCAAGCGCTCGGCACCTGGGGCAATCCGGACTTCCGGCTGCCGGCCGCCGAGGAGTTCACCGGTGGGATCTGGTCACTCTTCGTCCTCGCCTTGGTCCTCTTCGGCGCTGTCTGGGCGTTTCGCCGCGGCCGCTGGCTCTTGCCTTTGGCAGCCGCGGCGGCGATGGCGATTTGGTGGTACTCCGACCAGAGCCAGTCACCGTACGTCGCCGCCAAGGCGCTGGTGATCGCCTCGCCTCTGCTCCTCCTGCTGGCGGTATTCCCCCTCACCGAGCGGGGAACCGGCGGCCGCCCGCGCTGGCCATGGCTGCTGATCCTGCTGCTCTCGCTCCTCTTATTCGTGCGAATCGGGCGCGACGACCTGCGGACCCTGCGATACAGCCCCGTTGGTCCCGCCGACCAGGCTCGCCAGCTGGAAACGTTTCGGCCACTTGTCGACGGGGAGGAAGTCCTCTTCCTCGGTAGCGACGAGTACATCCGCTGGCAGCTGGCGGGATCGCGCGCCGTAGCGGCCGTGCTGGCCAGCACGCCGGTGCTCCCGCTCCGCCCGCGCAAGGGCTGGGAGGACGGAGAGGCGATCGATTTCGATTCAGTGCCGGTTTCGACCCTGAACGAATATGAGTGGATCGTCGCCTACGACGATCCCGGCGCCAGCCAGCCGCCCGATCAGCTGCGACTCGTCCGCAGCACCGAGGACTACCGGCTCTGGAAGCGGACCGCTCCGATTCCCGACCGCCGCATCCTCGCGGAGGGTCAATGGCCGGGGGCGGTGCTCAAGTGCGACACCTCAGAGGGCCGCCAGCTTCTCGCGGACGGCGGCGTCGCCGCCGTCCGGGGCCTTCCTTTCGTCTTTCCACTCGAGCTGACCCCGGTGGGGGGGACCACGTCGACCCGGTTGCGCCTGCCAGCCGGGACCTGGGACCTGCAAATGCCCTACCTCAGCCGCTACCCGATCGAGGTCAAGGCGCCGGGCCTGCGGACGACCTTGCCGGCCAACCTCTTCCGGATCGGTCCCCGCCGGTCGGTCGGCCGCGTCCGCGTCGGCCGGCGGCCGCTGCCGATCTCCTTCCGAGTCGAGGACAGCCGGCTGGCGCCGCCCGGGGTGGTCGCCATCTTCGGCTCGCTGGTTGCGACGCCGGTCGAAGGACGCGAGCGCCTCGTCCCGATCACCCGCGCCTGCGGCCGCTACGTCGACTGGTACCGGCCCGCTTCTTCGCGAAGGTGAACCTATTAGCTTGCTCTTGAGCAGGCTTTTTCTCTCTTCGCAGCGCGTAAGCAAGATCGGGGGCGGCTGGTCGCCCAGCGTTCCGGCCGCCCCTATCAAGAATGCGACCTGCGGGAGTCTTGACCTCTGAGTTGAACCACATCGAATGCGGCGACCATGACCCGAGTTGGGAGACATGCGGCGCGTTGCCCGAATCCTAGGGGCCCTCGATGGAGGTCCTATCGGAGGTGGCGGAGGAGAATGAGCAGCGTGAGTAAGGGGGCCTGAATATTTATGTGGCACCTCGACAGTGTCTCTACACCCTGTCTGTTAAATCCTCATCTTCTGGTTGAGACTCAGCTAACCGTGGGATCCCAGGCCACTTTTAGGCGGCTTAAGTCGAGTGCGGCTTTGTGGACACCCTGTCCTTTTCTTAGACTGAACTTAAATTCAAAAAAATTAAGACAAATTCTCGGTATACCCAAACTCCCGTTGTTCCTGTTGGGTACACGCCAGCCCTTACCCGCTACAAGCTGCCCCCTACTGCATCAAGGAGAGACTCTTGAAGACGAGCTATGCCACCACGTCCTCCACGGCTACGTCTGAGGGGAACCATCAGATCGTGGTATACCCGCACCGCCTGCCTCTGCTTCTCATTTCGCTCGTCGTTATATGCGTAACGTTCACTGTGGCAGTCTCGGCTGCTTCGGCTGAGGGCGATGGGGCTCATCAACTAGATGCCCATGAAGTGTCCAGTTACCAGAGAGATTTTCAAGTAGGCCAGCAGCAGGCAGAAGAAGCGCTGACTCTTCAGGCACAAGGCACTGGTGTTGTCGAATATCTACGCCAAGTCCTGGGGGAGGAGTATGCAGGGGTGTGGTTCGATCATCGAGCTGGTCAGTTCGTTGTACCGATAACTGAGGGCACCGCGAAAGCGGCGCTAGTCGCGAGTTTGAAGGACTTGGGTTTGCAAAGAGGCTTCCGCCTCCAGACCGTCCCATCGACCTGGGGCCAGCTTGCGCATGCTCAGCAGGAGGTAGCGGCGAACATGGCAAACCCGGCTCGAGTAGCCACCGTAATTGATCCGGCAAGGAACGCGGTTGTTGTTCGTACCGCTCCGGGTGCTTCCCGTTCTGCTCGTGAAGCGATCGCAAACTACGCTCGAAAAAGCTTTATTCGAGTCGAGCAAGAAGAGGTTGCTGCTAGTCAGATGAGGGTCGAAACCCATGCCTGCGACACCGAACAATCGCGCGCCTGCGACAAACCGTTGAGAGGAGGTGTGCAGATAGGGCCGCTAATCCAGATCAACGCTATTGAACAAGCGCATATTCATGGCGCATGCACCGCGGGGTTCAAGGCAACCGGTAATGGGTCGAGCTATCGATACATGCTCACGGCCGGCCACTGCTTCCCCGGCTGGATGTCAGAAACGAACAAGTGGGCCAGCAACGCCAGCGACGGCACCATCTATGAGATCGGATCGGTGGAGACTTACCGCTACGGTGCTCAGGGGGATTGGGGAAAAATTCGCGCGGATGGCTCATGGTGGGCCGATACTACGAATTGGCCCTCGCAAGTGGCACATTATTGGGGGAACCAGTCCTACCCGATCACCTACGAAGCTTGGCCCTATACGGGACAGTACCTGTGTTTCTCTGGCAATAAGAGCGGAACGAGCTGTGGAACCGTAACGAACGTTCAGGTCGCTGGGCTCGAAGCCGAAGAGGGTGTTCCGCTCCCCCCGATGATTGAAACCAACGGTATTTGCACCGAAAGGGGGGACAGCGGGGGGCCTCTTTACTCGTATTCATCTAATACGGCGATTGGCATGCTGACCGGGTCACCGGAAGGCGCCCCACCCTGCTCGATCAACTACTTCACTGACATAACCAGAGCAACTACGGATCTAGGTGTGACCGTGGGGTCGCGTATCGGGGGTCCACCCAGTGCCGCCACGGGCCAGCCAACCCTCGTGACGGGTACGCAAGCGACCGTGACCGGTACGGTCAATCCGAATTATGTCGAGACGCAGTACTACTTCGAGTATGGCACTACGACGGGCTACGGCGCTCTAGTCCCGTTTCAAGCAAATGGAGACGCCGGCCATGGGGGTCCCGTAGCCGTCAGTGCGTATCTCACTGGCCTCAAGCCGGGGACGACCTACCACTACCGTTTGGTCGCCAAAAGCCGGGTAGGGACTCATGTAGGGGCTGATGTAAAATTTGTTACCTCCTCTACGGGACCTTCTGAAGAAGACGACTCCTCCCCGGGACCGCGCCTCCTTGTTGACGCTACGAAAACTCTCCACGTCTTCTATCGCGATACGTCTGGAAACCTCCGCCATCGCTGGCTTGCCTCGGGTTCGGAAAGTTGGGGAGAAGAAACCCGACCGGCAGAAATTGCCAGCTCATCCGTGTTGCGTGTCCTGACCGATGCAACGGGCACGCTCCACGTCTTCTACCGCGACGCCTCCGGGAAACTCGGCCACCACTGGCTGCCCTCCGGTTCGCAAAGCTGGAGCGCGGTTCTGCACTCGGCTTCTCTCTCTGGCGATCCGCGCCCCCTCGTCGATGCCACCAAAACGCTCCACGTCTTCTACCGCAACGCCTCCGGGAAACTGGGCCACCACTGGTTGCCCTCAGGCTCGGAAAGCTGGAGCTCGGTTTTGGAATCGGCTTCTCTCTCTGGCGATCCGCGCCCCCTCGTCGATGCCACCAAAACGCTCCACGTCTTCTACCGCGACGCCTCCGGGAAACTCGGCCACCGCTGGCTCGCCTCGGGCTCGGAAAGCTGGGGTGCGATCCTGCACTCTGCTTCTCTCTCTGGCGATCCGCGCCCCCTCGTCGATGCCACCAAAACGCTCCACGTCTTCTACCGCGACGCCTCCGGGAAACTCGGCCACCACTGGCTGCCCTCCGGTTCGGAAAGCTGGAGCTCGGTCTTGGAATCGGCGTCCATCGCGTCTCGCCCACCAATCGCCACCACGGGCGAAGCAACTCAGGCTGGAGGGACTAGTGCCAACGCCGAAGCCGTCGTCGATCCAGAAGGATCACCGACCAACTACTACATCGAATATGGCCCCACCGTCTCTTACGGCTCCAAAGCTCCTATTTCCCCGAAACGCGTTGGCCACGGAGTCGGGGCGGTAGCCCTCAGCGAAGTTCTAAATGGTCTGGCGCCCGCTACGACGTATCACTACCGCGTCGTCGCCACGAGCCCCGAAGGCACGAGCCAGGGGGCCGACAAAGCATTTACCACCACCGCGAGCACCGCGACCCAGCTTGCCACCATGCCGGTGACCGAGCCGTTCAACGGCAGCGCTGAATCGCAGACGAACTTCAACATGAAATGGTCGGCTCTGGGCTGGGCCTCGGGTACGAGTCCCAAGGGGCAGAGCACGACCTCGGGCTGGGGTCCGTCGAATGCTTTCTCGACCCTCAACGGCATCTATCACCACCCGACCGTTACTGATGGAGGCTCAGGAACTGCTGCGGTAGCCACGATGGCTGTCAACCCCGGCATAGCCGAACGTCATTTCTCCCTCTGGCTGGACATGCAAACGCCTGGGGGCGCGCGCTCGGGATATGAGTTGCGGTTCACGAATACGGCCACCAATGCCTATTCCGTCAGACTTTCCAAGTGGGTGGCTGGCACCGAGACGATCCTCGGCTCCAAATCGGGGTTCTCCTTCGTCAACGGCAATGCATTTGCACTCGTCGACCTAGGGAATACGGTCTCAGCCTGGACGAATACCGGCGCGGGTTTCACGCAACAGTTGAGTGCCGCGGACACCGCCTTCTCGACTGGCAACGCCGGTCTCAGCGGAGCGGGAAACATCACGCGCCTGGCGAATTTCAAGGCTGGTCAGTTGTAAAAGCGAGGACCTGTTCTGGGGATTTGCCCGGAGTAGATAGAGGTAGCCGACAACCGAAGAGACACAGAAGAGGACGCATACTGCACACCCCCAGATAGCCTCGTCGCTCAATGATGCAGCCAGAGCACGCCGGCGAGGACGTCCTCACCTCGAGCGGGGCCGGCGGCAAGGTGATCCGGGGCAGCGCGATGCGCGTCGCCGCCAATCTCGCCGGCCTGGTGCTGGGGCTGGCGACCGCGACGCTGCTGCTGCGCCATCTCGGCGTCGACGACTCCGGTCGCTACGTCACCGTCCTCTCCCTGGTGGGGATCGCGGTCAGCATCGTCGACACCGGCCTCAACGTCGGCGCCAGCAGCGACCTCGCGGTCCGGGCTCTCCCCGAGCGCAGGCTGCTGCTCTCGAACGTCGTCGCCCAGCGGCTGGGGGTCGCCGCCGTCGCCCTCCTGCTGCTGGTCGCCTTCGCGGTGCTCGCCGGTTACCCGGAGGAGATGGTGGCGGGGACGGCCCTGGCCGGGACCGGGGTCCTGCTGGTCGCGATCGCCAACTCCTTCCTGGTGCCGCTGACCGTCGAGCTGCGCAACGCCGGCCTCGCCCTGGTCGAACTGCTGCGCCAGGTCGTCACCCTCGCCGCTGTCGCCCTGCTGGTCGCGCTCGGCGCCCAGCTGACTCCGTTCTTCGCGGTCCAAGTCGCGGTCGGGCTCGCCGTGCTCGCCCTGGTGCCGCTGCTGGTCGGCTGGAGCGGTGTGGTGCGACCGCGCTTCGACCGCGAGGAGCAGCGCGGCCTGATGCGGACCGCGCTGCCGATCGCCGCCGCGCTGGCGCTCGGGCAGATCTACTTCCGGCTGGTGATCGTGCTGATGTCGCTGATCTCCTCCGCCGAGCAGACCGGCTATTTCGGCGGCTCGCTGCGGGCGATGGAAGCGCTGACCGTGCTGCCGGTCCTGGTGGCGGGGGTGGCGCTGCCGCTGATGGCGGCCGCCGCCCGCGACGACCTCCCGCGGCTGCGCTACGCGATCGAAGGGCTGAGCGAGGGGGCTGTGATCGCCGGCGTGCTGGTCGTCGTCGTCACCCTGCGCGCCGCCGAGCCCGTGATGGAACTGATCGGCGGGGCGGAATTCGGCCCCGCCGGCGACGTGCTGCGGATCCAGGTTGCCGCCCTGCTCTTCATCGCGCTCTACCAGATCTGGACCGTGGCGCTGGTCGCACTCGGCGCCCAGCGCCAGCTGATCCTCGCCAACGCCCTCGGCCTGGTCGCGATCGGAATCTTCGCGGCGGCGCTCGTGCCGCCGCTCGGCGCTCGCGGCGGCGCGATCGCCACCGTGCTCGGCGACGCCGTGCTGGCCGGGTTGATCTACTGGCGCCTTCACCGCTCGACCGGAAAGGTCACGGTCCGCCTCGGGTTCCTCGCCCGGGTCGCCCTCGCCGCCCTGCTCGGCTGTGCCGTGCTCCTGGTCCCGGGCCTGCCGGATCTGGTCGCGGCGACGCTCGGCGGGCTCGTCTTCCTCGCCTCCGGCTATCTGCTGGGGATGGTGCCCCCCGAGCTGCGCGACGCGCTCGGCCCGAACGGGTTCCTGCGGGGCCGCGGGGCCGGCGCCGGCCCGCCAGGCTGACTCAGCGCAGCTTCTGCCAGGCGAGCCAGGTGAGGCCGGCCCTGGTCAGCCGGCCGCCCCCCTGGTAGTGGCGGGTGCGGTTGTCGCTGACCAGGAGGTTCTCCTGCTCGCCGCGGCGGAAGGTGCGGGCCTCCCGCCAGCGCTCGGGCGGATAGGCGCCGTCGCGGCCGACGACCAGCGGCTGCAGCCCCCGCGCCTGCACCTGGCGGGTGATGCTGCGGCTGCCGCCCTCCAGGGCCACCGCCTCCAGCTTGCCGAGCCCGGTCGGCCACTCCAGATCGAGGATCAGCTCGCGTTCGAGCGCGAAGGCGTTGGTGCGGAGGTGGGGGTTGGGGAAGGGATCGTGTCCGGGTCGCAACCGCCGCAGGGGGCCTGGCCGCACCGCGTTGGGAGTCTCGTAGGAGCCGGTCGCGCCGACCACGCCGACGCCGGGCTCGGCCAGCGCCCGCGCCATCCGCCCCAGCCAGTCGTCGACGAGGACGACGCTTTCGGTGTTGAGGAAGCAGTAGCGCTCGGCCTCGAAGCGATCGACCGCGGCCCGGTAGTGGTCGAGGTCGATGCCGTCGCCGAAGTCGAGCCGCTCGTGGTCGACCGCGTCGAAGAGCCGGTGCCAGGGACCGCGGTCCTCGATTTCGGCCCCGGCGAAGACGACCAGCAACCGGTGAGGCGCGCCCGCCTCGTGCGCCCGGTAGGACTCGAGGAAGCGCCGCGGCGGCTCGAGCCCGTAGGGCATCCAGCAGAGGTGGACGAGGCAGAGCGGCGGGGTCACGTCAGGCGGGCCGGGTCATCACCGCGTAGCAGGAGTCGCCGCCGCCGAGCCGGTCGCCGAGGAAGACGAACGGCAGCAGCGGCAGGCTCAAGCCGTACGCCAGCCACAGCTTCCAGCCGGGCGTCCAGCGGCCGGCGATCAGGTAGTGGACGCTGTAGGCGGTGGCGATCGCGTTCGAGTTGGTGCCCGCGCTCTGAACCTGCAGGCCGAGCCGCCGCCCGAGTCGGGTCAGCGCCGGCGGTGAGAAGTGCTGCAGGTGGCGGGGCAGGTCGAGCATGCACCAGCGGTCGCGAAAGAGGTGGCGCTGCCAGCTCGCCCAGTTGGGCACGTCGACGAGCAGCGTCCCGCCAGGCTCCAGCAGCTCGGCTGCCATCCGCACCGCCGCCACCGGGTCCGGGATGTGCTCGAGGGAGTGCTGGAAGACGACGAGCTGGAAGCCCCCTTGCTCCCATGGCTGGTCCTCCAGGGTGCCGGTGTGGACGCGCGCGCCGCGCCGCGCCGCCGCGGCGGTGGCCGCGGCGCTGGGGTCGAGGCCGTAGGTCTCCCAGCCCCGGGCGGAGAACTGGGCGAGCAGATCGCCCGCCCCGCAGCCGACCTCGAGCACCCTGCCCGGCTCGACTCCGTCGAGCTGGAACGGGGGTCGCCGCCAGCGACGCTCGGCGCCGCCCCGGCGCAGCAGCTGCCGCAGCCTGTGCAGGGCGCCGCCGCCGCCCGTGTGCTCGTAGAAGTCCTCGTAGTAGGAGTCCGCGTAGTAGGGCGCCAGCTGCTCTCCCGAGAGCTGGGGGACGGTGACCCCGTACCGGCAGGCGGGGCACTCGCTGATGCCGAAAGGGCCCTCGCCGGTGACCAGGCGGTCGTAGGCGCGGACCCGCGTCCGGCGCAGCGGTCCCTCACAGATGGGGCAGACGTCCGGGGCGCTCATCGCCGCGGTGCCAGGCCCTCGCTTGACTCCTCCTCGGCCTTCTCCCCTTGCGCCTTCTCCGTCTGCTCGCGCTCGAGCTGCTGCTGCAGCAGCGCGACCCGCTGGGCGAGGATCTTGTTCTGGTCGGAGAGGCGCGAGATCGCGATCGAGAACTGCAGCAGGATCGCGAGGACGAAGACGAAGCCGGCGGCGAACAGGGCGGCGGGGGGGTAGTAGATCCCGACCCAGCCCGAGACGGTCGTCAGCAGCCCCTGCCAGAGCGCCAGCACCATCAACGCGACCCCGGCCAGCAGCCAGAGCAGCGCGTAGCGCTCCATCAGGTGCCGCCGCCGGACCAGCTCGAAGATCACGACGCAGATCAGGATCGCGGCGACCAGCACCTCGATCCGCTGCAGGGGGATGGCCGCCAGCAGGCTCATAGCGCCTGCCCGGCGGCGGTCGGCGAGACCTCCTGCGCCTCCCGCACCGGCCGGGTCCGCAGGAGGGCGACGAACACCGCCAGCAGCACCTTGACCATGTAGTAGACCGACCGGGTGGAGGAGATCGTCGAGACCCCGGTCAGGCGCGGTTTCATCGCCATCGGTATCTCGCAGCTGCGCAGGTCGAGGGTGTGCATGAGGACGATCGCCTCGACCTCGGGGTAGTCGCGCGGGTAGTCGTGGGCGAACAGCTCGATCCCGCGGCGGTCGGTCATCCGGAACCCCGAGGTGGGGTCGGTGACCGGCTGGCCGGTGATCCTCGAGAGCAGGCGGGAGAAGAAGCGGATCCCGACCCGGCGCGCGGCCGAGGAGCGGAAGCTCCCCTCCCGTGGATCGAGGAACCGCGAGCCGGTCACCATGTTCAGCCCCGGCTCGGCTTCGAGCCGGGCGAGCAGGTCGTGGATGTGGCGCGGATCGTGCTGGCCGTCGCCGTCGACCTGGACGGCGACCTGGTAGCCGTGCTCGCTGGCGTAGATGTAGCCGCTCTGCATCGCCCCGCCGATCCCCAGGTTGAAGGGCAGCCGCAGAACCTCGGCCCCCGCCTCGCGGGCCAGTTCGGCCGTCGCGTCGGTGGAGCCGTCGTCGACCACGAGCACGTCGAAGTCCGGCGCCCAGCGGGCGATCTCGGTGATGGTGCCGGCGATTGCCCCCGCCTCGTTGTGGGCCGGGACGATGGCGAGTTTGGTGCTGGTCACGCTCGCGTAAGGTAGCGGCTGAACCCCGGCGTTGGAGCCCCTCGGGGACCGCTTGGGTAGTCTTGGTCGCAATGGCGCGCCGCGCGTTGATCACCGGCATCACCGGGCAGGACGGCAGCTACCTGGCCGAGAACCTCCTCGACAAGGGGTACGAGGTGCACGGCATGGTGCGCCGCCTCTCGAGCGAGAACCATCACCGCCTGGAGCCGTTCCGCGACCGGATCGAGCTCCACACCGGCGACCTGTTGGACCAGCGCTCGCTCGGCGACGTGATGCGCGCCTGCGAGCCCGACGAGATCTACAACCTCGCCGCGATGTCCTTCGTCGGCGCCTCCTGGAACCAGCCCACGCTGACCGCCGAGTTCACCGGGGTCGGGGTGACGCGGATGCTCGAGGCGATGCGGGAAGTCTGCCCCGAAGCGCGCTTCTACCAGGCCTCCTCGAGCGAGATGTTCGGGAAAGTCCGGGAAACGCCGCAGAGCGAGCTGACCCCGTTCTACCCCCGCAGCCCCTACGGCGTGGCCAAGGTCTACGCGCACTTCATCACCGTCAACTACCGCGAGAGCTACGGCCTCTATGCCTGCTCCGGGATCCTCTTCAACCACGAGAGCCCCCGCCGCAGCCTCGAGTTCGTCACCCGCAAGATCACCCACGCCGCCGCCGCGATCAAACTCGGCCTGGCCAAGGAGCTGGTGCTCGGCAACACCGACGCCCGCCGCGACTGGGGCTACGCGCCCGACTTCGTCGAGGCGATGTGGCGGATGCTGCAGCAGGACGAGCCCGACGACTACGTGGTCGGCACCGGCGTCGACCACTCGGTCCAGGACCTGGTCGACATCGCCTTCGCCCACGTCGGCCTCGACCCCGCCGAGTACGTGCGCCAGGACCCGCGCTTCATGCGCCCGGCCGAGGTCGATCTGCTGATCGCCGACCCGACCAAGGCCCGCAAGGAGCTCGGCTGGGAGCTCAGCGTCGACTTCGAGCAGCTCGTCAAACTGATGGTCGACGCCGACCTCGAGCTGCTGCGCGAAGGCAGCCCCGTCTCGACCGCCTAGGCGTCCTCGCGGTTACTCGGCCGGCGCGGTGGCCACGACCGCGTACTCGCCCGCCGTCGTGCGGTCGCGCTCCCAGTCGCCGCTGCCGAGCGGGGCGAAGGCGTCGCCGTCGGCGAAGCCGGCGAGCGAGCAGAGCGCCAGCATCGTCTCGGGGAAGAGCGGCTGCACGTGGCTGGGGTCGACCCAGAACGCCTTCAGCGCCGCCGGCGAGTGCGGGTTGACGGTCTCGGCGATCAGCAGGCCGCCCGGCTGCAGGCGGGACAGGGCCAGCTGCAGCAGCTCCCGCAACTGATCGAAATCGAGGTGCTCGATCACCTGGGCGCTGAAGATCGCGCCAAGCGAGGCGGGTGGCGTCTCCTCCAGAGCGGCGAGGAGGCTCCCCTGCTCGACCTCGTGACCCTTCTCGCGGCAGCGCTGGACCATCTCCGGGTCGAGGTCGACGCCGCGGCCGGGGATGCCCCGTTCGGCGAGGAGGTCGAGGAACTCGCCGCGGCCGCAGCCGGCGTCGAGCACCGGCTGGCGGTCGCCGAGCAGGTCCAGGTAGACGCTCTGGCGGCTGCGGATCATCTCCTCGGGCCCGCGGAAGATGTCCTCGAAGCTGCGGTAGCCACCGCGCTCGCCGGCCGCGCGGAAGCCGAGCGTGTCGCCGAGCATGGGGTGGGTGCGGGGCGCGAGCCGCTCGCCGGCCATGTAGGGGGTCGCCGCCGCGGCCTCGGCCAGCGCGTCGGCGCGAGAGAGGCGGCCCTCCGTCTCCTCCTGCACCCGCGCCAGCTCGCCGTCGGTCTCATCCTGCATCCGCAGCAGTTCGGTCAGCCCCTTGCGAATTTCGTCCAGCGACTCGGCGACGGCGTCGTTGATCCGCTGCTGGTGGGCCGCGTACGGTCGCAGCAGGCGCATGTAGAGGCGCTTCGCCTCGGCCTGGGCCCTGCCGGCACCCGCCGGCGGGGTCGCCACGTCGACGTGGAGCAGGTGCTCGAGCAGGTCGCGGCCGGCCGGGGCGCCGACCGTCGCGCGGGCGGCGCTCGGCGGCTGGAAGCGGGCCGCGAGGCGAGAGCGCCTGCCATCCTCGATCCGCGCTTTGATCGTCTCGGCGGCGGCCTGCGGCGAGTGGTTGCGGCGGATGTCGGCGGCCGCTCGCCGCCCTTTCGCCGCCGCCTCGTCGGGGTTCTCGTAGACCTCGCGCATCAGCGCCGCGGCGCGCTCCAGGTCCGGGTCGGCCCACTCCTTGTCGGCCGGGTAGGGGTCCGCGTCGGGGCCGATCTCGGTCAGCTCGTAGGGCACGAGGTAGCTGTTCTCCTCGGTCATGAAGTCGAGGTTGCCCGAGTAGCCGGTGGCGATCACCGGCCGGCCGAAGTACATCGCCTCGGCCATCGTCAGGCCCAGGCCCTCGGAGCGGTGCAGCGAGACGTAACAGTCGCAGCTCGCCATCATCGCGTTCTTCTGCCCGACCGGGACCATCTCCTCGACCAGGTGGATTTCGGGCCGCTCCGCGACCGCCGCCGCGAGCTCCTCGCGCTGGGCCGGGAACTCGTCGCCGCCGATCGTCTTGATCACCAGCGAGGGCCCCTCGCCGGGGGCGAACGCGGCGCAGAACGCCGCCACGACCCCGAGCGGGTTCTTGCGGCGGAAGACGCTGCGGTAGTCGAAGGTGAAGAGGAAGCAGAAGCCCTCGGGCATTCCCAGCTCGGCGCGGGTCGCCGGCTCCGCCGGCGCCGGCACGATCGGCATCCGGATCGTGTGCACGGGGATCGGCGCCAGCGTCCGCAGCGCCGCCGCGACGTGCTCGGTGGCGACCCAGACTTCGTCGACGTAGTCGAACGACGCCTCCCACTGCTCGGGAAAGTGCGATACCTCCCAGAACCAGAGGCCGGCGCTGTTGCGGCCTTCGGAGAAGCTCTGGTCGAGGCCGTTTGCGACCAGCGGCAGCATGTCGGCGTTGACGCAGATCAGGTTGAAGTCATAGGGGTGGTCCTTCTCGGGGACGCTGCCGAGAACCTGCGCGATCTGTTCGGGGTCGGTCGGCGTGTCGATCGTCGCCACCGGCACCTCGGCGACGCGCAGCGCCTCGAGGATCTGCCGTCCCGCCTCGCCGACTCCACGCGCGTCGTTCAGGTAGCCGACCAGGTTCACCCCGGGTTCGGTCCTCGGCGGCTTGCGGATCGACGCGGCTCCGTTGGCAGAAGGGCTGGGCAGCAGCTCGGCCGCGATGCCGGTGTCGGGGGCGGTCGCCCGCAGCCAGCCGACGAAGGCGGAGCCCCCTTCGCCCTCGATGCTGGTGAAGGCGAGGCGGAAGTCCGGGCGGGTCTCCCAGAGGGCCTGGGCGTAGCGGTTGACCTCGCGGTTGGTGCGCAGGCCCGGCTTCAGTTCCTCGAGGTAGGCGACGAACCGCTGGGCGCCGGCCTCGGTCCAGACCGGCTCCGGCAGCGCTCCGGTCTCCACGCCTTCGCGGAACACCTTGCGCGCCGCCCGGTCGAGCTGGAGCCCGCCCGGCAGCTCGTTCCAGCCGTAGGGCCACCCGTTCGCCTCCTCGAAACCCTGCTCCAGCAGGTCCGCTGCGTATTCGGCGCAGATCCTGGTCAGCGCCGGGTTGGCGGTGACGTCGATCCGGTTCTGGTGCTTGCTCAGCACGGTCGGATGACGCGGGTCGAAGCCGCTGAAGTGGAAGAAGCGCAGCGGGCGCCCGTCGACCAGGTAGCCGCCCTCGCCGTCGTCGCTGAGCTCGCGGGTGGCGAGGTTCCAGTAGGCGATGTTGAAGGTGGTGTCGCGGATCACGTCGATCCCCGGCCATATGCCCGGCGCCAGGTCGATCCAGCGCTGGTCGACGAAGCGCCCCTCCTCGGGTTCGTTCAGGCAGTGCTTCTCGAGCCGCTCCGCCCACCAGTCGAGCAGCTCGTTCGCCGTCTGGCTGTCCCCCAGGCCGATGAACCCGAGGTTGTAGGAGCCGGCGATGAGGATGTCTTCTTCGCTCGGCTTGCGGCCGTCGCGCGGCAGCGGCGCGGTGAAGTGGGGGGTGAGAACGACGTTGTGCTCGACCGCCCGCTCGACGATCTCGTCGAGCGGCGCGAAGACCTTGATGTCGGGATCGAGGTACATGACCGAGTCGACGCCGGGCCGCGCGAGCAGGGTTTTCAGCAGCCACGGCTTGACCGCGGTCGAGAGCTCCATCACGTCGTAGGAGGCCGCCATCTGCTCCGGGTCGGGCAGGCCGATCTCCTCGATCGTCAGCAGCTCGAACGGCTCCCCGGCCGGGTCGACGTAGCCGCTGGGGTCGTCGATCACGAGCACGGTGCAGGTCCCGTCCGGGTGGACCTGGTTGAACGAGGTGGCGAGGACCCGCGCGAAGGCGAGGTAGTTGCGGGCGATGATCGTGCAGATGTTCATCGGGCGAGCGGGTCAGTCTAGCCCGGCGCGTCGCCGTCCCCTGGTCCGCTGCGGCTCAGTCGAGGACCCGCTCGACGTCGACCGGCCGCTCGTGGCGCAGGGTGTCCTCGGCGAGGGCGCCGATGTCGACGTCCTGGCGCGGGACCCGCCGGACCAGGCGTTCCCCGCTCTGCATGACCGCCACGTCCGCGCCGACCCGGCGCAGGTACTCGCTGTCCCAGCCGAACGGGACCCAGAGGAAGTGGACCTCGCGGAAGACCTGCGCGAGAAACCAGCTCAGCCCCTGGTGGTGGGTCGCGGCGAACGAGTGGGAGCTGCCGAAGACGACGACCACGCGCGGGTCCGGCGCCCCCTCGTTGACGTACACCCTGCGCGTCCCGAGGTGGCCGCCGTAGGCCTGGATCTGGTCGCGGTTGTCCTCGACGACCCGGGCCCCGCCGAGCGAGCAGGCATCCCGGGTCAGGCTGACGATCGGAGGGTTGAACCTGACGCCGAGGTCGCCGGCGACGGGGTAGGTCCGCAGCTCGACGTCGGCGAAGGCGTCCGGGACGTCGAGGCCGAGCTCGCGCAGGACCAGCCCGCTCGCCACTTCCATGCCGCGGAAGTTGATGTGGTGGTCGGTCCGCAGGTACACGTCGTCCTCGACGGCCGCCGCCGCCAGCGCGTCGAACGCGTGGAGGATCGGCGCGTCCCCCCCGGCCAGGAGGCGCTCGATCGGTCGCAGGCCGACCTTCTCCAGGGTTTCCGGGAAGTACTGCTCGTAGATCGCGAGCTTGTCCGGCAGCATCAGCATCACCAGCTCGATCCCGAGGCCGCGGGCGGACTCGACGCGGTAGTCGAGCAGCCGCTGCCAGCGTTCGAGCCAGTCGGGAGGCAGCTCGACCGCGCCACGGTGCTGCGCGGTGTTGGAGTAGTTCCCGCCGGCGAGGAAGATCCAGCCGTCGTGGCCGACGACCGCCGCGCCGTCCGGGGAGCGGGTGCCGGGAGGGGGGCTCCAGGGGGCGAGATCGGGGTGGAAGAAGTTGACGAAGGTCTCGTCCATCGCTCCCCGCATGGCCCGTTCCCGCAGCCGCAGGTCGTACTCCTCGGAGTCGAGGATCAGTCGCAGCAGGGCGTCGAGGGATTCGAGGCCGAGCTGGGCGGCGATCTCCTCCTCCGCCGGGGTGCGGCCGAGCACCTGGCGGTAGACGGAGAGGATCTCCTCACGGGTGAGCATGGGCTCAGCTTATGAATTCGGGGTCCCGGAGTCGACCACGTGCTCGAGGCCGACCGGGCGCTTCCGGCGCAGCGTCTCCTCGCCGAGCCCGATGGCGTCGACCTCGAGGCGCGGGACCCGCGCGACGAAGCGCTCCGCGCCCTGCACGAGCACCGCCTCGGCACCCACGCGGCGGACGTACTCGCTGTCCCACCCGAACGGGATCCAGACGAAGTGGACCTCGCGGAAGGCCTGCGCCAGGAACCACGAGACCCCCTGGTAGTGCCCGGCGCCGAAGCCGTAGGAGTCGCCGAATACGACCGCGGTGCGCTTGTCGGGCGCCCGCCTGTTGCGGAACACGCGGCGGGTGCCGATGTGGCCGTTGACCGCCGCGATCTCGGCGTGGTTGTCCTCCTTGATCTTGGCCTTGCCCAGCGACCCCGCCTCGTCGATGATGCTGACGATCTGCGGGACGAACTTGCTGCCGAGGTCGCCGGCGATCGGGTAGGAGCGCAGCTCGGTGCGGCTGAGGTCGGGCGGCTGCTCGACCCCGAGCGCCGCCAGCGCCGCGGCGGCGAGCAGTTCGTTGCCGCGGAAGGTGAGGTGCGTGTCGGTGCGCAGGTAGACGTCCTCGCCGCGCGCGGCGGCGGCACGGAGCTCCGCCAGCGGGTAGATCAGCGGCAGCTCGGGCTCGCCCAGCAGGCGCTCGATCGGCCGCGGACCGACCTTCTCCAGCGGCTCCGGGTAGTGCTGCTCATAGGCAGGGAGCTTGTCCGGCACGACCAGGAGCGCCGTCGCGACCCCGAGCTCCCGCGCGGCGGCCTCTCGCCGGTGGACCACCCGCTTCCAGTCCTCCAGCCAGGTCGGCTCCATCTCCACTGCGCCGACGTACTGGCCGAGGTTGGCGTTGGTGCCGCCGCAGAGGAACAGCCAGCCGTGGTGCCCGACGATCGCGACCCCGTCGTCGGAGCGGGTGCCCGGGACGGGCCCCCAGGCGGCGAGGTCGGGGTGGTAGACGTTGACCACCGCCTCGGTCTGCGCGGCGATCTGCTGGCGGATGCGGGTCGCGTACTCCTCTGAGTCCAGCCTCGACCGCAGCATCTCCTCGAGCGTGGCCGAGGTCGCGAGCTGGTGGGCGATCTCCTCCTCGCTCGGGTCGCGCCCCAGTACCTGGCGATAGACCGCGACGACCTCTTGACGCTGGACCATCCGCGCAGCCTACGAGCTGGGCGCCCCCGCGGTGCGCAAGGATGCGGTCGTGATCATCCGCGACGGGGCGACGGCCCACCTGGCAGTGCAGGAGGCGCACGAGCGGCTCGAACGCGAACGGCCGGAGCTGCTGGCCGAGTTCTCGCCGGCCGGCCTCCGCGCGGCGGAAGTCGATCCCGTCTCGGTCCTCGACCGCTACCGGTCCCTGGGGCTGCGGGTGCGGGCGGCGGAGGGAGAGCTGCCGGCCGATCCGGGTGAGCTGGTCATGGCGCTGGACGCGGCCGGGATGAGCACGGCACTGCTGCGGCTCGAGTTCGTCGACCCCCCGCCGGGCCCGATCGAGCGCCTGCTGCCGGCCGATCGCCGCCTCGGGCGCAGGTGGGCGCGCCGCTTCCCGCCGACGGAGCCGCGCACGCTCGCCTACGACGCGGCCCACCGGGCGCTGATCTCTTCGCTGCTCGACGACGCGGAATGGCAGTCCCTGTTCGCGCGGGGCGGCCGGCTTCCCCCGGGGCTCGGAGCCGGCTTCGACGAGCGCTGCGTCGAGTACCCCTGGCTGTTCTCGCGCCGTCTCGGCGGTCGCGTCCTCGACGCCGGCTCCGTCCTCAACCACCGGCACCTGATCGAACGACTGCTTCCCGAGGTCGACGACCTGACGATCACCACGCTGGCCCCGGAGGCGGCCGCCTTCACCGAGCTGGGCGTCTCCTACGTCTACGACGACATGCGCCGCCTGCCCTTCCGCGACGACTGGTTCGACGAGGTCGTCTGCCTCTCGACGCTCGAGCACGTCGGCATGGACAACAGCATCTACGGGGCCGCCGACGGTCCCGCCGCGGACCCGGCGGCGGCCGCCGCGGCTGCTCTGGGCGAGCTGCTGCGGGTCGTGCGCCCGGGCGGTCGCGTCCACCTCAGCGTTCCCTACGGTCGCCGCGAAGAGCACGGCTGGGTGCGCCAGCTCGACCGCGCGGGCGTCGACGACCTGCTCGCCGCGGCGGGCGCCGGCGCGCGAGAGGAGGCCATCTTCCGGTACACGCCGAGCGGCTGGCGCCGCGGCGGCGACCGGCGTGTCGCCGGGGTCGCATACAACCCCGCAACCACGCCCGGCGAGGACGGGGCGGTCGCGGCCCGCGCCGTCTACTGCGCGACGATCACCGCCTGAGCCGCGGCTTGCGCACCGCCCAGCCGAGGTGCGCCCGCAGGCGCGGCATCTGCTGGGCGAGGTAGGGATGGGAGACGGGGTCGCGGGCGGTCTCCTGGCGCCAGTTCCGCAGCAGGTACTCCTTCTCCCAGTCCGCGACCTCGGAGGAGCGACTCGAGGACTCGAAGTGGTAGAGGAGGGTGTCGGGGTCGTAGACGACCCGCAGCCCGGCGGCCCCCAGCTTCAGGCAGTAGTCGACGTCGTTGTAGTTGACCGGCAGCTCGGTCGGCAGCCCCCCGACCCGCTGGAAGGCGGCGGCCGAGGTCATCAGGCAGGCGCCGGTCACCGCGAGCAGGTTCTGCGCCAGGTGGGTGTTGTTGGCGTAGCCCTTGAAGCCGCGGGTGAAGCCGCGCATCGGGTGGCCGGGAAGCCCGCCCTCGAACTGCACGCCGGCGTGCTGGACCCGGCCGTCCTCCCAGATCAGCTGGGCGCCGACCGCGCCGATCTCCGGATGCTGCGCGTACATCGCCATCCGCTCCAGCCAGTCCGGGGTGATCACCTCGATGTCGTCGTTGAGGAGGAGCAGCAGCTCGCCCTCGGCGTTGGCGGCGCCGAGGTTGATCTTGGCGGCGAAGTTGAACGCGTCCTCGTAGGGGACGGTCCGCAACCGGTCGCCGGCGATCGCCTCCAGGTTGGCGAGCACGCCCGGCTCGGTCGAGGCGTCGGCGACGCAGACGATCTCGTAGTTGCCGTAGCTCGAGCTCTCGACGATGCTGCGCACGCAGTTCTCGACCAGGGTCACCTGCCGGTAGCGGACTTCGCGCCGCTGGCCGTTGGTCGGGATCAGGATGCTGATCTTCGGCTCCCGGGTCAGCGCCGGGCGCAGGTGGTAGACGCCGGGCCGGCCCTCGTCGCGCTCGACCTCGGCCTGCAGGCCGATCCGCTCGCAGTGGGCCTGGATCGCCCGCCGCCCCGCTTCGAACGCCCACGGCTTCGCTTCGACGCCGCGGCCCGCGGTCGAGGTCTCCAGCGCCCGCCAGTGGTAGAGGACGCGGGGCACGTGGACGACCTTGCGGGCGCGCTCGGTCACCTTCAGCACCAGGTCCCAGTCCTGGGAGCCCTCGAACTCGGCGTCGAAGCCGCCCACCTCCTCGACCAGGGAACGGCGCAGGACGCTGAGGTGGCAGGTGTACATCTGCGTGCGCAGGCGCTCCGGCGACCAGTCCGGCTTGCAGAACGGCCCCGAGTGGACGAGGCCGCGGGCGTCGATCTTGTCCTCGTCGGTGTAGGCGTAGTCGGCTTCCGGCTCCGCCTCGAGCGCCGCGGCGACCAGCTCGAGCGCTTCGGGGTGCAGCTTGTCGTCGTGGTCGAGCAGGGCGACGAACTCGCCGCGGGCCATCGCCAGCGCGTCGTTGGAGGCGGCGACGATGCCGCCGTTGGTCTCGCGCCGCTGCACGCGGATCCGCGGGTCCCGCCGCTCCGCCCGCTCCAGCAGCGCCGCGACGTGCGGCGCCGTCGAGGCGTCGTCGACCAGGCACAGCTCCCAGTCCGCGAACGTCTGGCGGCGGACCGAGCGCAGCATCGCGCGCAGCACCGGAGCCGGCGTCTCGTAGACCGGCGTGACGATCGAGAACCGGGGGGACGACACCGGTTAGGACCTGCGCAAGCCGCCGAGGAGCTTCTTCGCCAGCCCGGTCAGCCGGCCCGAGCGGGCTTCGAGCTCCGCCAGCCGGCCCAGCGCCTCGCCGAGTTCCCTGTCGCGGGCGATCAGCAGCCCGCGCAGCCGCTCGACCTCCTGCTTTTCGCGTGCCAGCTCGCCCTCGGCCATCGGCGCCGAGTGTACTCGTGCCCTGGCGGCGATCAGAGGTCCTCGGCGATGCGCGGCGCCTCGCGGCTGAAGGTCCAGACCGCGAAGACGCAGGCGCCGAGGAAGATGACGGCCGCCGGGATCAGGCCGGCCACCCCGCCCGCCGCCTCGACCGCGGTCGGGGCCTGCGGTTCGTGCAGGACCCAGACCCGCACCTGCTCGAAGATCACGGCCAGCGGGTTCAGCATCAGCAGCTGTTCCTTGGTCGCGTCTTCGAAGGCGGTCACCGGATAGAGGATCGGGGTCATGTAGAAGAGCATCTGGGCGACGACGAGCCAGATGATCGCGACGTCGCGGAAGCGCACGTAGAGCACCGAGAGGGCGGCGCTGACGGCGGCGGTGAAGACGAAGAGGAAGGCGAGGGCGACCGGGAACAGCAGCCAGCTCCAGGTCGGGTCGACGCCGAAGGCGAGCACGAAGCCGAGCACGACGACGAGGTTCAGCCCGAGGTTGAAGGCGCAGGTGAGAACCGTGGCGAGCGGGATCACCAGCCGCGGGAACTGGGTCTTGCGGACGACGCCCTCCTGCGAGACCACCGCGGTGACCGCGTTGGTCGTCGATTCCTGGAAGAAGGTGAAGAGGACGATCCCGAGCAGCAGCAGCACCGGGTAGTGCTCGACCTGTTCGCTGCCGAGCCGGAAGACCTGGGTGAAGACGAAGAGGAGGACGCCGAACAACATCAGCGGCCGGATCAGCGACCACAGGTAGCCGAGCACGGTGCCGAAGTAGACGCGCTTGAACTCGGTGACCGCGAGCAGCCAGAGCAGGTCGAAGAAGCGCTGGCGACCGCCGCCGAGCGCTCCCGGCCCGCTCACCTCGCGCAGCTCGGTGTCGACCGCCGTGTTCACTCGCCCTCGTACGGGGTCGTGACGGTTTCCTGCGGCAGCGCCACCAGCGCGTGGTGGTTGTCGGTGCCGTAGACGACGAAGTCGATCGCGGCGGGGATTTCCAGCGCGATCCCGCCTTCGACCTTGCGGTTGATCCCGCAGTGGACGAGGTAGTGGCCGGGCGCCAACAGGTTGTCGGCGGTGGTTTCGATCTCGAAGCGTTCGCCCGCTTTGATCGGCGGCGGCGGGTCGCCGCCCACCCCGGAGCGCCACTGTGAGACCGCGATCCCGTCGGGGTTGGCGATCAGGTAGCTGAGCTCCAGCCCGGCGAAGTCCCGCAGGGCTTCGATCCGGGTGCGGATCCGCAGCTTGCCGCCGTGTTCGGCCGCGGTGGCGCGATGGCCCTCGGCATCGACCAGGCTGACGTCGAGCATTCGCACCGTGGCGTCGGTGCGGGCGCCGCCGACGTCGGCGCCGGCGCCGGCCACGGGCGACTCGAAGTTGAGGCGGAGGTACTCGCGGCCGACCTCGTCGGGGGCGCCGATCGTCCTGATCCGGCCGCCCTCGATCAGCATCGCGCGGTGGCAGTAGCTCTCGACCGAGCCCATCGCGTGGGTGACGAGGACGATCGTCTTCCCCGCCGCTTTCATCTCGTGGAAGGCGTCGGCGCACTTCTGCTGGAAGGCCGCGTCGCCGACCGCCAGCACCTCGTCGATCAGGAGGATGTCGGCGTCGACCTCGAGCAGCAGCGAGAAGGCGAGCCGGACCAGCATCCCGGACGAGTAGTTCTTCAGCTTCAGGTCGACGAACTCCCCCAGCTCGGCGAACTCGACCACGGCGTCGAGCCGGTTGCGCGCCTCGCGCGGGGTCAGGCCCATCATCACGCCGTTGAGGACGACGTTCTCGCGGGCGCTGAGCTCGGTGTTGAAGCCGACCCCGAGCTCGATGAAGGGGGCCAGGCGCCCGGCCATCCGGATCGTCCCCGAGTCGACCCGGTAGATGCTGGCGAGCAGCTTCAGCAAGGTGCTCTTGCCGGACCCGTTGCGGCCGACGATGCCGAAGAACTCGCCCCGCTCGATCTCGAAGCTGACGCCGTCGAGCGCCTTCAGCTCGCGGTAGTCGCGGGCGGCGAACGGCCTCACCACACGCTCCTTCAACGAGTCGACCCGGTGCGTGGGGATGCGGAAGGACTTGTGCAGGTCCTCCACCTGAATCGCCGGCGCGCTCACGCGGGGAAAGCTAGCGCCCACGTCGCGTGTCTGGCTGCCGTGCCATCTGCGATCCTGCCGCCGGTGCAGGGAGAACTCCTCCTCCTGCTCGTGTTCCACCTGGTGCTGACGGCGCTGCCAGGTGTGGCGACGAGCCTCTCCGGCGCCCGCCTCGGGCTGCGGCAGGTCCCGGTGCTCCTCGGCCTCGGGCTGGCGGCCACCGGCGTGGCGGCGATCGTGGCCTTCTGGGCCTACTACTGGGATCGCACCGCCGGCCAGAGCTTCTCCTTCTTCGTCCTCTTCGGTTCGCTGCTGCTGATCGGCTGGTCTCTCCGCGGGGGGCGCCTCGAGCGGGCGCTGCTGCGCCGGCTCGCCACCCCGCTGCTGCTCTGGGGGCTCGGCTCCGGCTTCCTCCTCTTCCTCGGATTCCTCCACGGCGGCTTCGAGGAACCGGTGGGGACGGCGGCAAGTCGCTTCTCCGCCACGCTTCCGGCCGACAACGTCCTCCCCCTCTTCTTCTCGGAATGGTTCTACCTCTTCGGCCACCGGGGGACGCCGCCGGTGTTCCCGGGCGAATGGCTCTCCAGCGACCGGCCGCCGCTGCAGATCGGCTACGTGCTCGCGCAGCGGCCCCTCGCCCTGAAAGCGGACGCCTTCCACTACCAGGTGCTCTGCGTCACCCTGCAGCAGCTCTGGATCGTCGGGCTCTGGGCCCTGCTGCTGGCCGCCCGCGTGGGGCGGGTGACGAGGGCGCTGGCGATGGTGACGGTGCTGGTCAGCGGGCTGGCGATAGTCAACGGCTTCTTCGTCTGGCCGAAGATGCTGCCGACGGCGATGCTGCTCGCCGCCGCCGCCCTGGTCCTGACGCCGCTCTGGGACGAGCAGCGACGAAGCCCCTGGGGGGCGGCGCTGGTGGCGGCGCTCTGCGCGCTCGCCCTGCTCGCCCACGGCGGCAGCGTCTTCGGCGTCATCGCCCTCGCCCTCGTCGCCGTCTGGCGAGGGTTGCCGAGCCGGCGCTGGCTCGCCGTGGCCGCCCTCGTCGCGATCGCTCTGATGGCCCCCTGGTCGGCCTACCAGAAATACGGCGACCCGCCCGGCAACCGCCTGACCAAGTTGACGCTGGCGGGGGTGACCGAAGTCGACGATCGGGGGGTCGGCGAGGCGATCGTCGACGCCTACGGCGAAGCCGGCCTCGGCGGCAGCCTCCAGAACAAGGGAGAAAACTTCACGATGATGGTCGGCGACGACCTGATGGTGGAGACGGTCGACAACGCCCTCGAGAGCGGCGAGGCACGCGAAATCGTCGCCGCGGCCCGGGCGGTCGTCTTCTTCAACTTCCTGCCTTCGCTGGGGCTGCTGCTGCTGGCGCCGATGGCAATGTTGCTCGCCCGCCGCAGGGCGCCCCCCGCGGCTGAATGGAGCTTCGCCCTCGTCTGCTTCGCGACCGTCGCGGTCGGCGCCGTCGTCTGGGGCCTGCTCGTATTCGGCAGCCCGCCGATGCGCACCGTCCTTCACGTCGGCAGCTACCTGCTGCCGGTCCTGGCGATGGCGGGCGCCGTCGTCGGGCTGCGGGCCTCCTTCCCCCGTTTTGCCCTCTACTGGGTCGGCTGCTGGGCGCTGCTCAGCCTCGCCCTCTACGTGCCGGCGCTGACGCCACCCCCGGGCACCTCTTACTCCTTCCTCGCCGGCCTCCTCGCCGCCCTCTCCCTTGGCGGCTTCCTCGCCGTCTCACTAGACTCGCGCGCTTGATGGCGTGGCAGAGGCGGAACGCCCCGGTGGTGGCCCTCGGCGCTGTCCTCCTGGCAAACGCGATCCTGCTGCTCTACCTCGGCAGGAACCTCACCTTCATCCAGGACACCTGGTACTTCCTGCTCTACCGGGAGGGCACCTCTCCCGACGCCTTCCTCCAGCCACACAACGAGCACATCGTCGCGATCCCGGTGGCGATCGAGAAGCTGCTGGTCGCCCTCTTCGGGATGAGCTCGGCGCTGCCGGAACGGGTGGTCCTCACCTTGATGCTGCTGGTCACGGCGGTGCTCGTCTTCGTCTATGTGCGCAGGCGGATCGGCGCCTGGCCGGGAGTGATCGCGGCGACCCTGCTGCTCTTCCTCGGCCCCTCCTGGTCGGTCCTGATCTGGCCGTTCGAGATCGTCATCGTCGGCTCGGTGATGACCGGCGTGGCGGCGCTCCTCCTGCTCGAGCGCGACGACCGCAGGGGCGACGTCCTCGCCTGCCTGCTGCTGGCCCTCTCGGTCGGCTTCTCCGGGATCGGCATCTCCTTCGCCGCCGGCGCCGCGGTGGACGTGTTGCTGCGGCGCCGGGAGCGCGGCTTGGGCCGCGCCTGGGTCCCGCTGGTGCCGCTGCTCCTCTTCGCCGGCTGGTACCTGGGCTGGGGACACGAGGCGGAAAGCCACTTCGCCCTCGACAACGTCCTCCGCTCGCCGATCTACCTGCTCGAAGGCGTCGCCAACTCGATCGCCTCGCTGCTGGGTCTGAGCACGATCGACGTCAACGACGTCGGCGAGCCCGACTGGGGCCGGCCGCTGCTGGTCGCCGCGATCGCCCTCGTCATCTGGGGCCAGACGAAGAGGCGCGGCTTCTCGCCTCGGCTGTGGCCGGTGGCCGCCGCCGCCGCGAGCTACTGGCTGCTCGCCGGCTTCAACTACATGCCCGGCCGCGACGCCGTCTCGGGCCGCTACGGCTACGCCGGCGCCGTCTTCGTCCTGCTGGTGGCGGCCGAGCTGCTGAGGGGTGTCCGCTTCAGCCGCAACGCGCTGCTCCTCGGCGGCGCCGTCACCGCCGTCGCCGTCGCCTCGAACCTCGTCGCCTTCCACGACGGCCAGCGCTGGATGGAAGACGTCTCGGTGCTGAGCCGGGCCGACACGGCGGCGATCGAGATCGCCGAGCGCACCGTCCCGCCCTCGTTCACGCTGACGCCGGAAGTGGCGGGGACCGCTTCGATCCTGGCGGTGGAAGCGGGGCGGTACCTGGAGGCGGTGCGGGAGCACGGCTCGCCGGCCTACTCGGTAGACGAACTGGCCGCCGCGCCCGAGACCGGCCGCCGCCAGGCCGACGTCGTCCTCGGCCAGGCCCTGCCGCTCAGCACCTCGACTCAACCGGGGAGCTTCCGCGCCGAGGGCGCTCCCGGCTGCCTCGACGCCGTTCCCGGCGAGGAGATCGAGCTGGGGCCGGGGACCGCCAGGATCGAAGTCTCCCCCGGGCCTCACGCCGATTTCTCCCTGCGCCGCTTTGCCCAGGAGAGCCACCCGGTTCAGACCGCGGGGGCGGAGGGCGGAGCGGTGACGCTGCTGACGATCCCGCCGGACAAGGCGCCGCAGCCCTGGTTCCTGCTGGTCGAGGCCGAGCAGCCGGTGCGCGTCTGCCCGTAGCTAGCTAGGAGGGATCAGCGCTCCGAACCAGCCGGCAGCTCGGAGCAGGGCAGCGCCACCTGGAAGCCCGGCGGCGAGGTCGGAATCGCCACCGCCGGCACCCCTTCGCTCGCGCAGCTGGCGGCGGCGGCGTCGATGGCGTCGTCCCAGGCGGGGGTGCCGCGGACCGCGGTATCGCCGGCGGGATAGGAGACGGCGACGGAGAGGAGGACGAGGCCGGCGAGGCCGAGGGAGATCCATTTGCCGGCATCGCCTGCCCGGGGGCGGTGGCGTTCTACCAGGACCATGGCCGTGCTGAGGACGAGAAGGACCGGGACGATCGCGTAACGGCCGCCGCTGCCGTTGGCCATGCCCTCGGTCCAGAGCATGTCCGGCCCCACCGCCCGCTGGTAGACGGAGAGGACGAACATCCCGACCGCCGTCGGCAGGGCGACGAGGGCGAAGGCGCGGGCGCGACCGTCGCCCCGCCGGAGGCCGAAGGCGAAGCCGGCGGCGACGGCGGCCGTCAGCGCGATCAGGAAGGGCCAGCCCAGCACCTCCCAGGCACCGCCGCCGAGCCGCAGGCCGAAGGCGGCGCCGTCGACCACCCGCTGCAGGAACACGGCCCCGATCTCGGCGCTCCAGAGCGGCTCCACCCCTTCGTAGCCGCTGCGGAGCATCGCCGACAGCTGGATCGCCGAGGCGGCGAAGTAGGCGCCGACGATGGTCGCGTCGCGGCGGTCGCGAACGGCGAACGCCCGCAGGATCGCCAGCGGCAGGAAGAACCAGCTGCCCGGGTTGCTGAGGACGGCGAGGGCGATCAGCGCTCCGCCCCAGATCGACCCGGCGAGCGTGCGCGGTCGCCAGAGCAGGATCCAGAAGAGGGCGAAGAGCATGTACCAGGAGGCGTAGGAGGCGGAGTCGATGCTCTCGAGGCCGCCGACCGGGGTCAGCACGGTCGCCAGCACCAGCGCCCCCCGCAGGTAGGGGTCGGCGATATGCCCGGCGGCGGCGTGCCACACGGCAAGGCCGCAGAGGGCCACCAGGACGGCCGAGAGGAGCGCGACCGCCGCCGCCGCGCCCTCCAGCGGCACCAGCGCCGCGACCTCGGCGATCAGGCGCGGGACGACGACCAGGTAGCCGGAGTATTCAGAGCCGAGGGCATCGCCGAAGCCCTGCGTCAGCGCCCCCTGGAGGAAGATCTGGCCGTCCTCCGCCCAGAGCGAGTTCAGCGAGGCGGCCGGGCCGATGCGGGCGAGCTGGAGGACGATCCCGAGCGCCAGCAGCGCCACGGCAAGCCCCGCCTTTTCCCAGGCCGCCGCTGCGGACGTCGGCGGGGCGGGCTCCGGGAACAGGTAGCGGTCGAGCAGCCGGCGGCCTTCCTCGGCCCTGTCGCGGAGCGCCATCGGCGCGCACGATAGCGGCGGCTGTCAGGCTAGGGCGGCCTTGGACCCGGCGCGATCCATCGCGGTTGTGATCCCGAGCTGGAACTCGGCCCGGCTGCTCTCTCGCTGCCTCGACTCGATCGCCGCCCAGGACGTCGAGGTCGAGCTCCTGGTGGTCGACAACGGCTCCTCCGACGGGTCCCTGCAACTGCTCGAGGAGCGCGGGGTGGAGCACATCGCCCTGCCCCGCAACACGGGCTTCGCCGTTGCTGTCAACCTCGGCGTCGCTCGCGTTAGGGCGGCCGCGGTGTTGGTCCTCAACGCCGACACGGTGCTGGAGCCCGGCTGCGTTCGCGCCCTTGCCGAGGGCTTGTTCTCGGACCCCGGGCTGGGCGGCGTCCAGCCCCGCATCCTGCAGCTCGACGAAGGGCGGCGGAGCGACGTCGACGAGGCCCGCGTCTACAGCGCCGGCATGGCGCTGACCGCGGACGGGCGAGCGGTGGAGGAGGGGGCTGGAGGGCCGCAAGGCCCGCTCAGCGCCGCCCCGCGGGAGATCTTCGGCGTCTGCGGCGCCGCCTGCCTGCTGCGGCGGCAGCTGTTCGACGGCCTAGGCGGCTACGACGAGCGTTACTTCGCCTTCTACGAGGACGTCGACCTCAACGTCCGCGCCCGGATCGCCGGCTGGAGCTTCGCCTACGTCCCGGAGGCGGTCGTCTGGCATCTGGGCAACGCTTCCTGGATGGCCGGGGCGCCGCGGCCGAGCGCCTGGAACGCGCGACTCGTCGCCCGCAACCGGATCGCGACGCAGGCCAAGTTCATCCCGGCGCGAACGCTGCCGCGAATCCTCGCCGTCGAGCTCGGGGCGCTTGCCCGGGCCGCTCGGCAACGCCGCTTCCGCGCCACCCTGCGCGGCAAGCTCGAAGGCCTGCACCGGCTGCCCGAGATGCTGCGCGAGCGCCGTCGCCTGGGCCGGGATGGCGACCTCGGCCGCGCCCGCGATTGGCTCAGCCGCGACGGCGGCGGCGCAGCGCCAGCGCCTCGCGGGCGCTGAGGTCGAGGAGGGGGGCGCCGTCCGCGTCGCGCCGCTCCAGCCCGGCGGCGTTGCGCCAGCCGCGCAGGCGTCCTCGGAGACCGGCCGCGGTGCGGTCCTTGAGTAGCTGCCCGGCGCAGAGCGCTCCCTCGCTGGCGAGCGCGCGCAGCGCCAGCCGCGGGTTTTGCATCACCCCGTAGCGGCGCAGCATGTAGCCGCGGCTCCAGCCGGTCCAGCCGTACTTGCGGGCGCTGGCGGCGCCAAGGCTGGCCGAGTAGGCGTGCAGCGCTCGCGCCTCTGGGGCGAGGCGGCAACGCCCCCCGGCGGCGGTGATCCGCAGCGCCAGATCGAGGTCCTCGTAGTAGAGGAAGATCCGCTCGTCGAAGCCGCCGACCCGCTCCAGTGCCTCCCTTCGGTAGAGGGCGGCGCCCCCGGTCGGGCCGAGCGGGTCGGCCGCGCCTTCGGCCGCGGCCACCGGCTCCCCGTGCAGGTAGTCGAACCCCATCAGGGTCGCGTCGGCGACCACCCCGGCGGAGTCGATCAGCTCCGGCGCCCGTTCTTGCAGCAGCACCCCGGCCACCGAGTCGACCCCGGCGCCGAGCCCGTCCAGCAACGCCTCGACGAAGCGCGGCTCGGCCTCGGCGTCGTTGTTGAGCAGGATCACCGGGTCGGCCGGGTGCTCGGCGAGCGCCCGGTTGATCGCCGGTCCGAAGCCGAGGTTTCCCCCCATTTCCAGGACTTTCACCTCCGGCAGCTCGCGCCGGGCCAGCTCGATCGAGTCGTCGCTCGAGCCGTTGTCGACCAGGACCACCTCGATCGGCCGCGTCTGGTTGCCGAGGCTGCGCAGGGTTCGGCCCAGGTGGGCCGCCCCGTTGAAATTTGGGATGTAAACGGCTGGTAGCACGCTCTTTTCGCCGCGCAGTAGGGTTGCAGCCTCGCATGGAGCCCTTGAAGGGACTGATTCTCTCGGGTGGCGCCGGCACGCGCCTGCGCCCCATCACCCACACCTCGGCGAAGCAGCTCGTGCCCGTCGCCAACAAGCCCGTGCTCTTCTACGGGATCGAGGCGCTGGTCGACGCGGGGGTGAAGGAGATCGGGATCATCATCGCCCCGGAGACCGGCGACGAGATCCGCGAGGCGGCCGGCGACGGCTCCCGGTTCGGCGCCGAGATCACCTACATCGTCCAGGACAAGCCCGCCGGCCTCGCCCACGCCGTCCTCACCGCCGAGGACTTCATCGGCTCCTCGCCCTTCGTCATGTACCTCGGCGACAACCTCCTCCGCGACGGTCTCCGCAACCTCGTCTCCACCTTCACCGAGCACGAACCGGACACGCTGATCCTGCTCACCCCGGTCGACGACCCGCAGTCCTACGGCGTGGCCGAGCTTGCCGATGACGGCCACATCGTCCGCCTGATCGAGAAGCCGAAAGACCCGCCCTCGAACCTGGCCCTGGTCGGCGTCTACCTCTTCACCAGCCTGATCTTCGAGGCCGCCCGCTCGCTGCAGCCCTCCTGGCGCGGCGAGCTGGAGATCACCGAGGCGATCGACAAGCTGATCGACGACGGCCGCACGGTCCGCTCCGAGGTCGTCCGCGGCTGGTGGAAGGACACCGGCCAGCTCGCCGACATGCTCGAGGCCAACCGCCTCGTGCTGGAGGAGCTGGTCACCGAGATCGAGGGCGAGGTCGACGAGGCCTCCAAGGTCGAGGGCCGGCTGGTTCTGGGGCCCGGCGCCAAGGTCGAGCGCTCGGTCGTCCGCGGCCCTGCCGTGATCGGCGCCGGCGCCCACGTCGAGGACGCCTACATCGGCCCCTACACCTCGATCGGCGACGGCGTCCACGTCCGCCGCTCCGAAGTCGAGAACTCGATCGTCCTCTCCGGCTCGGTGGTCGAGGACCTCGGCACCCGGATGGAGGCCAGCCTGCTCGGCAAGGAAGTGAAGCTGACCCGCAGCCAGGGGATGCCGAAGACGCTGCAGATGCTGGTCGGCGACAAATCCGAGATCAAACTCGTCTAGTGATGGTGGGCCGGTGAAGCTGCTGGTGACCGGAGCCGCCGGGATGCTCGGGCGCGACGTGCTGCTCGCCGCCGGTAACGCCGGCCATGACGTCGTCGGCTACGGCCGCGCCGAGTTCGACGTCACCAACCCGGGCCAGCTCGACCGCAAGCTCGACTTGGAGCGCCCCGACGTGGTCATCAACTGCGCCGCCTGGACCGACGTCGACGGTGCCGAGTCAGCCGAGGAGGCCGCCTTCGCCGTCAACGGCCAGGGCGCCGGCAACGTCGCCGCCGCCGCCAACAAAGTCGAAGCGCGGATCCTCCACGTCTCCACCGATTACGTCTTCGACGGCGCCAAGGGCGCCCCCTACGTCGAGAGCGATCAGCCGGCGCCCCTCTCCGCCTATGGCCGCACCAAGCTGGCCGGGGAGGAGGCGGTCGCCGCTGCCAACAAGCGCCACTTCATCGTCCGCTCGGCCGGCCTCTTCGGCCTCGGCGGCCGCAACTTCGTCGACACGATGCTGCAGCTGTCCCAGACCCGGAGCGAGGTCACCGTGGTTCGCGACCAGGTCGGCTCGCCCACCTACACCTGGCACCTCGCCTACGGGATCGTCCGCCTGATCGAGGGGATCGAGTACGGCATCCACCACATGGCGGCGGCGGGCCAGTGCTCCTGGTACGAGTTCGCCGGCGAAATCTTCGAGCAGGCCAAGGTCGAGTGCCGGGTGCTCTCGATCACCAGCGAGGAATTCGGCGCCGCGGCGCCGCGGCCGCCCTTCTCGGCCCTGGTCAGCCAGCGCGAACACGCGATCCGGCTCCCCACCTGGCAGGACGGGCTGGCCGGCTATCTCGCCCAACGACAAGCGGAGGCAAGCGAATGAGACTTCTGGTCACCGGAGCTGCCGGCTTCATCGGCTCCACCTACGTACGGCTGGTCGGCGACGAGCACGACGTCGTCGTCCTCGACAAGCTCACCTACGCCGGGCGGCGCGAGAACCTGCCCGAGGGGACGGAGCTGATCGAGGGGGCGATCGAGGATCCGGCGGTGGTGCGCGAAGCGATGCAGGGCGCCGACGCCGTCGTCAACTTCGCCGCCGAGTCCCACGTCGATCGCTCGATCGACGATCAGGACGCCTTCGCCCGCACCCACGTGATCGGCACCGGGACGCTGCTCGACGCGGCCCGCGAGCTCGGGGTCGAGCGCTACGTCCAGGTCTCTACCGACGAGGTCTACGGCTCGATCGACTCCGGCTCCTTCACCGAGACCTCGCCGCTCGATCCCTCCTCGCCCTACTCGGCGACGAAGGCCGCCGGCGACCTGCTCGTCTCCGCCCACTTCCACACCTACGGGATCGACGCCTCGATCGTCCGCGGCTCGAACAACTACGGCCCGCGCCAGTATCCAGAGAAGTTGATTCCCCTCATCGTCCTGAACGCTTTGCATAGCGACTCGCTGCCTGTTTACGGCGATGGGCGACAAGTGCGGAATTGGCTCTACGTCGAGGACTTCTGCCGCGGCATCCACACGGTGCTGGCGAAGGGCAAGGCCGGCGAGGCCTACAACGTCGGCGGCCCCGACGAGTGCGAGAACATCGAGGTCGTCAAGCGGGTGGTCGACCTGGTCGGCGCCGACGAGTCGCTGATCGAGTACGTCAAAGACCGCCCCGGCCACGACCGCCGCTACTCGCTCTCCTCCGCGAAGCTCCAGGAGGACCTCGGCTGGGAGGCCCAGGTCCACTTCGCCGAGGGCCTCGAGCGGACCGTGCAGTGGTACCGCGAGAACGAGGACTGGTGGGGGCCGATCCGCTCCGGCGAGTACCGCGAGTACTACGAAAAGCAGTACGGAAAGGCGCTCGGCTAGTGGCTGAGCGCCTGGAGACGAAGCTCGACGGCGTCGTCCTCGTCGAGCCGCAGGTCTTCGGCGACGAGCGCGGCTTCTTCGTCGAGACCTTCAGCCGCGACGCCTGGCGCGAGATGGGGGTCGAGGTCGAGTTCGTCCAGCACAACCACTCGCGCTCGGTGAAGAACACCCTGCGCGGCATCCACTTCCAGACCGAGCCCGGACAGGCGAAGCTGATCCGCTGCGTCCGCGGCGAGATCATCGACGTCGCCGTCGACCTGCGCCGCGGTTCCCCCACCTACGGCCAGTGGGAGGCGCACGTTCTCGACGACTCCAACCACCGCCAGCTCTTCGTCCCGGTCGGCTTCGGCCACGGCTTCGCCGTCCTCAGCGACGTCGCCGACGTCGCCTACCAGGTCTCCAGCTACTACGACCCGGCCACCGAGGCCGGGATCGCCTGGGACGACCCCGAGGTCGGTGTCGACTGGCAGGTCGCAGAGCCGCTGCTCTCCGAGCGCGACAAGCAGGCGCCGCGGCTGGCGGAGATTGCCGCAGAGCTCCCCTTCTGACGCGACCGTTAAAGAGCTATAGCCATAAAAAAAGGCTGGGCTCGCTGCCGAGAATTAGTAGTTCGTGCGGCTATGTCGCGATTTCCAGCACTTTTCTCGGTAGTGCGCAGTAGCTTCGGGCCATGACCAGGACTTTCATCGTTGCGGTGCTGCTCGCCTTGCTGGCGCTGCCGGCTTCCGCTTCGGCGTATGACAATTTCGCCGACTCCGTCGCCCACCCCGATGGCACCCGCGGCAAAGACTGGGCCGAACCCTTCGCCGCGAAACTGAGCTCGGCGACCAAGGAGGTCGGAGAGCCTGACCATGCCGGATATCCAGGAGGCCACTCCCACTGGATCAGCTGGAGGATGTACGAGGCCGTGGAGGTCCAGGCGAGCGTGTGCGAAGCGAGTGAATCCGACCTCCTGATCGCCGTCTACACCGGCGACGCCGTGGGCGGACTGACCGAAGTCGCCAGCGAGAGCGAAGAGACCGGGAGCGGTTGCGCCGTGGTCGAGTTCAGCGCCAAAGCAGACACCACCTACCGGATCGCGATCGACGCGAAAAGCAGCCCGGGGACCGGATACGCGGTCCTCTGGATGAAGAGCTACGCCCCGAACGACGACTTCGCCGACGCCACCGTCGTCTCTGAAATCCCCTCGACCATGCATGTGGATCCTCAGCTCGCCACCAGCGAGGCGGGTGAGCCGGACCATCCTGGGAACGGGGCGGGCAACTCCGTCTGGTACCGGTGGACTCCGGCGAAAAGCGGCTTCGCCAGGATTTACAACTGCGACTACTGGTCAGGCTCCCGTATCGCCGTCTACACGGGCTCGTCCCTCGGCAGCCTCAACCTGGTGACGTCCGGGAAGGGCGGCGGCCCCTGCAGCGAGGCCATCGAACCGAGGTTCCAGGCGAAACAGGGGACCACCTACTCGATCGTGGTCGAAGGGTACGCGGGCAAAACCTGGAAAATGCCGACCTCCTTCGGATGGGTTCCCCAGCGGTTGCTGACCGTGAGCAAGGGCGGCAGCGGCAGCGGCACCGTCGTCTCCGATCCGGTCGGGATCGAATGCGGCGGCATCTGCGAGGCGGGCTTCTACTGGGGGCCGAACATCTACGACGCGCCCGCCGTCACCCTTACCGCTATTCCAGGCGACGGTTCGGCCTTCGTCGGCTGGTCGGGCGCAGGGTGCAGTGGGGCGGCACCGACCTGCGAGATGACCCTGGAAGGGAGCGAAACCGCGGTCGAAGCCGAGTTCAAAGCCCTGCCGTTGCTGCTCGTGACTCCGCCTGTCTCGACCTCGCCGCCCCACGCCTCGCCCAAGCCGAAACACCCGAAACGCAAGTGCGCGAAGCGGAAGAAGAAGAGCAAGAAAGGCGCAAAGGCGAAAGCCTCCAAGCGCCGCGCTTGCAAGCGGTAGTCGTAAGGCCGAAGCGCGACTTTCTCGCAGAGGGGATGTTGAAGCTGGCGGGATGCGCCAGCAAACGCGGAGCCGGATCGCCGATGGGTTGGACCGGACCAGGTTGCTCCTGCCCGCCGAGAGGCTGCGGGAGGGGTGGCTGTCGCTGCGGGTCCACGAGCAGGAAGCGGCCGGGCCCGACGGGTTGCCGGTCCCGCCGCCCCGCCTGCGCCTGCTGGTCGACGGCCGCACCGGGGACGCCGACGCCTTCCTCCGCCTCGGCGCGCAGATGTGCGACTCGATCCGCGCCGCCGCTGCGGCTGCCGGGGAGCCGGTCGAGCGGATGCGGGCGATTCTCGACTTCGGCTGCGGATGCGGCCGCGTCGCTCGCCACTGGCCCCGGCAGGGACCGGAGGTCTACGGCTGCGATTACAACGCCGACCTCGTCGCCTGGTGCGGTGCGAACCTGCCGAACCTGCGGGCGACCCGCAACCAGTTGGCGCCGCCGACCCCCTACGTGACCGGCAGCTTCGACCTCGTCTACGCCCTCTCCGTCTTCAGCCACCTCGACGAGACCCTCCAGCGCGGCTGGCTGGCCGAGTTCCGGCGCTTGCTGCGCCCGGGCGGGCTGCTGGTCCTCAGCGTCCTCGGCGAGCGGATGCGCCACCGGCTCGACCGCGAGGAGCAGCAGCGCTTCGACTGCGGCGAGATGGTCGTCCAGCGCCCGCGCCTCGCCGGCCGCAACCTCTGCACCGTCTACCACCCGCGGCCCTACGTCGAAGGGGAGCTGCTGGCCGCCTTCTCCGAAGTGCGCCGCTTCGACCTCGGCTCGCCGAGCCAGGTCGTCCTCCAGGACGCCTACCTGGCCCGCTTGTAAGCGGTGATCGCCAGGCTGACCGCCAGCTTGGCGCCGATCCCGGCGTAGACGGCGCCGTTCAGCAGCGGGTTGCTCCCCGGCGCGTCGAAGCGGCGGTAGAAGCGGCCCATGCCGCGATGGAAGGCGATCTCCTGCTTCGGCGCGCGGCGCTTGCCGCTGGAGGCGCCCTTCACGTGCAGGGCCGTCCCGGTGGGCTCGTAGAAGACCTTCCAGCCGGCGTCCCAGAAGCGGTGGCACCAGTCGAGGTCCTCCATGTAGAGCCAGTAGCCCTCGTCGAGCAGGCCGACCTCGCGGATCGCCTCGGCGCGGCAGAGCATGAAGGCGCCGTTGACGGCGTCGACCTCGCCCGGCTCGTCGTCGCCGAGGTGGGTGGCGCGGTACTGACCGAGGGCGCCCCCCGCGCCCTCCTTGCGACCGATCCCGGTGAAGTGGGCCAGCGCGCTGAGGGGGGTGGGGAAGGAGCGCTTGCAGGCGTGGTCGAGCTCGCCGCTCTCGGTCACCAGCTTCACCCCGACCATCCCGATCCGCTCCTCGGAGCGCAGCCGCGCCAGCGCCGCGTCCAGCGTCCCCGCGTAGACCTCGGTGTCGGGGTTGAGCAGCAGCACCGCCGCCGCCTCGCTCTCCCGCAGCACCAGGTTGTTGGCCGCCGAGAAGCCGATGTTGCCGCGCCGCAGCAGCCGCACCCACGGGAACTCGCGCTCGACCATGTCCGGCGTTCCGTCCGGGCTGCCGCTGTCGACGACGGTGACCCGCATCTCGCCATCGGCGATCGGGAATTCCCCCAGCGAGCGCAGGCAGCGGCGCAGCAGCGCTTCGGCGCCGTGGCTGACGATCACCACCTCGAGCTCGAGCTGCGACATCTCGCCGTTGCTAGTAGGCGCCCTCGCCGCGGACCATCGCCCGCGGCGTCCGCAGCAGGATCGCCAGGTCGGTCAGCAGCGAGAGGTTGTCGAGGTAGTCGCGCTCCATCGCCAGCCGCTCTTCGAAGGTGAGGTCGCTGCGGCCGTAGACCTGCATCGGCCCGGTCATCCCGGGCTTGATCGCCAGCCGCCCGCGCTGGTGCTCGTCGTAGAGGGCGACCACGCTCTCCTCCTCGGGCCGCGGCCCGACCAGTGACATGTCGCCCCGCAGGACGTTGATCAGCTGCGGCAGCTCGTCGATGCTGGTCCGGCGCAAGGTGCGGCCGCTGCGGGTCACCCGCGGATCGTCGGGGATCTTGAAGGCGGGCTGCTCGAGGTTCTCGATGTCGACCAGCTCCGGCAGCAGCTGCTCGGCGTCGTTGACCATCGTCCGGAACTTGATCATCGTGAACGGCTCGCCGTCTTTGCCGGCGCGGCGCTGGCGGAAGAAGACCGGGCGCCCGTCGTCGAGCAGGATCCAGAGCGCCACCCAGAGCAGCAGCGGCGAGAGCAGGATCAGCAGCAGGGCGGAGACGGTGACGTCCATCAGCCGCTTCATCGCCATCGTCGAGCGCGGCGGGTCGCTGAAGCGGAAGTCGAGCACCGGCAGCTCGGCCAGCCGGTTGAGCTCGATCCCCGGGCCCAGCAGCCCGTAGTGCTGGGGGAGGAAGGTGAGCGCCAGCCCCTCCGCCTTGCACTCCTCGATCAGCCGCTCGGCGTCGACCTCGCTCATCCGCTGTTCGGTGACGACGACCCGCTCGATCCCCAGCTGCCGGGCCACCTGAGAGATGTCGGCCAGCGTCCCCAGGTACGGCAGCTCCTTCGCCTCGGACTCGGTCTCCGCGGAGAGGTAGCCGACCAGCGTCAGCCGCGTCTCCGGATGGGTCGAGACCCGGCGGGCGACCATGTCGACCGCTTTCGGCGGCCCGATCACCAGGCCGGTCGCCTGCACGGTCAAGTGGTGGAAGCCGAAGCGCAGGACGCCGCGGAGGACGAAGCTGCCGGCGAAGGTGCCGACGCCGATCCCGATCGCGCTGGCGGGGGAGAGGGGCCCGACCGGGCTGATCGCCAGCAGGCCGTCGAGCACCAGCGTCGCCAGCACGCTGGCCGAGACCAGCGTGGGCAGCTCGTCGAGGGTGCTGTGGCGGATCCGGCGGTGGTCGTTGTCGTAGAGGCCGTGGAGCTTGAGGACGATCACCCAGGAGGGGCTGAAGAGGACGGCCCAGAAGAAGACGCCGACGTCGGTGGTGTTGCTGGCGGCGGTGACCAGGCAGAGGGCGGCGAGGAGCGCGCCCCAGTCGCCGAGGGCGAGCAGTCGCCGCAACAGCGCCCCGCGGCGGCGGGACTCGTTTGGCCCGTGGCGCTCGGCTTCGAACGGAACCGGTGCCGCCGAGGGCACCTCGGGCGCTTTGCCGGCCTGGCGCTCGGTGTCGGGAACCTGGCTCATCCGCATCCTTCGAAACCCTCTTGCAGGCATTTCTCTTCGGGGTTGAGCTGCTGCGCCCTCTCGATGTCGGCCCGGGCGGCAGCCTCATCGCCGGCTTTGCTCGCGGCCCGGGCCCGCAGGTAGTACAGCTGCCAGTTGTCTTCCTCGCGCTCGATCGCCTGGCCGAGCCTCTCGCTCGCCGTCGCGTAGTCGCCCTGCACCTCCGCCAGCAGCCCGAGCTGGACGTAGGGGCTGGCCGCCCAGGGCTCGATCGAGCGGGCGTTGTCGGCGTGCTCGACCGCCCCCACGAGGTCGCCGTCGGCAGCGGCGGCGTTGCTGGCGTCGATCTCACGGTCGACCAGCAGCGGCCCGACCAGGGCCAGGGCCGAGATCCAGGCCACCGCGAGCCCGGCGACGGTGAGGCCGAAGCGGCGCCCCTCGTCGCGCCCGTTGCCGGCGGCCTGGGCGCGGGCGAGCTGTCCGCAGCGGGCGGCGACGAGGACGCCGGCGGCGGCGAAGAAGATCGCCCCCACCGCGGCGATCTCCCAGAGCCAGTCGATGCCGGCGACGACCGCGAAGGCGAGGCAGGCGGCGAGCAGGACCGCGTACAGCTCTCGCCGCGGACCGCTGGCGTCCCGCCAGGCGGCGAACCCCGTCCACAACAGGGTCCCGACCAGGCCGAGCACGAGCAGGCCGCCGATCAGGCCGAGCTCGGCGAAGGCCTCGAAGTAGAGCGAGTGGGCGTCGAGGACGGCGGTTTCGATCTCCCGCTCCTGGTACCAGGCGAAGCGGTAGGTGCCGGCGCCCTGCCCGAGCAGGGGGTCTTCGCCGAGGGCGTCGAGGGCGACGCGCCAGAACTCGCTGCGACCGGTTCCGGAGAGGGTCTCGAACCGTTCCTCGGGCTGGGCCAGGGCCAGTTCGGAGTCGCTGAAATCGTCCCAGGAGCGGCTGCCGACCGCGACCGCGCCGGCAACCGCCACCAGCGCCAGCACGATCGCCACCCATTTCAGCACCACCGGGTTGCGGGAGACCGCGAGGGCACGGCCGGTCAGCTCGCTGCGGTTGCGCTCGAGCCGGCGCAGCAGCGCGTAGAGCCCGAGCGTCACCGCGGTTCCGGCGAGCAGGATCAGGAGGACCGTCACCCCCTGGTCGGCCGCTTCCGGAATCGCGACGTTGTCGGCGATCCCGCGCCGCGCCTGCACCGCGAGCACCGCCGGCAGGGTGGCGAGGGCGGCGAACGCCAGCGTCGCCAACAGCCAGAGGCGGTCGTGGGAGAGCGCGATCAGGCAGCCGCAGGCGACCACCAGCGCCAGCAACCCGCCGCGGGAATAGGTCAGGTAGAGGGCGAGGATCAGGGTTGGCAGGGCGCCGACCGCGAACCAGCGCAGGGGCGCGTTCAACGAGCGACGGCTCATCCACAGCGCGAAAGCGGCGCCGATCCCGAAGGCGAGGCCGTTCGCGTTCCAGTAGCCAAGGGGGTAACCGAGCCGCGCATTGCTTCCCAAGCCGGGCCCGAGCTCCAGAAAATCGGGCAAAAGACGGCTGGCGAGGGCGATGATCGCGATCGCAATCAGGGAAATTCCGATCCCTTCAGCGAAACGTTGGCGTCTCTGATCGGTTTGGGCGATCAGGAAGGCAGCGAGGAAGAAGCCGAGATAGACCAGGACGCGGTCGGTTTCGGCGACGCTGAGCTCAATCGACCCGGACCAGAGAGAAGAGAATGCGGAAAAAAGCGCCAGTCCTGCGATCAGTCCCGTCGTCCAGTAAAACGAACGTCCAAGCGTCGCCCGGCCTGCAGAGCCGAGGGCGAGCATTCCCACGAGCAGCAGCCAGACCGCAAGTCCGGCCACGTGGCGCTCGCTTACGACAAAGCCTCCCCCAGCCAGGGCGAGGCCAAGGATCAAAGCCAGCGGACTTATCAACGCCGCTGATTCCTCTAACCTTGCCCGCCATGTCTCGGACCCACCACCCCCGCGCCCGTAGCTCGGCCCGACCCGTTCTCTCGCTTCTGTCAGTGCTTGCTGTGCTGGCAATGGCTTGCTTTCCGGGTGCGGCCGTGGCTCAAGACAATTCTGGAATCCAGTACGGATCTGATGAAGTTCCAACCGTCCCGGAGGACAAAGGTTCCAATATTCCGTCGCAGAAAAATTCCGGCGGTCCCAACTCTTCCGATGAATCTGGCAACGCCACCGGCTCCAATGCGCCGGGCGGCGCAGGTTCCGGCGGCGATGGCGGCTCGAATACCGGCGGCACCGGCACTGGCCAGGGTACCCAAGGCTCAGGCGGGGGAGACGGTCAGCGGGCCGATGGCTCTCAGTCTGCAGGCGGCGACGTCGGCAAGGCGCAGTCGCTGAAGACGACCAGCTCGCCCGTGGATGCCGCTTCAGACGACGGCTCCTCGCCGCTGGTCCCGATCCTGATCGCGGTCGCCGTCCTCGCCGCGATCTCCATCGGCGCCTACTACTACCGCCAGCGGCGGCAGGGCCCCGGCTCCACCGTCTCGCCGAACGCCAACTAAGCGATGTCGAAAGCGAGTGAGTACAAGATGAGGATTCTGCGTGCCTGCACCGCGGCGCTGGCCGTGACCGCGATCTTCGCGGTATTCGCCTCCGCCGCTCATGCCCTTCCCGCCGGCTTCTGGGGGGTCGTGCCCCAGAACCACCTCAGCAACGAACAGTTCCAGCGGCTCGGCAATGGCGGGGTCGAAAGCATCCGCATCCCGATCGGTTGGGGATCGGTGCAGCCGAACAAGGGCGACGCGTTCAACTGGGCCGGCTTCGACGCCCTGATCGAAGAGTCGGCGAAAGCGGGCATCAAAGTCCTGCCCTTCCTCTCCGGCGCCCCGAAATGGGCGGTGCCGGAAAAGACCGTGCCGGGGGCCGGCGGCCTGAAAGCACCGGCGCGACTGCCGGTCAGCGGCGCCGCCCGTACCGGCTGGGCCGCCTTCCTCACCGCCGCCGTCGCCCGCTACGGGCCCACCGGCAGCTTCTGGTCCGAGCACCCGGGCGTGCCGAAACGGCCGATCCGCGCCTGGCAGATCTGGAACGAGCCCAACTTCAAGTACTTCGTCGCCAAGCCGAACCCGACCGAGTACGGGAAGCTGGTGAAGATCTCCTACACCGCGCTACGGGCGGCCGACCCGGGGGCGCAGGTCGTCCTCGCCGGCCTCTTCGCCCGCCCCAAAGGCGCGCGTACCGCCAGCGGCAAGCACAAGAGCCTCAACTGGTACGGGAGCGACTTCATCGACCGGATGTACAAGACCACGCCGGGCCTGAAGACGAGGTTCCACGGCGTCGCCCTGCACCCGTACACGATCCGGGCCAGCGAACTGACGCCGGTGACCGAAGAATTCCGCAAAGTCCTGGCCGCCAACAAAGACGCCGGCAAGAGCCTGTGGATGACCGAGCTCGGCTGGAGCTCCGGCAAGGCCAGCGCCGGCAACCAGTTCGCCAAAGGGCCGGCCGGCCAGGCACGCGAACTGCGCACCTCGTTCACGATCCTGCGCAACAAGCAGGCGAAATGGAAGGTGAAGAGCGTCTTCTGGTTCTCGGTAGACGACGCCCCCGGCGCCTGCAACTTCTGCGACGGCTCCGGCCTCTTCGCCGAGGGCTTCCAGCCGAAGCCGGCCTGGTTCGACTACGTGCGGTTCGCCGGCGGCACTTCATAACCGCTGGATAAGGAGGCGGGGGAGGACCCTCCGTCGCGATTTGGGGAGGCTCCTCCGGGTCCTCCCCCGCCTCCCCTCGAGCCGTTGTGTTGCTGCGGCCCTAACTCTTGAGGTCCGTGCTTATCGAGACCGTGTCAGTGTTCGTATAGCGGGCTTTTTCACGGTCTCGATGATTGATGCTTGTGCGTTGAGCCCGTTGCTGCCCCTTTGATGGCGCTCATTTGCTTGCTGAGCACATGCACTCGGATCAGCCGCTCGCTCATTGAGGCTCGGCGGTCGGCTGCTAGTCGTAATTCTCGCGCCCGCTCTAGTTCATCTTCGCCACCCGTGAGGGGTTTATGCACCATGGGCGGCCACTCTAGTGCCAGCTAGACCTTTGTTTTCAAAGCCGAAGACCCAGCCTGCGTAAGATCAGTCGGTTGGCAACCAAGGTAAAGACGAGTAAGAAATCTGACCCGCTGGGGCCGTTCAGCCCGGCTACGCGGCGCTGGTTCGAGGCCTCCTTCGAGGGGCCGACGCCGGCGCAGGCTGGGGGCTGGGATGCGATCTCCAGCGGTGAGCACACGCTGATCTGCGCCCCGACCGGGTCGGGGAAGACGCTGGCGAGCTTCCTTTGGGGGATCGACAAACTCGCCCGCTCGGACTCGCTTGGGACCGGCGTCAAGCTCGTCTACGTCTCGCCGCTGAAAGCGCTCTCCTACGACATCGAGCGCAACCTGCGGGCGCCCCTGCGGGGCATCGGCGCCGACATCTCGGTCGGACTGCGCACCGGCGACACCTCGCAGAAAGAACGGCGGGCGATGGCCAAAGAGCCGCCGGACATCCTCATCACCACGCCCGAGTCGCTCTACCTGATGCTCTCCTCCAGTGTCCGAGAGATCTTGACGGGCGTCGAAGCGGTGATCGTCGACGAGATCCACGCTGTGGCGCAGACCAAGCGGGGGTCGCACTTGGCATTGACTCTCGAGCGTTTGGATCATCACGTGAGGGACCATGCGCTCCGGCCCGCGGGTCCTGTCTCCGATACGTCCCCCGCGCCTACCGGCGCGGGTCCCGCATCGTCGCCACCCGCCGGAGATGCGTCTGAGGCTCAGAGCATCCAGAGGATCGGGCTCTCGGCTACGCAGCGGCCGCTCGAGCGGATCGGGAAGTTCCTCGTCGGGCCTAAAAGGGAGTGTCGGATCGTTGACGCCGGGCAGAAGAAGGCGCTTGATCTGGAGATCGTGGTGCCGGTTGAGGACATGGCCGATCCCGGTGCTCCTGCCTATCCAAGTGAGGACGGGCCGCCGCCGACGGAAATTGAGCCCAGCGCCCATGTGAGGTCGATCTGGCCGGCGATCTACCCGCGGCTGCTGGAGCTGGTCCAGGAACACACCTCGACGATGATCTTCGTCAACAACCGTCGCGCCGCGGAGCGTCTGGCCAAGCGACTCAACGAGCTTGCCAACGGCGAAGGCGAACAGGAGCTTCCCGCCACCGAGCAGGCCGGCCACCACGAGGACACCGGCGAGCCGCTGGAGCAGGTCGAGATCGCCCGGGCACACCACGGGTCGCTTTCGCATGAGGAGCGGGCGGTTGTCGAGGAGATGCTGAAGTCCGGCGAGCTCCCCTGCCTCGTCGCGACGAGCTCGCTGGAGCTCGGGATCGACATGGGCGCCGTCGACCTCGTGATCCAGGTCGAGTCGCCGAAGTCGGTGACCCGCGGCCTGCAGCGGATCGGCCGCGCCGGCCACCGCATGGGCGAAGTCTCCAAAGGCCGGATCTTCCCCAAATACCGCGGCGACCTGCTCGAGTGCGCGGTCGTCGCCCGCCGCATGCGCGAGGCCGAGATCGAGGAGACGACGATCCCGCAGAACCCGCTCGACGTCCTCGCCCAGCATCTGGTCTCGCTGGCGGCGCAGAAAGAGTGGGAGGTCGACGAGGTCGAGCAACTCGTGACCGCCACCGAGCCTTTTCATGATCTCTCCCGCGAACAGCTGGAGAACGTGCTCGACATGCTCGACGGCCGCTACCCCTCCGACCGCTTCGCCGAGCTGCGGCCGCGGATCGTCTGGGACCGCACCGAAGGCACGATTCATGGCCGCAAAGGCGCCCGCCAGCTGGTCGTCACCAACGCCGGCACGATCCCCGACCGCGGCCTCTACGGCGTCCACCTCCCCGACGGCCGCCGGGTCGGCGAGCTCGACGAGGAGATGGTCTACGAGGCGCGCGCCGGCCAGACCTTCCTGCTCGGCTCCAGCACCTGGCGGATCGAGGAAATCACCCGCGACCGGGTGATCGTCACCCCGGCCCCGGGCGCCCCCGGCGCCGTCCCCTTCTGGAAGGGCGACGGGATCGGCCGGCCCGCCGAGCTCGGCCGCGCGATTGGCGCCTTCGCCCGCGAGGCGGTTGCCAAGGAGCCCGCCGAGCTCGCCGCCGAATACGACCTCGACGAGCGCGCCGCCAACAACCTCGTCACCTACCTGCGCGAGCAGCAGCAGGCCACCCGCGTCGTCCCCTCCGACGAGACGATCGTGGTCGAGCGCTTCCGCGACGAGATCGGCGACTGGCGCCTCTGCATCCTCTCTCCCTACGGCGGCCGCGTCCACGCCGCCTGGGGCCTCGCTCTCGCCGCCAAGATCCGCGACGAACGCGACCTCGAGGCCGACGCGATCTGGTCCGACGACGGGATCGTCATCCACCTCCCCGACGCCGACGAGCCGCCGCCGGCCGACCTCGTCCTGATCGACCCCGACCAGATCGAAGACCTCGTCGTCGGCGAGCTCTCCGGCAGTGCCCTGTTCGGCGCCCGCTTCCGCGAGAACGCCTCCCGCTCGCTGCTGATCCCGCGCGCCTACCCGGGCAAGCGCACCCCCCTCTGGCAGCAGCGGCTGAAGTCCCAGAGCCTGCTCGAAGTCGCCCGCGACTTCCCCCGTTTCCCGGTCGTTCTCGAGACCTACCGCGAGTGCCTGCGCGACGTCCTCGACCTGCCCGCCCTCGCCGAGCTGCTGGAAAAGCTGCACTCGCGGGCGCTCAGCCTGGTCGAGGTGGAGACGCCGACCGCCTCGCCCTTCGCCTCCTCGCTGCTCTTCGACTACGTCGCCACCTACATGTACGAGGGGGACACGCCGAACGCCGAGCGGCGGGCGGCGGCGCTGGCCCTCGACCGCGATCTCCTGCGCGAGCTGCTCGGCCAGGAGGAGCTGCGCGAGCTGATCGACCCCGAGGCGCTGGAAGAAGTCGAGGAGCAGCTGCAGCACCGCACCGAGGCCGGCCGCGCCGGCGACCGCGACGCCCTCCAGCAGCTGCTGCGCAACCTCGGCGACCTCACCCCGGAGGAGTGCGAGCAGCGCGTTGCCGAGGGCTACTCGGCGAAATCGATGCTGGAGAAACTGGTGGCCGAGCGCCGGGTGGCCCTGGTCCGTGTCGCCGGCGAAGAGCGCTACATCGCCGCCGAGGACGCCGGCCTCTACCGCGACGCGCTCGGCGTGCCCGAGCCGCCCGGGCTGCCGGAAACCTTCCTCGAGGAGCACCCCGACGCGATGCGCACCCTGGTCCGCCGCTATGCCCGCACCCACGGCCCCTTCCCGACCGCGCAGCTGGCCGAGCGCTACGGCGTCGATCCCACGCCCGCGCTGCGCGAGCTCGAGTCCGAAGGGGCGATGGTCCGCGGCGAGCTGCTGCCCGGCGGCACCGAGCGCGAGTGGTGCGACGCCGAAGTCCTGCGCCGGGTCCGTCGCGCCAGCCTCGCCCGCCTGCGCAAAGAGGTCGAGGCGGCCGACACCCGCGAGCTCGCCCGCTTCCTGCCGAGCTGGCAGAACGTCGACGCCTTCCGCCGCACCGGCGCCGGCATCGACCGCCTGCGCGAGGCCCTGGTGCCGCTGCAGGGGGTGGCGCTGACCCCGAAGGTCTGGGAGGGGGACGTGCTGCCGCGCCGCCTCGGCGCCTACTCGCAGAGCTGGCTCGACGAGCTCTGCACCAGCGGCGAGCTGGTCTGGGTCGGCGCCGGCGCGCTCGGCCGCAACGACGGCCGCGTCGCCCTCTACTTCCGCGAGGACGTCCGCCTCGCCGGCCCGCCCGCCGCCAACGCCAAGCTGGAGTTCGCCTCGGGGGAGGTCCACGACGCGATCCGCGAGCGCCTCGCCGCCGGCCCCTCTTTCTGGCTCGACCTCGCCTTCGACCTCGAACACCCCGCCGAGGAGATCCACAACGCGCTCTGGGACTTGGCCTGGACCGGCGAGGTGACCAACGACGCCTTCGCGCCGCTGCGGGCGCCGCGGCTGCGCGCCGTCCCTCCCTCAGAACGCCCCGGCCGCCGCTTCGCCCGCCGCCGCTCGACCACCGGCGCCGCCGTCCAGGGCCGCTGGTCGCTGACCGCGCCGCTGTTCGCAAACGCCCCCGGCCCCGGCGCCAAGCTCCGCGCCCAGGCCGAGCTGATGCTGGAGCGCTACGGGATCGTCACCCGCGAGACGGTCCTCGCCGAGGGCATCCCCGGCGGCTTCTCGACCCTCTACGGCGAGCTCGGCAACCTCGAGCTGCTCGGCACCGCCCGCCGCGGCTACTTCGTCGAGGGCCTCGGGGGCGCCCAGTTCGCCCTCCCCGGCGCGGTCGAGCGCCTGCGCTCGCTGCCCGAAGCCGACGGCTCCTACGTCGTCCTCGCCGCCACCGACCCCGCCAACCCCTACGGCGCCTCGCTGCCCTGGCCGAAGCTGGAGGGAGGACGGCGCCCCGGGCGCACTCCCGGTGCCCATCTCCTCCTCCGCGACGGCGAGCCGCTGGTCTTCGTCGAGCGCGGCGGCCGCGGCCTGCTCCGCCTGAAGCCGCTTACCGGCCCCGAGCTGGAGGAGGCGATGCGTGCCCTCGCCGACGCCGTCAGCGCCGGCCAGCTGCCGAAACTGGCGATCGAGAAACTCGACGGAGAGGCGGTGATCGGCTCCGGCCACGAGGAGGCGCTGGTCGGCGCCGGCTTCAACCGCGGCCCGCGAAAACTCACCGCTTCGGCGTAGCTCGTCACCCGCAACGAGGCGTCGATTCGGCTCCCTGACCAAACCATTGCCATAATCGGTGCAGTGCCTGAGGCAGATCAGAGCGCGGTCGAGCTGTTGAAGAGCGTGGCGCTCTTCTCCGATCTGGAGGGAGAGGAGCTGGAGCGCTTCTCCCACGTCGCCGTCCCGCGCAGCTTCCCCGCCGGGACCCGTGTCTTCCACGAGGGCGACGACTCCGATGCCTGCTACATCGTCAAAGAGGGCAGCTTCCGCGTCACCCGCGAACACTCCGACGGCCGCGCGATCACCCTCGCCACCCTTGGGCCGGGGGAGATCTTCGGCGAGCTGGCGATGCTCGACGGCGACAAGCGCTCGGCCAGCGCCGAGGCCCTGACCGAGGGGGAGCTGCTGGCGCTGCCGGCCAACGACGTGCGGGCCCTGCTCGCGCGCCACCCGGAGATCTCCCTGAAGCTGGTCGCCGGCCTCGTCCGTCGCCTCCGCGCCGCCAACGTCCGGCTCTCCCGTCAGTCCTTCCAGACGGTTCCCAGCCGCGTCGCCGGGATCCTCGCCCAGCTCAGTCGCGAGGCCCAGGAGGAGGGGGGAGGCGAGGGCGAGCCCGAAGAAGAGGTGACGATCCAGATGAACCAGACCGATCTCGCCCAGCTCGCCGGGACCTCCCGCGAGTCGGTCAGTCGCTTCCTCGCCGAGCTCGAGCGCGCCGGCGTCGTTCGGTCGGGCCGGGGACGGGTCACCGTCCTCGACCCCCCGAAGCTGCGCAACTACATCTACTGATGGAGCTGCCCTACCGGTGGAATGGCACCGAGGGCCGCGTGCGGGTGGAGGTCGGCGTCAACGAGGACCCTGCGGCGCTCGGCTGCGACGAGATGGCGCGTGGCTTTCCCTTCTGCCACGCCACCGTCGAGCACCCGGCGATCGGTTACGCGGACATGCTCGGCTGGGTGCAGCTGGTGCGATCAAGCGCCCGCGGAAGCGGGTTCTATCTCGACTATTTCGAACCGCTGGGATCCGTGCCCCAGCCCTTCGGTTTCTACGGTCTCGAGCCGACTCTCTTCGACGCGCCCCACACCGACGAGCTCGAGAACTGGGATTTCCTGGCGCATTCCTTTCTCTGCGGTCTCGGGGGAGAGCTGATCGAGTTTCGCCATGAAGTCCGAGCCGTGCTCGGTTTCAGCTGGGGGTTCTCGAAGCGAGGGCAGGAGTTCGAGTACCTGCGACCCGAGGCGATCGGGGTCGCTGACTGGGAAGGTCACGTCGACTACCTGACCGGGGCCTTAGGCGGCTGGAAGTTCGCCTCGGGGTTCCATCGGCATCCGCTGGACCCGTGAGCAACTTCGCGAAGGCGCGGCGGCGGATGGTCGAGCGCCAGCTGCAGGCGCGCGGGATCGGCGACGAGCGGGTGCTGGCGGCGATGGGACAGGTGCCGCGGGAGGAGTTCGTGTCCGCGGGGCTCCGCAACCGCGCCTACGCCGACTCGGCGCTGTCGATCGGCTCCGAGCAAACGATCTCCCAGCCCTGGATCGTCGCCGCGATCTGCCAGGCCCTGCGACTGCAGGGGCCGGAGCTGGTGCTGGAGGTCGGTACCGGGTCCGGCTACTCGGCGGCGGTACTCTCGCTGCTGGCCGGGCACGTGGTCAGCGTCGAGCGCCACGAGGAGCTCTCGCGCAGCGCGGAGCGAACGCTGACCTCGCTGGGCATCGGCAACGTCGAGCTGGTGGTCGGCGACGGCAGCCTCGGGGTGCCCGAGCGGGCGCCCTTCGATGCGGTCGCGGTCCACGCCACCGCCCCGAGCCCCCCGCCGGCGCTCCTCGCCCAGCTCGTCGACGGCGGCCGGCTCGTCGTCCCGATCGCCTCCGGCGAGGCGGACATGCTGACGGTGCTGCGGCGGCAGGGAGAGCGGTTCGAGACCGAGACGATCGGCCCCTGCCGGTTCGTGCCGCTGATCGGCGAGGAGGGGTTCGGGGCCAAGTAGCGGTCTTGGCGGCTAGTTGCAGCCCGAGGTGGGGTCGCTGCCGTCCTTGACGACGTCGTCGCCACCGCCACCGCCGCAGTCGATCTGCTTGTCGCGCTGGCCGTCGGCCGCTTCGATGAAGTCGTTGCCGCCCTTGGCGATGAAGACGTCGGCTCCGATGTGGCCCATCAGGCTGTTCTCGTCGTTGTCGCCGATCAGGACGTCGGGGCCGTCGGATCCCTCCAGGCTCTCGTTGACGGCGAGGACCCTGTCGTTGTTGCCGCACCCGGGGGGTCCGCCGCTGCCGCCGAGGACGATGCGCAGGTTGTCGTTCGAGCGGGCGTAGGAGACGGTGTCCTCGCCGGCGCCGCCGTCGTAGGTGTGGCCCTGGCAGGTAACGACCGAGTTGACCAGCAGGTCGTTGCCGTTGCCGCCGAGCAGGGTGTCTCCGCCCGGATCGGCGTAGAGGACGTCGCTGCCGCCGTTGCCCTCGAGCCGGTCGTTGCCGTTGTCCGGCCCGTTGTAGTTCTCGCCCGCTTCCAGCACGTCCTCGCCGTTGCCGCCGACGAGGGAGTCGCTGCCGGCGTTGCCGTTGATCCTCACTTTGGCGCCGCCGGGGACGCTGCCGTCGACGGCGAGGCCGTCGTTGCCGTTGCCGCCGGTGACGACGATCAGCGGCGCTCCGCCCGCGTCGGGACAGACCAGCCCGGCGCCCTGGGCGACGCAGCCGTCGCCGGCGAAGATCGGGATCGCCGAGGTGATCACCCAGCCGCTCGGGGCGCGGGAGATGCCGATGTTGTCGTCGCCGGGGCTGCCGAGGACGATCAGGCTGGCGCCGTCGAGGCCCTGGTTGAGGGTGCCGTAGGCCATCTCCGCGGGATGCGGATCTTCGGGGCCGCAGGAAGTCTCGCCGGTGAAGCCGGCGCAGTCGTCGCTGCCGGGCCCGCCGTAGGCCAGGTCGTTGCCGCCGCCGCTGTCGAGGTTGTCGTCGCCGACGCCGCCGTCGATCCGGTTCGCGCCGCCGTCGCCGACGATCTCGTCGCCGTGCGGCGAGCCGACCACGTCCTCGAAGCCGCTGAGGCCGTCGTGGCCGTCGCCTTTGGCCTTGCCGGCCGCGAGGCTGACGATGACGCCGCTGCGGGTGGCGCTGGCGTAGGAGACGATGTCGTTGCCGCCCTCGCCGCCGGAGAGGGTGTCGATGCCGGCGTCGCCGCGGACGATGTCGCCGTCGCCCGGGCCGCCGTCGGCGCGGTCGATGCCGGCGCCGCCGAAGACTTCGTCGGCCCCCGCGCCACCGTCCAGGCCTGGCTCGTCGCCGGGCCCGCCTTCGATGTGGTCGTCGCCCTCGCCGCCGTTGATCGAGTCGTTGCCCTTGTCCCCGAGCGCCTTGTCCTCGCCACCGTCGCCGTCGATCTTGTCGCTGCCCTGCTGGCCGTCGAGGTAATCGTCGCCACCGCCGCCGCTGAGCTTGTCGGGGCCCTTGTAGCCGATGATCACGTCATCGCCACCGCCGCCGTTGAGACCGTCGGCGCCTTTGAAGCCGGAGAGTTTGTCGTCGCCCTCGCCGCCGTTGACGCTGTCGGAGCCGGTGTCGCCGTCGAGGTTGTCGTTGCCGCCGTCGCCGTGGAGCGAGTCGAAGCCGCGGCCGCCGTCGATCGAGTCGTTGCCGGGCCCGCCGCAGATCGTGTCGTTGCCGTTGGGGCCGCCGGTGATCACGTCGTCGCCGCCACCGCCGTAGATGACGTCGCTGGCCTTCTTGCCGACGATGCGGTCGTCGCCGGCGGTGCCCTTGATCGTCACCTTCTTGCCGTCGCACTTCAGCGCCTGCGCCTGGGCGGCGAAGAGGAGAAGCGAGAAGATCGCGAAAAGGGCGAGGACGGGGAGGCGAAAAGCTTTGAGTGAGGTCGGCATCTCTGAGCACATCGGTTCCGACTTCCAGAACCTTCAGCCGGGGCGAAAATCACCCAAAACTCGTCCAGTTGCCTCGAACAGATGTCCATTTCCCGCATGAGACCGCTCTCCTATACGCTCGCAACGCAATGAAGGGCGGCATCTACGTCTTGAACTTCTATTCAGCGGTCTTCATCGACCAGCTGAAGCGTGGCCGCAAGAGCGCGACGATCCGCCTCGGCGACAAGAGCAACAAGTACGAGCGCGGTCAGGTCGTTTGGATCACGGTCGGGTTCCGCCACAGCCCGCGGGAGAAGATCTTCACCGCGGTGATCGACGACGTCGAGGTCAAGCGCGTCGCCGACCTCAGCCGGCGCGACATCGAGCACGACAACCCCGAGTTCCGCCGCCTCGAGGAGACCAAGCGCTTCCTCGAGCAGATCTACAGCCGCACGGTCTCCGACGACGACCTGGTCACGGTGATCCGCTTCTCGCAGATCGTCGAGCCGCCGCGAGCACACCTGGGCAACGGAGAGACGCCGCACCATAACTAGTGGCCGAATACGCCTTCCTCACGACCTGGCTGCTCGAGTCCCCGCGGGAGCCGGTCTGGGAGGCGATTCACGATCAGGCGAGGTGGCCGGAGTGGTGGCGCGGCGTCGAGGAGGCGACCGAGCTGCGGGCGGGGGACGAGATCGGCCTAGGCGCCGTCTCGCAGATGGTTTGGAGGAGCCTCTTGCCCTACCGGGTGCGGTTCGAGGTGACGACGACGCGGATCGAGCACCCGACGCTGATGGAAGGACGGGCGGTCGGCGAGCTGGAGGGGGTGGGGCGCTGGCGCCTCTATGAGCAGGACGGGGTGACGGCGGTGCTCTACGAGTGGAACGTGCGCACGACCAAGAGCTGGATGAACCTGCTGGCGCCGCTGCTGCGGCCGGCTTTCGAGTGGAACCACGACTGGGTGATGCGGCGCGGCGGCGAGGGGATCTCCCGCTTGCTGGGCTGCCGGCTCTTGGCCATCGACTGAAGCTTCGCTATCTTTTCTTCATTGGCACTCTCACCCGGAGAGTGCCAACCGCCGCCAGAGCAGAGATTTGGCTCTAGAACGGCAATTCTCAACTTTTCACTCACCACCCACCGAACACGGAGGTTCACGGATGAAGCTGAAGCCCCTCGGGGACCGGCTGATCGTCAAGCCGATTGAGGAGGAGGAGACGACCGCCAGCGGCATCGTCCTCCCCGACACGGCCAAAGAGAAGCCGCAGAAGGGCCAGGTCGTGGCTGTCGGCGACGGCAAATGGGACGAGGACGGCGAGAAGCGGATCCCGCTCGACGTCGCCGAGGGCGACGAGGTCCTCTACTCGAAATACGGCGGCACCGAGGTGACCGTCGAGGGCGACGAACTGCTCGTCCTGCGCGAGTCGGACGTCCTGGCCAAGGTCGGCTGAAGAGTTCCCACCCGGACTTAACTAAGGAGGACTGGAAAGAATGGCTCACAAGGAGCTGAAGTACGCAGAGGATGCGCGAGGGGCCCTGCAGGCCGGCGTCGATTCCGTCGCCAACGCCGTCAAGGTCACCCTCGGCCCCAAAGGCCGCTACGTCGTGCTCGACAAAAAGTTCGGCGCCCCGACGATCACCAACGACGGCGTCACCATCGCCCGCGAGGTCGAGGTCGAGGACGTCTTCGAGAACCAAGGCGCCCAGCTCGTCCGCGAGGTCGCAACCGCGACCAACGACGTCGCCGGTGACGGCACCACCACCGCCACCCTGCTGGCCCAGACGATCGTCCGCCAGGGCCTGAAGAACGTGGCCGCCGGCGCCAACCCGCTGGCCCTGCGCCGCGGGATCGAGAAGGCTGTCGAGGAGGTCGTCGACAACCTGCGCAACAAGCAGAGCAAAGAGGTCTCGGGCAAAGACCAGATCGCCCGCGTCGCCGCCATCTCCGCCGGCGACGACGACATCGGCAACGTGATCGCCGACGCGATCGAGAAAGTCGGCAAAGACGGCGTGGTGAACGTCGAGGAGGGCCAGACCTTCGGGATGGAGCTCGAGTTCACCGAGGGGATGCAGTTCGACAAGGGCTACATCTCGCCGTACATGATCACCGACCAGGATCGGATGGAGGCGGTGCTCGAGGACCCCTACATCCTGATCGCGAACCAGAAGATCGGCTCGGTCCGCGACATGCTGCCGGTGCTCGAGCAGGTGATCCAGTCCGGCAAGGCGCTGCTGGTCATCGCCGAGGACGTCGAGGGCGAGGCGCTCGCCACGCTCGTGGTGAACAAGCTGCGCGGGACGTTCCAGGCCGTGGCGGTGAAGGCGCCCGGCTTCGGCGATCGCCGCAAGCGCATGCTCGAGGACATCGCGATCCTCACCGGCGGCGAGGTGATCACCGAGGAGATGGGCCTGAAGCTCGAGAACACGCAGGTCTCGCAGCTCGGCAAG
>DATIMV010000034.1:0-130931 GCA_035474955.1 Solirubrobacterales bacterium
TCCCACCCGAGCGAATCGGTCAGGACACCGCCGAGCAGCACGCCCGCTGCGCCGCCGCTTCCGGCAACGGCGCCCCAGACGCCCAGGGCCTTGTTGCGCTCGGCCCCGTCGCGGAAGGTGGTGGTGACGATCGACAGGGCCGCCGGCGAGAGGATCGCCGCTCCGAGGCCCTGCACAGCACGGGCTGCAATCAACTGGCCCTCGGATTCAGCCAGGCCGCCGGCCAGAGACGCGAATGCAAAGAGGATCAACCCTCCCATGAAGACGCGCCGCCGCCCGAGCAGATCGGCCATGCGACCGCCGAGCAAGAGGAAGCCGCCGAAGGTCAGCACGTAGGCGTTGACCACCCAGGGCAGGCTGCTCTCGGTGAAGTCGAGCGCTTCGCCGATCGTCGGCAGCGCCACGTTGACGATCGAGGCGTCGAGGACGACGACGAACTGCGCCGAGCAGAGCAGGATCAGCGCGATCCAGCGCTTGTCGCGGGCCTCGGCGACGTCGGTCATCGACGAGAGGATTTCACATGCCTATGATCGGGCCATGTGTAGAAACATCCGCACCCTCCACAATTTCGATCCGCCCGCGAGCGACGAGGAGATCCAGGCCTCCGCGCTGCAGTACGTGCGCAAGATCAGCGGCTCGACCAAGCCCTCGCAGGCCAACGCCGAGGCCTTCGACGAGGCGGTCGAGGCGGTGGCCGCCGCCACCCATGAGCTGCTCGAGCGCCTTGTCACGAAAGCGCCGCCGAAGAACCGCGAGGTCGAGGCCGCCAAGGCCAAGGCCCGCTCCGAAGCGCGCTTCGCTGCTTAGGCCGGTCACTCAACCCGTTCGAAGAATTCGACGAGCAGTCGCTCGACGGTCTCCGGAGCATCGGCAAACGGCCAGTGGCCGCTGGCCGGCAGCACGTGGACGTCGGCCGAGGGGAAGGCCTCGCGCTGCCGAGGCGCGTAGGAGGACGAGAGGTAGGGATCGTCTTCCCCCCAGATCACCAGGGCCGGGATGTCGCGCGGGCGGAAGAGCCCGATCAGGTTCTCCGACATCCCGCCCGGATCCGGGGTCGCCCGGTAGAGCTTCAGCACCGCCCGCCGGGTGCGGCGGTCGTAGTGGCCATACATGTTTTCGACGAACTCGCGGGGCAGCCCGCGCGGCTCCCTGACCGTGATCAGGAAGCGGAAGAGGGACCTGGTGGCGGCGGCCTGCAGAGCCTCGCCGGCGATCGGCGTGCGCCAGACCCGGGCCGTGCTGTGCCAGCGGTAGCCGGGCATCAGGCCGGTGTCGATCAGGGTGATGCTGGCGATCGCGTCCGGGTTCGCCATCGCCCAGATCAGCCCGATCGGGCCGCCGAAGTCGTGGATGACGAGGTGCACGCGCTCGATCCCCAGCTCCCCCAGCGCTTCGCCGACGAACGCGGCGTAGCCGAAGAGGTCGTGTTCGAAGCCCGGCGGGGCGATCGTCTCGCCGAAGTCCGGCAGGTCGAAGGCCAGCGCCCGCTTGCCGGTGCCCGCCGCCGCGCCGACCATCCGCTCCCAATCGTCGGCGGAGCCGGGGTTGCCGTGGACGAAGACGACCGCCTCGCCGGCGTCTGCCGGGCCGCCTTGGACCAGGCGGGTCCGGGTGCCGCCGGCGAGCAGGCTCGCGCGCTCGACCGCGGCGCTCATCGAGCCAGCGCGTGGCGGGCGTTGACGGCGATCGCCCGGGGGACCAGCCGCGGCAGCACCTGCAGGGGCCGAGCCCGTCGCATCCCGAGCCTGTCGAAGAGAGCGGCGGCCCGCGGGTCGCGGGCGGCGGCCGCGAACATCAGCCGTTCCGTCGGGTTGAACTTGCGCCCCGTCGCGTAGTCGTGGATGAGGAAGGCGTGCTCCCGCAGTTCCTTCGCGTGACGGCCGCGGTAGCGCTCCAGCCCCTGCTCCAGCGACTCGGTGCCCTGCAGGGCCGGCCGCACGCTCTCGCTCAGCCACTCCGCCGACTGGAAGGCCCAGCCGCAGCCGACTCCGAAGAGCGGATCGGTGGCGAGGGCGGCGTCGCCGATCAGCGCCAGGCCTGGCGCCGTCGGCTCACGCTTGCGATTGGTCATGTCGACCTTTCCCGTCACCGAGCCCACCAGGCGTCCCTCGCGGATCGGCGGCGCCTCCGGCACGTCGCCGACGAAGTCGACCAGTGCGCGCAGGGGGTCCCGCTTGAACTCGGGCAGGCGGTCCTTCGTCGGCATCGCTGCGTAGAAGGTGAGGCCGGCGTCGGTGGGGAAGGCCGCGGCCCACTGCGGGTCCATCATCCAGATCGTCGCGTCGGGGGCGTTGGCCGGCGCCGCGCCCTCGAAGTAGGCGCCGTAGGCGAAGCGGCCGTGCGGGTAGGTCTTGACCGGGACGCCCGAGAGCTCGGCCACCCGCGAGTCGCGGCCGTCGGCTCCGACCGTCAGGCGAGCACCGATCTCCCGCTCCTCGCCCTCCGGGTTGCGGACGACGACGCCGGCGAAGGCGTCGCCCTCGCGCAGGAGTCGCTCGGCACCCCAGCCGAGCATCAGCTCGACCCCGGGGGTCTCGGCGGCGGTTGAGCGCAGCAGCGGGTCGAGCACCTCGCGACGGAGGTTGAGGGCGCGGCCGGCCTGCTCCGGCGGGGCCTCGATCCAGCCCCACTTGGTCCAGGCGTGCATCCGCGAGCGCCTGCCGCCGGCCGCTTCGATCTCCTCGAGCAGGCCGAGCCGCTCGATCGCGGGGACCCCGCCGGCCTGGATGAAGTGGGAGCAGGTGCGCTTGTACGCGTTCGGGTCGGGTTTCTTCTCGACGAGGGCGACGCGGGCGCCGGAGCGTCCGAGCCCGATCGCGGCCGCGCAGCCGGCGATGCTGGCGCCGACGATGACCGCGTCGTACGCCGGGCGGTCGTCGATCATGGGAGAGGGGGAATCGGTAGTGGGCATGAGGTGCCTCCTGCTTAGACTGACCGTTCGTCTCGTACTATACGCTTCGAATTATGGAAAGCAAGTCGAAACCGATCAAGCTCACCGGCACCTCCTACGCCCTGCTCGCCGTCTTGGCCGAGTTCGGCGAGATGACCTCCTACGACATCAAGCAGGCGATGGAGAGCTCGATCCAGAACTTCTGGCCGGTCCCGCACACCACCGCCTACGAGGAGCCGGCTCGCCTGGCGGCGGCCGGCTTGCTCTCCGCCCGTCAGGAGGAGGGCGGGCGTCGCCGTCGCATCTACTCGCTGACTAAGGTCGGCCGCCAGGCCCTCGACGAGTGGGCAGCCGAGCCGGAGGCGGCGCCGCCGCAGCTGCGCGACGAGATGATTCTGAAAGTCTTCGCCGGCGCCGATCCGGGGACGCTGATCGAGGACCGGATCGAGTGGCACCGAGCGAAGCTGGAGGAGCTGCGGGGCTACCTCGCGCTGACCCGCGGAGTCGAGGGGTTCGCGGCCTCGGAGCGGACCCTGGTCGCGGGGGTCGCCTACCACGAGAAGATGCTGGAGATGATCGACCGGCTGGCCGCCTCCGCCGGCGACTAAGCGCGAATCAGCTGGCGAGCCTGCGTCGCGACGATCCGCCGGGCCATCGGCAGCAGCGCCTGCGGCGGCGTTATCCGGCGCGTGCCCATCGCCTCGAACACGGCGGCTGCCTGCGGATCGCGCACGGCGGTGGAGATCATCAGCCGTTCGGCGCGGTCGAACTTGCGGCCGGTCGCATAGTCGTGGATGAGGCGGGCGTGCATCCCCAGCTGCCGCCGGTGCCGTTTGCGATAGCGGCGCAGCCCGTTCTCCAGGGACTCGACCCCGCGCAGCGCGGGGGAGACGCTGTCGGCCAGCCATTCGGCTGACTGGAAGGCGAACCCGCAGCCGACCCCGAAGATCGGATCGGTGGCGAGAGCCGAGTCGCCGATCAGCGCCAGCCCGGGGGCGACCGGTCCGCGGATCCGGTTCGGCATCTCGATCTTGCCGATCACCGGGCCGGCCACCCGGCTCTCGCGGATCGGCGGCGGCTCCGGGACGGAGGCGACGTGCTCGACCAGCGCCCGCTCGGCGTCCGCCTTGAACTCGGGGGCGCGGCTCTTGTTCGTCATCGCGATGTAGAAGATGAGCCCACCGTCGGTGGGGAAGGCGGCGGCCATGTCGGGGTCGAGCAGCCAGACGGCGCCGTCGGGCCAGAACCGCGGCTTCGGCCCCTCGAAGTAGCCGCCGTAGGCAAGGCGCTCGTGGGGGAGGGTCCTCTCCTTGACTTCTGCCAGCGCGGCGACGCGCGAGTCGCGGCCGTCGGCGCCGACGACGAGGCGCGCCGCGATCTCGCGTTCGTTCCCCTCCCGGTCGCGCACCTCGACTCCGCTGAAAGCATCGTCGTCGCGCAGCAGTCGCTCGGCGCTCTGTCCCAGCATCAGCTCGACGCCGGGCTCGGCGCCGGCCCGCTCTTTCAGCATCGGGTCGAGGAGCTCGCGGCGCAGGTTGAGGCAGTAGGCGCTCCGCTTCTCGGTCGGTTCGATCCACCCCCAGGGGGTCCGGGAATGGAAGCGGGACCGGACCGCGCCCGCCTCGAGGATCGGCTCGTAGAGCCCGAGCCGTTCGATCGTGGGGACCGCCGAGGCCTGGATGAAGTGCGAGCAGACCCGCTTGAACGCCTGCGGGTCCGGGTTCTTCTCGATCAGGGCGACCTTCGCACCGGCCCGACTGAGGAGGATCGCGGCGCTGCAGCCCGCGAGGCTGGCGCCGACGATCGCCACGTCGTACTCGCCTGCCTTCGCTGCCATGAAGAAAGCCTAACCGGATAACTAGTTTGCTAAACTAATTACCAACGCTAATCATGGTGACGAACCAGGCCGACATACCCCTCAGCGAGCGCGCGGTCCACCTGCGCACGGCGATCGTTCGCATGGCTCGCCGCCTGCGCCAGGAGGCTGCGGCGGAGACCACGGGGCTGACCCCGACCTCGGTCGCGGCGCTGGCGACGATCGAGCGCCACGGGCCGCTGACGCCGAGCGAGATCGCCGAGATCGAGCGGGTCAAACGGCCGACGATCACCCGCACCCTGGGCTGCCTCGAACGCGAGGGGCTGATCGACCGCGCGCCCGACCCGGCCGACGGCCGCAGCGCCCTGGTCAGCGTCAACGGCGCCGGCCGCGAGCGGCTGCGGCGCCTGCGCGGCCGCAAGAACGCCTACCTCGCCAAGCGCATGCGCGACCTCTCCGCCGAGGAAGTGGAGACGCTCGAGCGCGCGGCCGAGATCCTCGAGCGGATGCGGGAGGGAGAGCGGTCGAAGTGACGGCCGCTATCCGCCACTCGTTCAACTCGCTGGAGGTCCCCAACTACCGCCGCTACTTCGCCGGCCAGCTGATCTCCCTCTCGGGTACCTGGATGCAGACGGTCGCCGCGATCTGGGTCGTCCTCAGCCTTACCGGCAGCGGTGTCGCCGTCGGCCTCACCACCGCCCTGCAGTTCCTGCCGATGCTGCTGATCGGCGCCTGGGGAGGACTGCTCGCCGACCGCTTCCCGAAGCGGCGGCTGCTGATCACGACGCAGGCGCTGATGGTGATCCCCGCCGTCGGCCTCTTCGCCGTCACCGCCACCGGGGTGGTGACGCCGTGGATGGTCTACCTCGCGGTCTTCGCCTTCGGCACCCTGAACGCGATCGACAACCCGACCCGGCAGAGCTTCGTGATCGAGATGGTCGGCCCCGACCGGGTCGTCAACGCGGTCAGCCTCAACAGCGTCATCGTCCAGGCGGCGCGGATCGTCGGCCCGGCCATAGCGGGCCTCTTGATCGCGACGGTCGGCGTCGTCGCCTGCTTCGGGCTCAACGCGCTCACCTTCGTGGCGATGATCCTCGCCCTGCGGGGGATGGACCCGGAGCGGCTCCACGCGGCGCCGGTCGCCGCGCCCGAGCCGGGGGCGATCCGCGCCGGCCTGCGCTACGTCCGCCGCACCCCCGAGCTGCTGGTGCCGCTGGCGCTGATGGCCCTGGTCGGGACCTTCGGCTTCAACTTCCAGGTCGTCCTGCCGCTTTTGGCGAAATTCAGCTTCGAGTCCGGGGCGATGACCTACGCCAGCCTCGTCTCGGCGATGGCCGTCGGCTCGATCGCCGGCGCCCTCGTCAACGGCCACCGCGGCCGCACCGGCCCGCGGCTGATCGCCGGCGGCGCGCTCGCCTTCGGCCTCTCGGCGCTGCTGGCCGCGGCGATGCCGAGCCTCGCCCTGGAGGTGGTGATGCTGGCCCTCCTCGGCGCCGCCGCCGTTATCTTCGCGGCGACGATCAACTCCACCCTCCAGCTGGCCGTCTCCCCCGAGATGCGAGGCCGGGTGATGGCCCTCTATTCCGTCGTCTTCCTGGGCTCAACCCCCATAGGCGCCCCGCTCGCCGGCTGGCTGGCCGAGACCTACGACCCCCGGGTGTCTCTACTGCTTGCAGGGATTGCGGGTCTCTCGGCGGCTTGGGCCGCCCACATCTGCTTCACCAGGATCAGAGACCGCCACTCAGCTGATCCCAGCACCGGCGAACACGCCGCGGCGTAGGGAGCCGGTCATTCTTCGGGGGCTTAGCCGGTAGGGAGGGACGGGTGTCCCCTGACCTCCCTGGGATTTTCGCCGCTAACTCAACAGCTCTCGCCGACGGGCACTGCGAAAATCAGGACGCCGGTCGGCCAGGGGACACCCGTCCCTCCTGGCGACAGCTTGCGAACTTCACCGAGTCCGCGCCAGTACACCTATACGGGGCACTGCCGCGGACTCGCTGAACGACGTCTCGCGCGCAGCATGTTCTCCCCGGAGCGGAAGCGGAGGGGAGGTCAATTCCGGAGGAGGGATGCCGACTCCCTCCCCCGGAAGACCTAGGTTCTAGCTGCCGATGTACCCCGCGGATTCGAGGTACGCCGTAGCGGCCTGCTTCGGCGTTTCTTTTTCGAGTTCGACCCGAGCGTCAAGCTCCTGCATCACTTTCAGGTCGAGCCCTTCCTGCACCTGCAGGATCGTTTCTTCGAAGTCCGGGCCCGCTTCTTCGGCGACCGATTTCTTGGTCACGAAGATGACGTTGCCGGCCGGGAAGACCTTTTTGTCGTCTTCGAGGATGACGAATTTGTCGCTCTCGGCCGAGAGCTGCGGGTCGGTGGTGAAGAGGATCGAGAGATCCGCCTGACCTTTTTCGAGCACCGTGTAGCGGAGGCCGATGTCAACCGGGGTGAACGACTTGAATTTCAGCCCGTACAGCGATTCCAGTCCGGCCAGGCAGTCGATCCGCTGGCGGCACTCGGGCGAGCCGTAGAGCGACAGTTTCTCGGAGACGCCTTCCAGGTCGGAGACGGTTTCCAGTTCGTATTTGTCGGCGGTCTCTTTGGTCGTGCCGACGGCGTTCGCGCTGGCAAAGGGCGTCGGTTCAAACGCCTGCAGGCCTTCTTTCTCGAATTCCTCGTTCGCTTTTTCCCACGCTTCGGTGGCGTCGGCGGGGACTTCTTCGGGTTCGAGGCCGAAGAACGAGGTGAGGGCCGTGCTCGCGTACTCCGGGTAGCCGGAGATCTGATCGGTCTTAACCGCTTTCAGGGCGACCGTTTCCGAACCGAGGCTGAGCGCGGTTTTGACTTTGTAGCCGGCCGCCGTCAGCGCTTGGGCGTAGATCTCACCGAGAATTTCCTGTTCGGGGAAGTTCTTCGAGCCGATCGTCAGGCTGACTTTGCCGTTGTCGGGATTCGACTGGATCGCTCCCGCCGCATCGCCTCCTTCGGTCGAGCCGCTGGTGGTGCTGTCGTCGCTGTCGCCGCAGGCGGCGATGCCCAGCGTCAGTGCGAGCGCGGCCAGCGCCGCAAGCAGCGCTCGCCATCTCGTCTTGTCGATCCTCACTTGGTGCCTCCTCTTGGGGTGGTTGATCTAGACAGTCTTTAACTTCAGCCCGTCGGAAGTCAGGCGGCGCTGCAGGAGGGCGAGCAAACCTTCGAGAGAGAGGGCGAGGAGGGCAACCAGAATCGCCCCGGCGAGCACCCCGTCTGGGCCGTAAACGTTTTCGTTGAAGATGAAGTCGCCCAGCGATTCCACCCCTGCCAGGGGGGCGATCGTGGCGGTGGCGACGATCGCGATCATGGCTAGGCGAATGCCACCCATCAGGGTGGGCAGTGCCAGCGGCAGCTCGACCTTTCGCACAATTTCGAGCTCGCTCATCCCCATTCCACGAGCTGCATCGATGGTGGCACGGTCGACTTGGCGAACACCGACGAAGGCATTAGTGAGGATCGGCGGGATGCCGAGAATCGCTAAGGCAGGGGTGAGGTTGAGGAGTCCGACCCCGATCACGGCTGCCACCAGGGCGATCAGGGCCAGCTCGGGGATTGCGCGACCGGCATTGGCGAACCCCACCGCCAGCAGCTCCCCCTTTCCCTTGTGCCCGAGATAGAGCCCCAGGGGGAGGGCGACGATCAACGCCAGCCCCAGCGCCAGCGCGGTCACCTCGAGCTGTTTCAGGGTCAGTTCCAGGGCCTGGTCGAATCCGCCGACCTTCTCGCCGCCGGTGACGCTGGAGCTCTGCGGGGTGAAGATGAATTCGATCGCACCGCCGAAGGAGGCGAGGGGCGCCTGGAAGGTGCTCATGCCGTCCTCGCCCTGCGCCAGGGGGTGAGGAATCGCTGCACGGTCAGCAAAATCACGTCGATCGCCATCGCCATCGCGATCACGATCGCCGCGGCGATGATGATGCTGGTTGGGAAGGTGAGGTTGCCGCTGCCATAGATCTGCGTACCGAGTCCTTCGGTGGCGACAAAGACGGCCAGCGTGGCGATCGCCATCGTGCTGAGGCTGGCGATTCGCAGGCCGGCGACAATCTCAGGAATCGCCAGCGGCAGCTCGATCCGCCAGAGGATCTGGCGGTCGGTCATGCCCATTCCCCTGGCTGCGGTCTTGGTTGAGTCTGGGACGTTGGCCAGACCCAGCATCGTGTTGCGGTAGATGATCTGCAGCGTGTACGCCGCCAGCACGATGACTGCGGTGTCGCGCCCACGTCCGGTGATCGGAAGCAGCAAGAAGAAGAAGGCGACGCTGGGAATCGTGTAGAGGACTCCAGTCCCGGCGAGAAGGGGCGGGCGCAGCCAGCGGTTGCGGTGTGCCAGCAGGGCGAGCGCAAAGGCGACGACGAATCCGAGGAGAAGTGAGAGGACGACGATTTCGATGTGCTGCAGGGTCGGGGTTCCGTAGCGATCGACGTTTTCCTGTGCCCAGTCGAAGCAGAACAGATGGCTTGGTTTCGCCTGACAGGGCAGCGTGTCCGAGGTGCGTTCTTTGAAGAAGTCTTTCCCGACTTCTCCCGCCGCCGCCAGCGAGAGCCAGTTACTCATGCGGCCGCTCCACGGCCTTCTGCTCGCCGGCCTTCGCCTCCGGCGAGCCGAGGAACTCGGAGATGATCTCGACCGAGAGGACGCCGGCGATCCGGCCCTCGCGGTCGACCACCGGCGCGTACTGCGACTGCGCCTGCAGCAGATCGGCGAGCGCGTCGCGCATCACGTCTTCGCGGTCCAGCACCGGCCCCAGCGGCGAGTCGGCTTTGGCGGGGACGACGTCCGCCGCGAGGTCGCGCTCGCTGAGCCAGCCGAGCGGCCGTCGCTCGCTGTCGACCAGCAGCGGGTAAGGCACTTCGACGTCCGGCGCGGACAGCTTCGCCCGCACCTCCCCCGTCGCCTGGCCGACGAAGGCCAGCGGCGCCTTCCAGAGGTCGATGTCGGAGACGCGCATCAGCGCCAGCCGCTTCAGCGCCCGGTCGGCGCCGACGAAGTCCTCGACGAACTCGGTGGCCGGCGCCATCAGCAGCTCGGCCGGGGTCGCGTACTGCTCGACCCGGCCGCCCTCGCGCATCACCGCGATCCGGTCGCCCATCTTGATCGCCTCGTCGATGTCGTGGGTGACGAAGAGGACGGTCTTGCGGATCTCCGCCTGCAGGCGGAGGAACTCGTTCTGCAGGCGCTCGCGGTTGATCGGGTCGATCGCCCCGAAGGGCTCGTCCATCAGCATCACCAGCGGGTCGGCGGCGAGCGCGCGGGCGACGCCGACGCGCTGCTGCTGGCCGCCGGAGAGCTGGGCGGGGTAGCGGTCGCCGAGCTCGGGATCGAGCCCGATCAGCTCCAGCAGCTCGGCCGACCGCTCGCGGATCCGGTCCTTCTTCCAGCCCAGCAGCTGCGGCACGGCGCCGATGTTCTCGCTGATCGTGCGGTGGGGGAAGAGGCCGATCTGCTGGATCACGTAGCCGATCTCCCGCCGTAGCTGTGCGGGCTCGCGGTCGCGCACCGAGTGGTCGCCGATCCTGATGTCGCCGGAGGTGATCTCGACGGTGCGGTTGACCATCCGCATCGCCGTCGTCTTGCCGCAGCCCGAGGGACCGACGAGGACGCAGATCTCGCCCGCGGGCACCTCCAGCGTCAGCCGGTCGACCGCCGGCTCGGTCGCGCCGGGGTAGCGCTTCGTCGTTTCCTCGTAGCGGACCGAGGAGGCCTGCGGACTGTCGCTCACAGGCCCAGTCTCCCGGCGCACTCGGCGGCACGGGCGACGACTTCGTCCAGCTCCGGCACCTCGCCGCCGCGCATCAGGACCTCGCCGGCGACGACGGTGGTGTCGACGGCAGCGCCTGCCGCGGCGTAGACGAGGTCGGCGGTGAGGTCGCCGACGCCGGTCTCCGGGGCGTTCGGGCGGAGGAGGAGGAAGTCGGCCGCGGCGCCGACCTCGAGCCTGGTGGCGCCGAGGCGCGGCGCCGTCGCGCCGGTGGCGACGGCCCAGGCCTCGGCGGCGTCGATCGCGGTCGGGTCGGCGGCGGCGTGCTTCTGGATCAGGGCAAAGGTCTTGAGGTCGGCGAGCAGATCGAGCGAGTCGTTGGAGCCGGCGCCGTCGGTGCCGAGCCCGACCGCCACTCCCGCGGTCCGCGCCGCGGGGTGGGGGAAGACGCCGCCGACCGCGAGCTTCATGTTCGCCACCGGGTTGGTGACCACGGTGGCGCCGCGCTCGGCGACCAGCGCCAGCTCGTCGGGGTCGAGCCAGACGCCGTGGGCGAGGATCGTGCGCCCGCTCAGCATCCCCAGCCGGTCGAGGTAGAAGGCCGGCCGCTCGCCGTGCTCGGCGATGCAGTCCTGGACCTCCTTCTCGGTCTCGGAGAGGTGGATCTGGACCGGCAGGTCGCGCTCGGCGCTGAGCTCGCCGATCCAGCGCAGAGACTCTTCGCTGACCGTGTAGATCGCGTGGGGAGCGAGGGCGGGGGTGATCTCGGGCCCGAACCCGGCCAACTCCTCGAGGCTGCGGTGGGCGGACTCGCGCAACTCCTCGGGGCTGCCGTTCAAGTCGAAGAGCGGAGCGCCGATCGTCGCCCGGAGGCCGGCGTCGGCGACCGCGCGCGCGGTCGCCTCCGGCTGCCAGTACATGTCCCAGAAGCGGGTCGTGCCGCTGCGCAGCATCTCGGCGCAGGCGAGGCGGGCGCCCCAGTAGACGTCCTCGTCGGAGAGCTTCGCCTCGATCGGCCAGATCTTCTCTTCCAGCCACGGCATCAACGGCAGGTCGCCGCCGGAGCCGCGGAAGAGCGTCATCGCCGCGTGGGTGTGGCCGTTGACGAGCGGCGCCACCAGGTGGGCGCCGCCGGCGTCGATCGTCTCGCCGCCGGGTTGCGCCGCGACGTCGGCGCCGAGCGCCGCGATCGCCCCGTCCTCGCAGCGAATCGCGACCCGCTCGCCGTCCAGCAGCGCGTTTTCGACCGTCAGGCTCACCGGCCCACCGCCCCGAGCCGGGGCAGCACCGCCGCCAGCCCCTCGCGCAGGCGCTCGGCGTTGATCAGCCGGTCGGCTTCCATCCCCGCCGTGCTCACCTCTCCCTCGGTCAGCCCGTTGGCGAGGTTGTCGACGACGCAGAGCGCCGCGTAGTCGAGCCCGAGCTCTTTGGCGACGACGCACTCGGAACCGATCGTCATCCCGACGACGTGCGCGTGCGCCGCCATCAGCCGGATTTCCGCCGGCGTCTCGAAGCGCGGCCCCCGCGCCTGCCAGTAGACGCCGCCGTCGCGCGGCGCCTGCCCGCCCTCGCTCCAGGCGCTGATCACTTCCTCGCGCCAGCGCCGGTCGAACCCGGGCGCCGAGTGGGCGCGGGCGTCGTCGAAGATCGAGTCGCCGAGGTTGAGGGCGATGAAGTCGTCGGGGCAGACGAGGCTGCCGACGCCGAGCTGCTCGGGCCGCAGCGAGCCGACCGAGCCGATCCCCAGCACCCGGTCGCACCCCTGCTCGAGCAGCGGCCGCAGGTTCGCCTCGTGGTCGATCGCGTGGGGGAGGACGAAGCTGCCGTCGCCGTCGTGGCGCTGGATGATCGCCGCGCCCTGCTCCGCCGCCGCAGCCGCGATCTCCTCGCCGCCGGGGCCGAGGGCGTTGCTGCCGAGGATCACCGCCAGGCGTCCCATCGGGCCGATCCTATGCGGCGATCAGGCATTGCGCTGCGCACGGAACGCCGCTGCGGCCTCGTCGTGGTCGACCAGCGGCGGCGGGTAGTCGAGGCGCTCGAAGCCGTCCATCAGCCAGGGACGGAGGATCGCCTTCCCCTGCACCGACTCCAGCTCCGGCAGGTAGCGGCGCACGTAGTCGCCCTTGGGGTCGAAGCGCTGCGCCTGGCGGACCGGGTTGAGCACGCGGTTCGGCCGGGTGTCGTTGCCGGTCCCCGCGACCCACTGCCAGTTGCCGGCGTTGTTGGCGATCTCCCCGTCGGTGAGCAGGTCCCAGAAGTGCCAGGCGCCGCTGCGCCAGTCCACATAGAGGTCCTTGCAGAGGAAGGAGGCGACGGTCATCCGCGCCCGGTTGTGCATGAAGCCCTCCTCGGCCAGCTGCCGCATCGCCGCGTCAACCAGGGGATAGCCGGTGCGGCCCTCCTGCCATGCCTCCAGCACCCGCTTCGAACGCGACCAGCGATCGCGGCGCGGCCGGTAGTCGCGGCGGGGGAGGGAGGGGGTCGCGGCCAGCACCTGGTGGTGGAAGTCGCGCCAGCAGAGCTGCCGCACGAAGGCCGCGCCGCCGCTTCGCTCGCCCGCCTCGTGCGCCAGCTCCAGCGGCGAGACGCAGCCCCAGCGGATGTAGGCGCTGAGGCGGGAGGTGCCGTCGCCCGGCAGATCGTCGTGGCGATCCTCGTAGGAGCCGATCCCGTTCCGCAGGAAAGCGCGCATCAGCTTCCGCCCCTCGGCCTCGCCGCCGGCGACGCGCCGTGGCGACGGCCTCCCGTCCACGAGGCTCTCCAGCTTCGGCAGCCGCCCCGCGCGCAGCTTCGGCGGCACCGAGAGCTTGCGCGGCGCGCCGAGCCGCTGCCGCCGTGGCAGCCCGCTCCAGGCCCGGTGGTAGGGGCTGAAGACCTTGAAGTGGTCGCCACCGGTTGGCGTTACCGCCCCGGGGGGCACCACCGTAATCCCGGGGTGGGCGGTGAGCTCGATCCGCTCCTCGCCGCAGGCCCGCGCCAGCCGCTCCTCCCGCGCTCGCGCGTAGGCGCTCCAGTCGGCGCTGACGTGGATCGCCGTGGCGCCGCACTCGCGCGCGACCGTCACCGCTTCCCGCGCCGGATCGCCGCGGCGGACGAAGAGCCGCCCGCCGGCGCGCCGCAGCCGCTCGTCGAGCTCGCGCAGCGCCTCGAGCATGAAAGCGACCCGGTTCGGCGCCGCGAACCGCGACCCCAGCAGCCGCTCGTCGAAGACGAACAGGGGCACCGTCCGCTCCGCCTTTGCCGCCGCGGTCAGGGCGGGATGGTCATGGACGCGGAGGTCCCGGTTGAAGAGAACGATCGCCGTCTCGATTGCCATATGGTGCTGCAATGGAGAACGGGTCGGAGCGGGAGAAGGATCAGCAGGGGCGCGATTCGGGCCGCGAAGAGACCGAACAGGAACGCCTCGACCGCAACCTCAACGAGATGCTGCAGGAGCTACGGGTGGCGATCCCGGGCGTGCAGGTCCTCTTCGCCTTCCTGCTCACGGTCCCGTTTGCGCAGGGTTTCAAGGACGTCAACAACTTCCAGCGCGACGTCTACTTCGCGACCCTGATCTGCACCGCGATCTCGGCGGTCCTGCTGATGGCGCCCACCGCCTACCACCGGCTCACCTTCCGCTACCAGCAGAAGCGCAAACTGGTCTTCTACTCGAACCGTTTCGCGATCGCCGGCCTCGTCTTCCTGGCGTTGTCGATATTGGGAGCGCTCACGTTCGTCACCGACTACCTCTTCAGCACCGCCGCGACCGCGGTGGTCGCCGGCCTCGCGGTCGCCGCCATCGCGTTCTTCTGGTTCGCGCTGCCGCTGCGGCGGCGGCTCAGCCTGAAGGCTCAGGGGCGTGAGCCCCTAACTGAGAACGAAGACGCCTGAGCTCCTCCTCGAGCGGATCGAGGAAGGGCAGCTCCGGCGCCTTCTCGCGCAGCAGCTTCAGGTCGGCTTCCCAGATCTCGGTCTTCAGCTCCAGCGGAACCTTGAACTCGTCCCGCACCGAGTCGCCTTCCTCTTCGTAGGCGCTGCGGAGGGTGCGCGTGTTGGTCAGCTTGTCGGCGGCGTAGATCGCGTGTGCGCCGGGAGCGGCCGCCGCCACCCGTTCGCGGTGCTCGGCCTTGCGCTCCCGGTACTCCTCGATCGACTCGTCGTCGGTGAGGGCTCCGACCATCCCGGCGACCTCTTCGCCGAACTTCTCCCGTAGCTCGTCGAGGGTCGTATCGGAGTCCTCGACGACGTCGTGCAGGAGCGCCGCCGCCAGCACCTCCTCGCCATGGCCCTGTTCGTCGAGCAGAGCCGCGACTGTCACCGGGTGTTCGACGTAGGGCATGCCGCCGCTGCCGTTGCGGACCTGGCCGGCGTGATCCGCGCGCGCCTGCTCGAGCGCGTTCCGCACCAGTGGCGAACGCTCCGCAGCTGCCTCGATCCTCTCGGCCGGCGACACGTCCGCCAGCCTAGATCATCGATTCCGCGAGGTCTCCTGACCGAAAGGACTCAAGCCGAGGCGGTCGCGGCGGCGCTTGCCGCACGCGCCGGCAACTCGAACTCCGCCCGCTCCGCCGCCAGCTCGACTGTCCCCGGATCTCCCCCCAGCTCCACCCACTTCTCCCGCGCTTCGGCCGCGAGCGCGTCGAGCTGGTCGTCGGAGTGGAGCGGGTCGTGATGGAAGAGGACGGTGCGCTCGGCCCCGGTCCGGCGCGCGAAGCTGAGCGCGTGGCCGGTGGCCGAGTGGCCCCAGCCGACGTGGTTCGGGTACTCGGCGTCGGTGTACTGCCCGTCGTGGATCAGCAGCGAGGCGTCGCGGGCGAGCTCGAAGCCGGAGATCCAGTCCTCCTCGAGGCTGTCGAGGTCGGCCCCGAGCGCCGGCTCGTGGTCGGGGATATAGGCGAGCGAGGAGTCGCCGTCGTCGATTCGGTAGCCGAGGGTGGGGCCGCGGTGGGAGACCGAGGCGGCGCGGATCCGGGCCGAGCCGATCTCCCACTCGCTCTCCGGGGTGTGGCGGAAGGAGACGTCGCAGGGCAGCTCCCGCACCTCGACCGGCGAGAGCGGCGCCGAGATGTAGCGGGCGATGCGATCGCGCAGCGAGGCCTCGGGCGAGGCCGGCCCCCAGATCACGATCTCCGTCTGCGGCCGGAAGGCGGGGGCGAAGAAGACGAGTCCCTGGATGTGGTCGAGGTGGAGGTGGGTGAGGAGGATGTGGAGGCGGGTCGGCTCGTCGGGCTGCGCCAGCCCGAGGCAGCGGATGCCGGTGCCGGCGTCCAGGGCGAGCATCGAGCCGTCGGCGAGGGTGACGCCGACGCAGGAGGTGTTGCCGCCGTAGCGGATCGTTTCCGGCCCCGGTGCGGGGACCGAGCCCCGCGTTCCCCAGAGCTTGACCTTCACGCCGGCCCCGCTCCGTTGCCGCCCGCCAGCGAGGGCCAGAAGACGGCGATCGCGCCCTGCGACCCGTGCGCCGTCTGGATCGGGAAGGCCGAGACCTCGACGTCGTGCTGGCTGCCGTCGGTCGAGCGCACGGTCAGCTCGGCGTGCGCCGGCCGCCCCGCCCGCACCGCTTGCACCAACGGCAGGTCGTCGTAGGGGATCGGCTCGCCCCGCTCGTCGAAGGGACCGAACAGCGAGCCCCACTCCTGCGGGCCGACGGTTCCCAGCTCCTCGAAGCGTTTGCCGAGCAGCATTCCCGCCGCTTCGTTGTAGAAGACGAGCAGGCCCCCCTCGTCGACCAGGAAGGCAGGGGTCGAGAGAGCCGACATCAAATTGCGGGCGAGGATCAGCTCCAGGGGCCTCTGCGTCACAAATGACACTTTAGTTCGTCACTTCAAAAGCGCTAGAGGAAGCCGGGTTTTGCCGCAAAGAGCCAAGATGTCCAGCGTTGCCGCGGGAGGCGGCTCGCGGGGTGACTTTCGTCACTTAGAAATCTCGAAGCGCTCAGCCGGCGGCTTCGGCGCTGCGGAGGCCGCCCCTTGCCCAGAGGGAGAAGAGAAGGGTCAGGCCGATGGCGATCGCGAAGGAGGCAGCTATCAGGACGGGGTCGCCGGAGATGAAGCCGCGGCCGGCCTCGAGCAGGGCGGTCACCGGGTTGATCGAGGCGATCGTGTGGATCCAGCCGCTGAGCAGATCGAGGGGGACGTAGACCGGGGCGAGGAAGAGAACGAGGAAGACCGGGAACTGCATCAACGGGCCGCCCTGGATCGAGCGTACCCGCAGCGCTATCCCGGCCGCCCAGAGGGTGGCGGCGACGTTGACGAGCAGCGCCAGCGAGTAGAGCGCGACGATTTCCGCGGCGCTGCCGCCGACCTCCATCCCGGCGATCAGGGCGACGGTGGTGAGGATGACCCAGGTGACGAGGGAGCGGAACAGGGCCGCCAGCGCGTAGCCGGCGACGATGCCGCTGCGGCGGCCGGCGGCGAGCATGTAGCGGCGGCCGAAGCCGGTCTCGAAGTCGCGCGCCATCGCGAAGCCGGTGAAGACGCCGCCGAAGGCCGCCGACTGGAGCAGGACGAAGACGAACTGGAAGGCGGTGTAGCCGCTGGGGAAGTCGAAGCCGGGAACTTCGCCGATCGCCGCCAGCCCGCCGGCGAAGGAGATGAAGAAGAACAGCGGGAACATCACCGCCGGGATCAGGAAGGCCGGGTTGGTGAGGAAGTTGTGGATGCTGCGCCAGGCGACCGCGCGGGCCACGGCGAGGATCCCGGCGGGAGAGTGCGCGTTCACGTTCTCACCAGCCTCGTCTTCAGGGCGCTGCTGGCGGCGAACATGCCGATCGCCAGGATCGCCGCGGCGATCCCGAAGCCGAGCGCGAGCTCGCCGAGGTTCCAGCCTTCGATCAGCAGCGAGCGGAACGCCTGCAGCAGGTAGGAGACCGGGTTGACGCTGGCGATCGCGTGGAACCAGTCGGTCGTCAAGAGATCGAGCGGCAGCGCCATCGAGGAGAGGAAGAGGAAGACGAAGAAGACCGGGAACAGGCCCTGGACCGCCTCGCCGTTGCCGAAGCGGAGCGCCGCGAAGAGGCCGATCGTGCCGAAGGCGACGGTGATCGAGACTGAGAGGGCGAGGATGACGAGGACGCCGGCCGGGCCGGCGGCGAGTTCGGCGCCGGCGAGCAGGCCGACCGAGAGGTAGGCGACGGCCTGGACGATCCCGAGCACGAAGGACCCGGCCAGGAGGCCGCTGAGCAGGGCGGCGCCGCGCAGCGGCGTCAGCGCCAGGCGGTCGAGAAAGCCGGTCTCGATGTCGCGGGCGAGGTCGGTGCCGGAGTTCATCACCGAGAACAGGGCTCCCTGGATGAAGGGCACGGCGAGGAGAAAGGTGATGTAGGAGTCGGTGGGGAAGCCGGGGAGGTCGGTCGCGTCTTTGAGGCCGCCGGCGTTCACCGCCAGCAGGAAGAGCGGGAAGATCAGGGCGGGGACGATCTGCGCCGGCTGGCGCAGGGTGCGCAGCACCGAGCGGCGGGCGAGCTGACCGACCTGGGTGGCGAGGCCGCTGCTCATGCCGGCGCCTCCGCGTCGGCGGTCTCGGCCTCCTCCTCGTCGGCGCCCTCCAGCGAGCGCCCCGTCTTGGCGAGGAAGACGTCGTCAAGCGAGGGGGCGTGGAGCTGGAGGTGCTCGATCGCGATGCTCTCGGCGTCGAGCGCCCGCACCACCTCGGCCAGCTGCGACTCGCCGCCTTCGAGGCGCACGGCGACCCCGCGCGGGGAGGCGCCGGCGGGCTGGCCGAAGCGACCGAGCACCGCCGCCATCCGCTCGCGCTCGCCCGCCTCGCGCGGCACCGCCTCCACGGTCGGCCGGCCGATTTCGGCCTTCAGCTCGGCGGGCGTCCCCTCGGCGACGATCTTGCCGTGGTCGATGATCCCGACCCGGTTGGCGAGCGCGTCGGCCTCCTCCAGGTACTGGGTGGTGAGGAAGACGGTGACGCCGTCCTCGCCGGCGAGCCGCGCGACCTCTTCCCAGAGGGCGGTGCGGCTCTGGATGTCGAGGCCGGTGGTCGGCTCGTCGAGGAAGAGGATCCGCGGCCGGTGGGCGAGCGCCAGCGCCAGGTCGAGGCGGCGCTTCATCCCGCCCGAGTAGCCGCCCACCTTGCGGTCGGCGGCGTAGGCGAGGCCGACCCGCTCCAGCAGTTCGTCGCCGCGGCTCTGGCGCTCGGCCTTGCCGAGGCCGTGGAGGGCGGTCTGCAGGCGCATGTGCTCGCGCCCGGTCAGCAGCGGGTCGAGTGCCGCCTCCTGCAGGGCGGCGCCGATCGCCGCCCGCACCCGCGGACCTTCCTTGACGACGTCGAAGCCGCCGACTCGCGCCGTCCCGGACGTGGGAGGGAGGAGGGTGGTCAGCATCAGGACCGTCGTCGACTTGCCGGCGCCGTTGGGGCCGAGGAAGCCGTAGATCTCTCCCTGGCCGACCTCGAGGTCGATCCCGTCGACGGCCCGGGGGCCGTTCTTGAACTCGCGGACGAGGGCTTCGACCTCGATGCCGCCGATCGGTTGCGCCTCCGTCATCACTGCGTGAGGCTATCCAGTAGAACTCCCCGTCCCGATGAACGAGCGAACCAAGACCTACCGCCTGGCGATGACCGTGACCCGGCCCGTCGCCTGGTGGGGACGGATACAGGCTGAGGGCCTGGAGGCGATCCCCGAGCAGGGGCCGCTGCTGATCCTCGGCAACCACGACAGCCACTGGGACCCGGTGATGGTCGGCATCGCGGCGCTGAAGCGGCGGCAGATCCGCGCCCTCGCCAAATCCGAGCTCTGGGACGTCCGCGGCCTCGCCCCGATCCTCAACGGCATGGGGCAGATTCCGATCCAGCGCGGCAAGGGCGACAAAGACGCGCTGGCGAAAGCGATCGAGACGCTGCGGGCGGGTGCCTGCATCGGCGTCTTCCCGGAGGGGACCCGCTCGCGCGGCAAGGTGTTGCGGGCGCGCAGCGGCGTCGGCCGCCTGGCGCTGGAGGTGCCCGAGGCCCACGTCACCCTGGTCGCGATCGAGGGCACCAGCGACCTCACCGGCTTCCCCCGCCGCCCCCGCATCCGCCTCCGCTTCTTCGACCCGGTCGGCGGGCAACCGCGGCCCGACGAGGACCCCGGCGCCCTCTCGGCCCGCCTCCTCTCCGAGATCCGCGAGCTGGTCCCGCCCTCGATCTCCTACCGCAAGCGGGCCAAGCTCAGCGGCGTCGCCGAAGACTGAGGGCGCGGCTAACGCGGCCGAGGACGCCCGCGGGTTCACCATGGATCTGAGTCCAGGTGATACGGAGGACGCGGTAGCCAGCAGCGGCGAGGAACTGGTCTCGACGGCGGTCGCTCTGGAAGGCCTCCGGCGTCTCGTGCGTCTCGCGCCCATCAGTTTCGACGATTACCCGTGCTTGATCCCAAAGGAAGTCGACTAGGAACCTCTCGCCTTCCACGTGCAACCAGGCATTGGTGCTCGGTCGAGGTGCCCCGAGGTCCAATAACTGCGGCAGCATCAAAGTCTCGAAGTCGCTGCGGACATCCGGCACCTCGCCGTCCTTGGTGCGGTAGGGGACGAGTGCCAGCTCGAGCGCACGCAGGCCACGGCGCCCCTTGGCATTGTGGATCGCCAGGTCGACCGCCTGAAGGTCGAGCTTCTTTCGGATCGCAGCCCGGCCGACGGACTTTCGCAGCGTCTTCAGTCCGACCATCCCCGCAAGGTCGACCAACGTACGCGCGGGCGTGCTGACGGCGATCCCATTTCTGATCTCGACTTCTTCCGGCTCGGGATAGCGACAGCGCCGGCAGCGGATCCCGTCGATCTTGCGGCCAGCCTCAACGGGAACCGTGACATCGATCAGGGTCGGCCATTTGTCCCAGAAGCCATGGAATGCCGCAGCCGTTACATGCGAGATTACGGCCCCTTCGCCGCAAGCCAGCAACGCGGCTCGGAGGAGCGTGCCGCGCGACACAGAGCGATGCCCAACCGCGTAGACGCCGCGGTGGACGCGGTGCAACCCACCCGCCTGAGCCTGACGCGAAGCAGCCCGCATCGACACCCCTGCGTCTTCGAGCTGCTCGAGCGAAACCACGCCGCCCTGGGCCGTGGCCATGTCCGCGAGCGGCTTCCGATCCCACCCCTCGCTCTTGCGGTTCCTTTTTGTCGCCACACGACCGTAAGGAACCGCGGACGGTGTTCTCTCCCCCCGGACCACCGCGTGGTTCCTTTCGGACGCTCAGCGACCGAAAGGAACCACGCACCCCAGCGGCGCCGGGTTCAAGTGTCCCTAGAGGACCCCTACTGGAGTTTTCCGATCTTGAATATCTTCGTCCCGCAGTCGGGGCAGACGCCTTGAATCGCGGGGCGACCGTTTTTCATGGTCACCTCTTTGGCGTCTTTGATCTCAACCTTCTTGCGCTCTTTTACGCAGTAACCCTCAGGCATGAAGGGGCCCTCCTTTCGTTGCCGCTGAGCGGCAAATCTCGCGTTCCACGCGAGGTGGATTGAGGCGAATGTAACGCAGGTTCATGACGCTCCCGGCAAACTTCGTAACAATTCGCACGAGACGCCCATGTCGCCCGTCAATTACCCTCCTGCCGCAGTCGCAAGCCCTCTTCAAGCCTTCAAGGAGATAACGGAATGCCCGAAGCAGTCATCGTCGACACCATCCGCACGCCGATCGGCCGTGCATTCAAGGGCTCGCTGGCCCAGCTGCGGCCTGAGGAGACGGGCGCCTTCGTGGTCGACCAGCTGCTCGAGCGCAACCCCGAGGTAGACCCGGCCCTGATCGAAGACGTCTTCTGCGGCGTCGGCATGCCGCAGGGCCTCGAGGCCTTCAACATCGCCCGCATCATCTCCCTGCTCAGCGAGAAGCTGCCGCAGGAGGTCAACGGGGTCACCGTCTCCCGCTACTGCTCCTCCAGCCTCGACGCGATCCGCCACGCCGGCAACGCGATCAAGGCCGGCGAGGGCGACGCCTACCTCGCCGTCGGGGTCGAGTGGGTCAGCAGGTTCAACGAGCGCACCGAGCCCGCCGGCGCCGCCGACCGCAACCCCAACCTGATCGGCGAGAACGGCCAGCCCAACGCCTACATCGACATGGGCCTGACCGCGGTCAACGTCGCCGAAAAGTACGAGGTCAGCCGCGCCGACATGGACAAGTTCGCGCAGCGCTCGCAGGAACTCGCCGTCAAATCTCAGGAAGACGGCTTCTTCGACCGCGAGATCGTCCCGGTCAAGCTCGAGGACGGGACCGAAGTGACCAAGGACGACGGTCCGCGCGCCTCCTCGACCCTGGAGAAGCTCTCCGAACTGCCGGAGGCCTTCGGCGGTGGAGGCGTCACCGCCGGCAACTCCTGCCCGCTCAACGACGGCGCCGCCGCGGTGCTGCTGATGAGCGACACGAAGGCCAAGGAGCTGGGCCTGACCCCGCGTGCCCGGATCATCACCGCCGCCACCCACGGCAACGAGCCGGAGCTGATGGGCGTCGCCCCGATCGGCGCGATCAAGAAGGTGCTGGACCGCGCCGGGATGACGATCGACAGCGTCGACCGGGTCGAGCTGAACGAGGCCTTCGCCGCCCAGGTGATCCCGATCATGGCCGAATGCGGAATCGACGAAGACAAGCTCAACACCCACGGCGGCGCGATCGCCCTCGGTCACCCCTTCGGGATGACCGGCGCCCGGATCATGGGCACGCTGTTGAACGTGCTCGAGACCGACGACAAGCAGGTCGGCCTGGAGACGATGTGCGTGGCGGGTGGCCAGGGCAAGGCGATGCTGGTCGAAAGGCTGAACTAGGAGGCGCTAGCGAAACCGCTAGCGAAAGTCTTGATCTGCATCAGTAGTCCTCCATAGGTTCGGCGAGTCCGAATCAAAGTGGCCGGGGCGGCTGCGCTAACAGCCCCCCGGCCGTGACACCAGGAGGTCAGTCCTGATGCACGATCACCCTACGGCAGGGGATACCGCTGCCGAAGACCTGCAAGACGAAGCTGTTGTCCTCATCCACGTAGTCAAGGCGCAGCCGACCACGCTGCGGCTTTCCGACCTGCTCCGCGAACTCGGAGACCCGGAGGACTTCGCCAAGCGAGACCGGATCGAAAGAGCGGTGCGCGAGCTGGTCCGAACCGGCCTCTTGTTCAAGTGCGAGGGCGCGGTGCTGCCCACGCGCCCCGCTCTGCGCGCCTACGAGGTATTGAGCCGCTGAGCCCGAGCGCGCGACAGCGCGCAGGCGAGCTTCGCCAGAACCGTCAGGTCGGTGTGCAGTCGAACGCGATCCAAGCCGCGAACGCGCAAGGGCTTCAGCCCCCATTCGTTCTTCAAGCGGCCGAACTCGCGCTCGACCGCACCGCGACCACGGTAGAGCCGCCACCAGCGATCCGACCCGTGCGGGATCAGCGGGTGCAGCCGGCTCGCCTTCCGCCACGTCGAGGCGGGAGCGCATTCGCCGGTCGGGCACCGCCACTTCGCAGCGCCTCGCTTGCGGTCGGCGCCGGCGAACTTCCACTCGCCGTGTTCGCAGCGGGGCGGCAGATGCTCGCCGCGCTTCACGGTCGGAGTCTCTTTCAGGGGGACGACCGGCAGGCAGTCGCGCTCAGCGAATTCGGCGTGAACCGCGCCGTTGTCGTAGCCCTTGTCCATCGCCGCCGTCGCGGCCATTGCACCGCGCCGCTTTGCAATGTCGAGCAGCGCCGAGGCGAACTGGCTTTCATGGTCGCGGGCGGTCTCTACCTGCCACGCGACCGGCAGGCCCGTCTTCGTGCAGGTCGCCAAGTGCAGGCGGTAGCCGTAGAAGCCGCCGCCTTTGCGGGTCGAGACCGCCGAGCGGTGCCCCCAGCTCGCATCCGGGTCTGAGTAGCGCTCCCGCTCCGGCCCGTTCTTCGACAGGTACCGCTGCCCGTTGGCGTAAGCCGGCAGGTCGCTCGCGTCGATGGCGAGGTCGGTTCCGTAGCTCGGCACCTTCGACCGCAGCCCTTCGACCACGGAGTCGATGCAGCGCTCCAGCTTGTCGCCGTGGCGGCGCAGCTTTTCGGCGAAGCGATAGGCGGCGTAGACGCTCGGCGGATCACCCTCGCAGCCGAGGACACGCTGGAGCTTCCAGTGCTCGGCGACCAGGGCCGTCACCTTCGTCCAGGTCGGCAAGGCGTAGAGGCTCTTGGCCAGCGCCAACCCGACCATCGTGCGAATCGGGTAGCCGGGTCGGCCCGTCCAGCGGGTAGCTTCAAGTTCCTCGATCAACCGCCCGATCTCGGGCGAGTCGAGGAGACCCTTGAGCGCGGCCGTGGAAGCCGTGCCCCCTGCTAAGTTCGATGACGCCAACCGAGCTACACCTCGTTTGGTCTGACCCCCGGAAGCTCCAACTTCGCGGGGGTCTTCTTCTTGGATTTGGCCCGTTCAACCTATCGGTTGGATCGGATGCCAAAACCGCATCAGAATGGGAAAAACGAGGCTTTTGGTGGCGGTCCAGGGTGACCGCCCTGGACCGCCGGAACTGTTTGGAGAACAGCAGGAAGCGCATGAATCCAATCAAGCGCGTCGGTCACGTCCGAGGCATTTGTGAGGATCGGCGCGTTCCGATTCGGGTACCAATTGCCCTGTGACCGCAGGCGACCTGATCGGGGATAGGAGAATCAGCATGGCGAAGGTTACGCCGTACCACTCGAAGAAGCCCGGCACGAGGGTCCACCACAACAACAACTCGTGCACCGAGGGCAACAACATCGAGTCGTACAACAAAGTGTCGGGCACCGGCGGCTTGCCGCTCTGCTCGCACTGCAAGACCCTTTAGCCCTGCCGCTGGCCTCGCTTGAGAAAGTAGGGGTCAGCTTCTACATCGGCTGGGATCAGGTCGCGCCACCACCATTCACCGTGGCTGGCGTGGCCACCCCGGCCACCTTCGCAGTGCATCGGCTCGGTGACCAGCGCCCCGGTGCCCGACGCGAGACGTTCGTGCAGAGCGTCGTCTAAGTAAGTGTCTCCCGGCTCGGCCGGGTGCATGGCGGCACAGAGAATCTGTCCGCTCTCGCGGATGCGCAAGGCCAACCCCCGGCCCTCCTTTCATAAGGGCTGGGGTAGGCTCGGCGCGAAATGGAGGTATCGCGTTCCGAACTACCCCAGCGATCCCGCGCCCAGAGCGGTGCGCGGAGTTTCGCTAGCCGCTCCTAGGAGTACCGCGATGGCGCGACTCGAGACGCTCACCTACGAGGTTGACGATCGAGTCGCGCGCATCACCCTGAACCGCCCCGAGCGCGGGAACGGGATCACCGCCCGGATGCCGGTCGAGCTGGCCGAGTGCGTGGAGCGGGCCAACCTCGACCCCGAGGTGCACGCGATCGCGCTGGCCGGCAACGGCAGCGGCTTCTGCGGCGGCTATGACCTGGTCGCCTCGGCCGAGGGCGACATGAGCGAGCTCGGCGGCGAGGCGCCCGCCGGATCGCCGCTCGACCCGGCGACGATCGGCAAGAACCACATTCCAAACACGAACTGGGACCCGGTCACCGATTACCAGTTCATGAGCCGCAACGTGCGCGGCTTCATGAGCCTCTTCCACTCCGAGAAGCCGGTCCTCTGCAAGGTCCACGGCTACTGCGTCGCCGGCGGCACCGACATGGCGCTCTGCTCGGACCTGCTGGTGATCGCCGACGACGCCAAGATCGGCTACCCACCGGCGCGCGTCTGGGGTTCGCCGACGACGGCGATGTGGGCCAGCCGGCTCGGACCGATGCGGGCCAAGCGCCTGCTCCTCACCGGCGACTCCCTGACCGGCGCCGAGGCGGCGGAGTGGGGGCTGGCGACCGAGGCGGCGCCCGCTGGGGAGCTCGACGAGCGCTTCGAGCGCCTCCTGGAGCGCGTTGCGCGGATGCCGGTCAACCAGCTGGTGATGATGAAGCTGCTCGTCAACCAGACGGTGCACGCCCAGGGGCTTGCGCAGACCCAGACCCTCGGCACCTTCTTCGACGGCATCGCCCGCCACACCGAGGAGGGCCATAACTTCGTCCGCCGCGCCTCCGAATCCGGCTTCCGCGAGGCGGTGCGCGAGCGCGACGAGCCCTTCGGCGATCACGGTCTCGAGGGCTTCGGCCACGACCAGTAGGGGATAGGCTGCCGCCGCGATGAGCGACGACCCGCACCCGAGCTCGATGATCACCCCGGAGTCGGTCCGGGCGTTCCTCCCCGGCAGCTTCCCGGGCGATCTCGGGATCGAGCCGCTGGAGGTCGAGGACTCCCACGCCCGCGGGCGGATCGTCGTCGACAAGCGCCACCTGCACCCCGGCGGCTTCGTCCACGGCGGCGTCTGGACCGCGCTCGGCGACACGGTCGCCGCCTGGTCGACCTTCCGCTGCATCCCGCCCGGCCACAACTTCACCACGATCGAGCTCAAGCTCAACGTCTTCGCCGCCGGGATCCTGGGGGACGAGATCGAGGCGCGGGCCGAGCTCCTGCACGTCGGCAAGAGCACGGTCGTGATCGAGGTGCGGATCGAGCGCCGTCGCGAGGGCAGCGGGCCGAAGCTGGCCGCCAACCTGATCGTCTCCCAGTTCGTGCTGCCGCCAGCCGGCGGCTGAGCGATGCCCAGACGGCGCCATCCGCAGACCCGGGACCGCCTGCGATGGCTGCTGGTTCGCCTGGGCCTGCTCGGCTTGACGATTTCCTTCATCGGTCTCCTCGTCCTGCTGGCAGCGGCCCTCGCTCTCGTTCTCACCTTGGACGGAGACGGGTCGGCCGGGTTCCTCGAGCTCTGGCGGGACGAGGCGATGGCCCTGCTCGGCCTCGACGTCAGCGGCCCCGCCGCCAACCAGGGCGGCGAGCTTCGCGAAGCGGTCAAGATCGCGGAGGGCCTGGTGGCGCTGATCCTGCCGGCGCTCTACGTCGGTGCCGTGGTCTTCAAACTGTTCGTCCATCCCCGTGTCTTCGTCTTCCGGCCGAAGATCAGCGTCGAATCGAGCCCGGAGACCTTCAAGGGGGAGCTCGCCGATGACGGCCACGTCCTCGCGTTCCGCGTCTACAACGCATCGAAGATGCGGGCTCTCGACATCCGGTTCCTCGTCGTCCATCAGCACTGGATCGGGGAGGGACCGAAATCGATCGTGCGCAACATCCCGGTCGATGTGGCGAACCCGAGCTGGCCGATGGCGGACTGCCACGTCCCCTACACCTTTTTCGTCCCCCTCGAGCTGGGCGATGTGACCGCGGGGGAGGGCGGGCTGCGCCTCGTCAAGATCCACGGCCGGGAGATCGGCTCGCGCGACCGCCTCGTCGTCCACGTTTCCGGTTCGATGCCCGACGTCGCCGAGACCTTCGTCGAGCGGCGCGCCTTCGATCTGCCCGAGTCGTTGACGGACAACGCCTGGGGGCGGATCCACTTGCGTTACGGCACCAGGTCGAAGGCATGGGAAGGCTGGGAGGGCTTCGATGGGTGAGGCGCCAGACGGGATCTCCTACGTCTTCGGCTACGGCTCTTTGGTGTCGATGAAGGACGAGGTGACGCTCGGGGGCCGGGCCTGGGCCACGGTCCCGGGACGTCTGCGGGGCCAGCGGCGTTACTGGGGGGCGGCGATGAACAACTGGGAGGCGACCCCGCTGGAGAAGCATTTCGTCGACCCCGAGACCGGCGAGCAGCCGCGCATCCGCGTCGCCTACCTCGACATCGACGACGACCCGGGCTCCACCGTGAACGGCCTCGCGATCCCCGTCGACTCCCGCCGCCTGGCGGAATTCGACGTCCGCGAGGTCAACTACCTGCGGATCGACGTCAGCGCGGCGTTCGAGCCGGCGCTGGCGCGACCGGTGTTCGCCTACCGCGCCACGGAGGAGGCACGTGAGCGCTGCCGCCGGCACCAACCCGACGCCGAGGTCTTCGTCAGCCGTGACTACGTCGCCGCGGTCCGCAGTGCCTTCGCGGAGCTGGGGCAAGGCCAGTTGGCGGAGTACGACAGCACCACCGAGCCGCTCGACTTTCCCGAACGACACCTGCGGCTCATTTACCCGCCGCCGGCGCAGGGTGAGGGTGCCCCCTCCTATTGAGGGGGGTTGGTCTTCGCCTGCTCCTCGGGTGCTTCCAGCTCTTCGATCTGCGGCAGTTTCCAGAGCAGGCTGGCGATCGTCAGGCCGACAGCGGCGGAGAGCAGGGCGAGGAACCACTCGGGGGCGCTGAGCAACTCCATCTCGAAGAACTCGCGCAGGAACGGGATCGCGAGGATGCCGGCATAGACGGCGCCGAGCGCGGCGACCATCGCCAGCATGTTGCTCTGGATCGCGATGTGCTCGCGCCCGGGGCCGCGCTCGAGCAGGAGGATGAAGGCGAGCCCGAGCACGATCAGCGTCGTCGTCGCCGCCGTCTGACCGGCCTCGAGGCTGGCCCCGGCGAGGGTGTCGACGAGGAAGAAGGAGAGGATCGAGGCAAGAGCCGTGGCGACCCCGGCCGGGACCGCGAAGGCGGCCAGCGCCCGCAGCAGGCGACCGCGGTAGAGCGGCCCGTCGGAGGGCAGCAGCGCCAGCACGAAGGAGGGGATCCCGATCGTCAGGAAGGCCGCGACCGTGAGGTGGCGGGGAAGGAAGGGGAAGGTGAAGCCGGGGACGGCGACGAGCAGGATCAGCGTCGCCGCGTAGACCGACTTGGTCAGGTAGAGCCGGCCGAGGCGGTGGATGTTGCGGGCGATTCGCCGTCCCTCGCCGACCGCCTCCGGCAGGCGCTCGAACTGGTCTTTGAGCAGGACGACGTCGGCGACGCCTTTGGTCACCTGCGTCCCCGAGCCCATCGCCACCGCCATCCGCGCCCGCTTCAGCGCCGGCACGTCGTTGACGCCGTCGCCGATCATCGCCACGTAGCGCCCGGCGGCGACCAGCGCCCCGACCAGGGCTTTCTTCTGCTCCGGCTTGATCCGGCAGAAGATCGTGTTCTCCAGCGCCACCTTGGCCAGCGCCTCGGGGTCGTCCGGCAGGTCAGGTCCCTCGACCACGCCCGCGTCCCGCGGCACCCCGACCGCGTAGGCGACGGCGGTCACGGTCGCGGCGGCGTCGCCGGAGATCAGCTTCAGGTCGACTTCCTCGGCGCGCATGGTCGCGATCGTCGCCGCCGCGTCCGGGCGCAGGGTCTCCTCCAGCACGACCAGCGCCAGCGGGGTCAGCCGCGGCGCCCCCTTCGCCGCCGGGTCGTCCGGCAGCGCCTCGGTCGTCTGCCCGAAGGCGACGACCCGCCGCCCCGCCGCGGTTTCCTCTTCCAGCTTGCCGGCGAGCCGCGGCGGCAGCGTCAGCGCCCCGGAGCCGGCAAGGACGTCCGGCGCCCCGAGCACGTAGGTCCTGTTCCCGCCGCCGCCGTCGAGGGAGACGGCGCTCCACTTCCACTCCGAGGAGAACGGGACCTCGCTCCGCACCGCCTCGACTTTGCCGGGGAACTCCTGGGCGATCGTCTCCAGGGTCTTGTTGCGGTCGCCGGCGCTGGCCGCGAACCGCCCCAGCGCCGCCGCCCCGGCTTTGGGGTCGATGCCGTCGGCGTACTCGACCCCGGTCAGGCGCAGCTCACCCGCGGTCAGCGTCCCCGTCTTGTCGACGCAGATCGTGTCGACCGAGGCGAGGCTCTCGCTGGCGCTCATCTGCTGGACCAGCGTCCCGCGCCGCGCCAGCCGCATCGCCGTCACCGCGAAGGTGACGCTCATCAGCAGCACCAGGCCCTCGGGGATCAGGGTGATCAGCCCCGCCGTCGCCGTTTGCGCCGCCTCCTCGAGGTGGACGTTGCGCAGGCTGAGGCTGAGGATCAGCACCGCCGCCAGCGGCAGCATCAGGTAGGTGGTGGCCTTGATCACCCGGTTGACCTCCTCCTGCAGCGGCGAGGGCGGGTGGCGGAAGGTCTTCGCCTCGCCGGCGATCTGGCCGGCGTAGCTCTCCTCGCGCACGGCGTCGACCACGTAGTGGCCGGAGCCGGAGACGCAGAAGGAGCCGGAGAGGACGCGGTCGCCCTCGTCCTTCTGGATCCCGTCGGACTCGCCGGTCAAAAGCGACTCGTCCATCGTCATCCCCCGCGAGGCGACAACCTCGCCGTCGGCGACGAGCTGGTCGCCCGATCCGATCTGGATCACGTCGCCCGGCACCACTTCCTCGGCGGTCAGCTCGACCACCGTCCCGTCGCGGACGACGTCGGCCCGCGGCGCGACGAGGACGGCGATTTCGTCCAGCGTCTCCTTCGCCTTCTTCTCCTGGTAGATCCCGATGCTCGAGTTGATGACGGCGATCACGCCGAAGATCGCGTCAGCCCAGAGCCCGAGGCCGATGTTGACCACGAAGAAGGCGGCGATGACCAGGTTGAAGAAGGTGAAGACGTTGGCGGCGACGATGCTCGCCATCGAGCGCGAGGAGTTCTCCGGCGGCGGTCCCAGCTTGCGCAGCCGCGCCGCCGCCTCCTTGCCGGAGAGCCCTTGGTCGATGCTGGGGTGGCCGTTGCCCATCGAGCCACCTATTCAATAGGGTGCGGGAACGATGGGCCTGAAGCTCGGACTAAACCTTGGTTACTGGGGGATCGGCCCGGCCGGCGAGGAGGCGGCGGAAGTCGTTCTCGCCGCCGAGAAGCTCGGCTACGAGTCGGTCTGGGCGGCCGAGTCCTACGGCTCCGACGTGGTCAGCGTGCTGGCCTGGCTGGCGGCGAAGACCGAGAAGATCAACCTCGGCGCGGCGATCATGCAGGTGCCGGCCCGCCCGCCCGCGGCGGCGGCGATGGCCGGGGCGACGATCGACAAACTCTCCGGCGGCCGCTTCCTCTTCGGCTTCGGCCCCTCCGGCCCGCAGGTCTCCGAGGGCTGGTACGGCGTGCCGTACGCAAAGCCCTGGGGCCGCACCCGCGAGTACATCGAAGTCGTGCGCGAGATCATCGCCCGCGAGGGACCGGTCAACCACCAGGGCGAGCACTACACGCTGCCGCTGCCCGGGGGGGAGGGCAAGCCGCTGAAGCTCAACTTCCACCCGCTGCGCAACGAGATCCCCGTCTTCGTCGGCGCGATCGGGCGCAAATCGGTGGAGATGGCGGCGGAGATCTGCGACGGCTGGATCCCGATCTTCTTCAGCGTCGACGCCTTCGAGGAGACCTGGGGCGAGCACCTGGAGGCGGGCTTCGCCAAGGGCGGCCGCCAGCGCTCCGATCTCGAGGTCAGCCCCTCGCTGCAGGTGGCGATCGACGGCGACCTGGAGGCGGCGAAGAACGTCGTCAAGGCCGGCCTCGTCCTCTACTTCGGCGGCATGGGCAGCCGCAAAACCAACTTCTACGTCGACCTCGCCCACCGCTTCGGCTTCGGCGAGGTCGCCGACGAGGTCCAGAAGCGGTTCCAGGACGGCGACCGCGCCGGCGCCTTCGAGGCGATGCCGGACGAGATCGTCGAGGCGACCTCGCTGGTCGGGACCGAGGCCGAGGTTGCCGAGCGGGTCGAGCGCTTCCGCGGCGCCGGCATCGACCGCCTGATCTGCTCGCCGGTCCACGTCGAGCGCTCCGAGCAGCACCACACGCTGGAGCGGCTGGCCGCGTTGGCAGGGGTCTCTGCCTGATCGGCGGGGGTCGGGACGCCTCCCCGACCCGATCGCATAATCTTCCGCGCCGCATGAAGATCGGAGTGCCGAAAGAGACTGCTGAGGGCGAGCGCCGCGTCGCGCTGATCCCCGACGTGGTCAAATCGCTGAAGAAAAACGAGAAGGTCGACGTCATCGTCGAGTCCGGGGCCGGCGAGGCCGCCGGCCACACCGACGCCGCCTACCAGGAGGCCGGGGCCACGGTTGGCGCCGCCGATGCCGCCTGGGGCGCCGACATCGTCCTCCACGTCGCCGTTCCCAGCGCTGAGGACATCGCCAAGCTGAACGGCAACCAGCTGCTGATCTCCCACCTCAACCCGTGGGTCGCGGCGGACACCAACAAAGCGCTCGCCGGCGCCGGGGTCACCGCCTTCGCGATGGAGGCGATTCCGCGGACCACCCGCGCCCAGGCGATGGACGCGCTCTCCTCGCAGGCCGCCGCCGCCGGCTACGCGGCGACCCTGATCGGCGCCCGCGAGTCCGGTCGCTTCTTCGGGATGATGACCACCGCCGCCGGCACCGTGCCGCCGGCCAAGGTCCTCGTCCTCGGCGCCGGTGTTGCCGGGCTGCAGGCGGTCGCCACCGCCAAGCGCCTCGGCGCGATCGTCACCGGCTTCGACATCCGCCGCGCCGCCTGGGAGCAGATCGCTTCGCTCGGCGGTCGGCCCCTGGAACTGGACTTCATCCCCGACGCCGAGGGAGAGGGCGGTTACGCCCGGCCGCTGACCGACGAGGAGAACGCCCAGGTGCGCGACGCCCTCGCCGAGAATGCCGCCAAGCAGGACATCATCGTCACCACCGCCGCGATTCCCGGCCGCCCGGCGCCGACCCTGATCACCGCCGAGGGCGTCCGCAACATGGCCCCCGGCTCGGTGATCGTCGACCTCGCCGCCGAGACCGGCGGCAACTGCGAGCTGACCCAGCCGGGCCAGACCGTGGTCGAGGGCGGGGTGAAAGTGATCGGCACCCGCAACCTCCCCTCGGAGATGCCGGCGCCCGCCTCCCAGCTCTACGCCAAGAACCTCGAGAACCTGCTCGGCCTGATCGTCACCGACGAGGGCGAGGCCAAGGTCGACTTCGAGGACGACATCATCGCCGCCGCCTGCATCACCCAGGGGGGCGCGATCAAGAACGAGAGGGCCGCGCAGTAATGGACTTGATGACCGAGATCACGATCTTCGTGCTCGCCGTCTTCGTCGGCTTCGAGGTGATCTCGAAGGTGCCGACGACCCTGCACACGCCGTTGATGTCGCAGACCAACGCGATCCACGGCATCGTCATGCTCGGCGGCCTGATCGTGCTCGGCTTCGCCGACGACGGGCTCGAGTACGTGATCGGGACGATCGCGGTCGCCTTCGGCGCGATCAACATCGTCGGCGGCTTCATGGTCACCGACCGGATGCTCGGCATGTTCTCGCGGAAGCCGAAGCCGAAGGCCGGGGCTGACGGGGAGGGCGGCGCTCGATGAGTCCGCTCCTCGCTGTTTTCGAGTCCGGTGGCGACGCCGCCACCGCCCTCTACATCGTCGCCTTCTCCCTCTTCATCATCGGGATCAAAATGGGCACCCACCCGACCACCGCCAAACGCGGCAACCTCGTCGCCGCGGGGGGCATGGCGGTCGCCGTGGTCACCACCCTCCTGCTCGACGGGATGGGCAACTGGGGCCTGATCTTCCTCGGGCTCGGGATCGGCACCGCGGTTGGCGTGATCGCCTCGCTGCGAGTGCAGATGACGGAGATGCCGCAGATGGTCGCCCTCTACAACGGGGTCGGCGGCGGCGCCGTCGCCTTGATCGCCTGGTCTGAGATCCGCCACGGAGCCGGACACGAGGTTCCGCTCGACGAGTTGATCCCGATCCTCTTCGCCGGCGTCGTCGGCTCGGTCTCCTTCTGGGGCTCGAACATCGCCTTCGCCAAGCTCCAGGATCTGATTCCGACCCGGCCGATCGCGGTGCCGGGCCAGCAGGTGATCAACGCGATCCTGCTGATCGGGATCGTCGTCGCCTGTGTCTCGATCGGGATCAACAACGACGATCCCTCCGAGGAGATCTTCATCGCGATCCTGCTCGCCTCGGCGTTGCTCGGCAACCTCGTCGTCCTGCCGATCGGCGGCGCCGACATGCCGGTGGTGATCTCGCTGCTGAACGCCTTCACCGGCCTCTCCGCCGCGGCGGCCGGCTTCGCCCTCGACAACGTCGCCCTGATCGTCGCCGGCACCCTGGTCGGCTCCTCGGGAACGATCCTGACCATGGAGATGGCGACGGCGATGAACCGCTCGGTCGGCAACATCCTCTTCTCCGGCTTCGGCGGCGCGCCCTCGGGGGGTGGCGGAGGCACGGGAGAGGAAAAGCCCCACGTCTCGATCGGCGCCCAGGACGCGGCGATCAAGCTCGCCTACGCCGACTCCGTCGTGATCGTCCCCGGCTACGGCCTCGCCGTCGCCCAGGCCCAGCACGCGATCAAAGAGGTCGCCGACGAGCTGGAAAAGCGCGGCGTCACGGTCAACTACGCGATCCACCCGGTCGCCGGCCGCATGCCCGGTCACATGAACGTCCTCCTCGCCGAGGCCGACGTCGCCTACGAGAACCTCAAGGAGATGGAGGAGATCAACCCGGAGATGCCGCGCACCGACGTGGCGGTGGTCGTCGGCGCCAACGACGTCACCAACCCCGCGGCGAAAAACGACCCCGACTCGCCGATCGCCGGGATGCCGATCATCGAGGTCTCCGAGGCCCAAGAGGTGATCGTGATCAAGCGCTCCCTCAGCCCCGGCTTCGCCGGCATCGACAACGACCTCTTCTACGAACCGAACACCTCGATGCTCTTCGCCGACGCCAAAGCGGCCGCCAGCGAAATCGCCGCCGAGATCGGGAATCTCTAGAACTGCTTAGGGACGGGGCGCGCCGGCCGGCGGGTCCTGTCTCCGGTCGGGGGCTCTCCCTGCCGGGAGAGTCCTCCCGACCGTCGCCACCCGCCGGTGTGGGGGCGCACGCCGGGGCTCGCTAGCTCGGAGGCGAGCTTGTAGACGGCGGCGGTGCCGCGTCTAATGAGTGAGGTGCTGGCTCGTTGCGGCAGCTCGGCTACGAAGGCGGTGGTGCGGGGGAGGCGGTGGTTCTGCCAGCGGGAGGCGCTTCCGGGGTAGCGGCCGGGGAGCCTGACGAGGGGGAGGCCGATCAGATCGGCGAAGCGGGAGGCGGCGAAGGGGTTGCCCTCCGGGCGGTCGATCAGGCCGAAGGGTTGGTGGAGCCAGATCGTCACGTCGGGCTCCATGCGGAGGATGAAGCGGTGGGCGGCTCGGGACTCAGGCTCGGAGAGCGGCCCGGTGCCGGAGTATTCGCCGCCGGAGAGCGGCTGCCAGTCGAAGGGGAAGTTGCGGTTGAGGTCGACGCCGCGGGCGTTGCCCCGGGTGCGGGCGGCGACGCCGTCGGGGTTGATCGTCGGCACGATCAGGAGCTCGGCGCCCGGCGGCGCGCCCAGCTCCAGCAGTCGCCGCGTAATCCGCATTCCCGCTGCCTCGTTGCCGTGGACGGCGCCGATCACCAGCATCCTCAGGGTCGGATCCCTGGTCCCGATGCGGACGCTGACGATCGGTCGCCCCTGTACGGAGTGGCCGATAACGCTGCGCTCGGCCGCCGCCGCTGGGTCCGCAGCCGGACATAGGCAAGCGAGCGCCATCAGGGCCCCTACCCATCGAAGTCGTATCCATCCCGACACGCAATCGGCACTCTAGGCACCCACGCGTGCGCTTTCCCTCCCTAGCTTCGACCCATGCGGTCGGAGCGGGGGCAGGGGACGGTCGAGTGGATCGGTTTGGTGGCGGTCCTCTCGCTGGTGCTGCTCGCTGCGGTGGCGGTCGGGGTGCGGGTGCCGGGGGCGTCGCTGGCGCGGGCGGTTGCCGACCGGATCATCTGCGCCGCGGCGCTGGCGAATGGCTGCGGCGACGAGCCGGCGCTGATCGCCGCCTACGGCACCGAGATCGGGGAGCTCGCGCGCCGGCACATGCCGATGCTCGCCTTCGAGAGCGGCTCGCGGGCCCTCCCGGTCGACTTCCGCCGCTGCCGCCGCAGCGAGTGCAGCGACGGCCCGGAGGAGGGGCTGGTTGGCCGCAGCGACGAGGGGCTGCCGGTGACCGCGTTTGTCCACGTGATCGACTGCCGCGCAGGGGAGGCCGAGCGGACGGAAGCCGCCGGCGCCGACTGCTCCGGTGAGCGGGCCGGCAACCTCTACCTCCAGTACTGGATGTACTACGGCGACTCCGCCACCCTTCGCGACGTCCCCGTCGCGGGCGAGAAGGGCTATCACGCCGACGACTGGGAGTCAGTCCAGTTCCGCTTCGGCCCCGACGGCCAGGTCAACCAGCGCGCCTCCTCCCACCACGGCTACAACTACACCCGCGGCAACGGCAACTGGGCCTCCGACGCCGGCCTCGTCTCCCGAGGCGGCTGGGGTCCCGAGACCCACCTCCTCTTCATCTCCGGGGGCAGCCACGCCGGCAGGGCCCGCGACCTCGTCGAGGTCGACCGCTACACCCCCGGCCACCGCGTCCACCTGATCCCGCTCGAGCAGATCGCCGCCACCAGCACCGCCAGCTTCGCCGTCTCACCACCGTGGCTGAAGAAGGTCTGGTTCGACCCGGAGGCGGAGGGGACCGACTAGCCAGCCGGTCGCCGCTCGGCCGCCGGTACCTGCTGGGTGATGCAGTGGATGTTGCCGCCGCCGAGGAGGATCTCCCGCGCCGGCACGCCGACGACCTCGCGCTCGGGGAAGGTGCGGCGGAGGATCGCCGCGGCCTCGTCGTCGTGGCGGGGGTCGAGCAGGGGGAAGACGACGCGCGAGTTGCCGAGGTAGAAGTTGACGTAGGAGGCGGCCATGCGGTCGCCGGCGCTGCGCGGCTGCGTTCCCTCGCCGGCGTCGACGCCTTCGGCCTCCTCGCTGGAGATATGCAGGGGGCCGGGGGAGGGGAGCAGGATCACCTCCAAGGAACGGCCGCGGGCGTCGGTCGCCGCTTCCAGCCGCTCGCGCGCGTCGCGCGAGATCGCGTGCTGGGGGTCGTCTTCGTCGTCGGTCCAGGTCAGCAGGACGGTTCCCGGGCGGGCGAAGCAGGCGAGGTTGTCGACGTGGCCGTCGGTCTCGTCCTCGAAGACCCCGGCTCCCAGCCTGATCACCTGCTCGGCGCCGAGGTAGTCGAGCAGAACCCGTTCGATCTGCTCGCGCGAGAGGTCGGGATTGCGGTTGGGGTTGAGCAGGCACTCTTCGGTCGTCAGCACCGTCCCCTCGCCGTCGACGTGGATCGCCCCGCCCTCGAGGACGATCGGCGCTCGGTAGCGGGCCGCCCCCTCGATCTCCAGCACCTTGGACGCGACCAGTTCGTCGCGATCCCAGGGGAAGTAGAGGCCGCCGTCGGTTCCGCCCCAGGCGTTGAAGTGCCAGTCGACGCCGCGGCGCTCACCGCTGTCGTCAATCAGAAAGGTTGGTCCGTGGTCGCGGATCCAGGCGTCGTCGGTCGAGAGCTCGACCACCCGCACCTCGGGCGGCAGCATTGCCCGGCAGGTCTCGAACTGGCGGCCGGAGACCGCCATCGTCACCGGCTCGGCGACGGCGATCGCCGCGGCGACTGCGGCGTAGGCCTCCTGCGCCGGCTTCGCTCCCAGGCGCCAGTTGTCCGGCCGCTCCGGCCAGGCCATCCAGCAGCCTGCGTGCGGCTCGAACTCGCCCGGCATCCGGAACCCGTCTTCGGCCGGCGTCGATTTCAGGGTCAGGCCCATCGCCGTCTATCTTGAACCAGTGGACGAAATCCGCCTGATCCGCGCCGAGGACCCACCGGAGTCGCTTGCCCGGACGCGGCCGCCGAGCCGCCCACCGTTCCGGATCGCCGCGGTCCAGCATCGCTGGCACCCCGATCCCGCCGAACACGAGGCGGCGCTGGAGGAAGGCGTCCGCATGGCGGCTGAAGAGGGGGCGAAGCTGGTCTGCCTGCAGGAGCTGACCTTGAGCCGCTACTTCGCGGTCGATCCCGCCGGCCCCGCGGCCGCGGGTGCCGAGCCGGAGGATCTCCCGGGCGGCCGCACCCACGCCTTCGCCGCCCGGATGGCGGCGGTGACCGGCATCCACGTCCACGCCTCGCTCTACGAGCGCGCGGACGCCGACGACGGCCTCGGCTTCAACACCGCGATCGTCGTCTCCCCCGAGGGGGAGCTCGTCGCCCGCACCCGCAAGCTCCACATCCCGGTCACCGCCGGCTACCACGAGGACCGCTACTTCCGTCCCGGGCCCGGCGACGCCGAGGCCTTCCCGCTGGTTGGACTGGGGGAGGCACAGCTCGGCCTGCCGACCTGCTGGGACCAGTGGTTCCCCGAGGTCGCCCGCGCCTACAGCCTCGAGGGCGCCGACGTCCTCGTCTATCCGACCGCGATCGGCTCCGAGCCCGACCACCCCGAGTTCGACACCCAGCCGCTCTGGCAGCACGTGATCGTCGGCAACGGGATCGCCAACGGCGTCTTCATGGTCGCCGTCAACCGCATCGGCACCGAGCCGCCCCTCACCTTCTACGGCTCCTCCTTCGTCTCCGACCCCTACGGCCGCATCCTCGCCCAAGCCCCCCGCGATCAGCCGGCTGTCTTGGTTGCCGACCTCGATCTAGACCAGCGCCGAGACTGGCTTGAACTCTTCCCCTTTTTGACGACTAGACGCCCCGACGCTTACGCCAGCTTGGCGGAAGAGGCGACGAGGCTGCAGAACGAGTAGTGGCTTTTCGTGATTCGGCGTCCAATGGAAAGCTGTCGCCAGGAGGGACGGGTGTCCCCTGGCCGACCGGCGTCCTGATTTTCGCAGTGCCCGTCGGCGAGAGTTGCTGAGTTAGCGGCGAAAATCCCAGGGAGGTCAGGGGACACCCGTCCCTCCCTACCGGCTCAGCTAGGAGCCAGCGCGTCGATCGTCTCGCTGAGCTGGTCCGGCGTCACGATCGGGGTGAGGATCGGGAGGGTGATGCCGCCGGCGACGAAGGCGTTGAGGCGCTCCTTCATCTGCTCGGGCGTGCCGAAGATGAACATGTCCTCGATCAGCTCCCAGGGTGCCGCCGCCGCTGCGGCCTGACGATCGCCCGCCTCCCAGGCCCCGACCATCGGCTCGATCTGCTCGCCGTAGCCGAGCCAGCGGTAGAAGTTGGCGTAGACCGGGACGGTGATGTAGGAGGAGAACATGAAGCGGGCCAGCGGCTCGACCTGCTCGCGCTCTCCCGGAATGCAGAAGAAACGGCAGAGCAGCTCGAAGCCCTCCGGCGCCCCCTCCAGCTGCGCGGTCACCTTCGGCAGTCCGGCCAGCGGCAGGAAGTTGGTGAAGGCGCCGTCGGCGCGCTCGACCGCCAGCTCCAGCATCTTCCCCCGCAGCGCCGCCAGCACGATCGGGACCCGATGCTGCGGCTTCTGTTCCAGCTTGAAGCCGGTCTCGGTCCGCTCGCCCGCCAGCGCCGGCCCGAGGAAGTCGAGAGTCTCGCGCACCTTGCTCAGCGGACGCTCGAAGGGAATCTGGTTCCAGCCTTCGACGATCCGGTCTGAGGAGGAGCCGATCCCGAGCACGAAGCGCCCCTCCGACGCATCGGCGAGCGCCGCCGCCTGTTGCGCCAGCAGCGCCGGCCCGCGCTGGAAGACGCCGACGATTCCCGTCCCCAGGCGCGCCCGCTCGGTCCAGGCCGCGCTCAGCGCCAGCGGCGTAAAGCCGTCCGGCCCGGCCGTCTCGCCCGTCCAGAGGTCGGTGTAGCCGGCTGCCTCGGCGCGCTTGACCAGCCCCTCGTGGTCAGCGAGCGTCAGTCCCGGCAGCGGCAGCGTCAAACCCCAGCGATCCATCGCCGGAGACCCTATCGCTCGACCACTGGCGGAAGAAGGAGTCGGCGTCCTGGGCGCTGAGCGGCCGGGCGAAGAGGAACCCCTGGGCGTTGTCGCACTCCTTGTCGCGGATCAGCGAGAGATCCTGCGGGCGCTCGACCCCCTCCGCCGTCGTCTCGATCTCGAGCGCTTTGCCGAGCTGGACCAGGGTGTGGAGGAGGATCTCGTTCTCGCCCCCCTCGGCCAGCTGCGAGACGAAGGAGCGGTCGATCTTCAGCACGTCGACCGGGAACTGGCGCAGGTGGGAGAGCGAGGAGTAGCCGGTGCCGAAGTCGTCGACGGCGATCCGCACCCCCAGCCCTTTCAGCTCGTTCAGCCGCCGCGCCGTTTCCTCGGCGTCGGTCATCAGCGCCGTCTCGGTGATCTCGAGCGTCAGCGACTCCGGCGCCAGACCGCTGGCGGCCAGGGCCAGCTTGACGTCGGTGATCAGGTCGTCGGTGTCCAGCTGCAACTGCGAGACGTTGACCGAGAGCTCCAGCGGCCGCCCCTCCTGCTGCCAGCGAGCGGCCTGGGCGCAGGCCTCTCGCAGCACCCAGGCGCCGACGTCGACGATCAGCTTCGATTCCTCCAGCAGGGGGATGAACTCCTCCGGCTGGGAGACGCCGCGGCCGGGCCGGCGCCAGCGCAACAGCGCCTCGACCCCGGTTGGGGTCATCGTCTGCAGGTCGAAGGTCGGCTGGTAGACGAGGAAGAACTCCTCGTTGGCGAGCGCACCCTGCAGGTCCATCTCGAGTTCCAATCGCGACTGCACCTCGTCCTCCATCCCCGACTCGAAGACGAGGTAGTGGCTCTTGCCGCCCCACTTAGCCCGGTACATGGCGATGTCGGCGTCGCGCAGCAGCTCTTCGGCGGAGGGCCGATGGCCGGTGGCGATGCCGATGCTCGCCTTGGCATGGACCCGGGTCTCGCCGCCGTCGCCGAGGGCGAAAGGCTCGCCGAACGCTTCCAGCAGGCGCTCGGCGATCAGCTCCGGCCCCGCGGCAAGCGAGATGCCGTCGGCGACGACGACGAACTCGTCGCCGCCGAGACGGCCGAGGGCGTCGGTCTCGCGGATCACTCCCTCCAGCCGTTCGGCCACCGCGCAAAGCAGTTCATCGCCGAACCCGTGCCCGAGCGAGTCGTTGATCGCCTTGAAGTTGTCGAGGTCTACGAACAGCACCGCCACCGGTTCCTGCTGCAGGCGTGCGCGGGTAAGGGTCTGCTCGATCCGGTCGAGGATCAGGGTCCGGTTCGGCAGCCCCGTCAGTGCGTCATGGGTGGCGAGGAAGACGAGTTCCTTCTCCCGGCTGGTCAGTTCCTCGTGGGCTCGCTGGCGCTCGTCCTCGAAGGACTGGCACATTCGCACCAGGGTTACGTCGAGGCTGCGCTGGACCATGCACCGTGCCGTCTCCAGCGTCTCCTCAGGGAGGCCGAGGTCGGCGGCGCTCTCGTCGAGCACCTCCAAGGTGCAGTCGCGCCAGCGCAGGCAGCGTTTGGTCACCTCGTTGAGGGGAGCCTCCTGCTGGGAGGCGAGCTGAGCGAAGATCCGCCAGGACTCCTGGCCCACCTTGCGGGCCACCGCTTCGCCCTCGCCGGCCATCCAGCGGGCTACGGCGACGGTCGAGACGGCGCCGACGTCCTCGAAGCTCTCTTCGACCACCTTCGCCAGTGTCGCGCTCGATTCCGCGGAGCGCCGCATCATCCGCGCCACCACGTCCTCCGTGCGAGCGCTCAGCTCGCGGCCAAGCAGCTCGAGCTCCGCTGATCCCATGATTGGCCATCGACTCCTACACGGGGTCTCTTTAAAGGCCGTCACCGAATCGTGCAAACGTCCACGCATCTCCTTCGGTTAGCCTGCAACCCACATGGAGGCCACCTCTCAGGCCGGGTCTGCCCCCTCGGCCAGCAAGCCAGACCGCAACCTCGCGCTCGAGCTCGTTCGCGTCACCGAGGCGGCGGCGCTCGCCTCGGCTCGCTGGGTCGGGCGGGGCGACAAGATCGCCGCCGACCAGGCCGCCGTCGACGCCATGCGCCACGTCCTCGACTCGGTCGCGATGGACGGGACGGTCGTGATCGGCGAGGGGGAGAAGGACGAGGCGCCGATGCTCTACAACGGCGAGCAGATCGGCGACGGCAGCCCGCCGACGGTCGACATCGCGGTCGACCCCCTGGAGGGGACCCGCCTCTGCGCGCTGGGGATGCCGAGCGCGATCTCGGTGATCGCCCTCGCCGAGCGGGGGACGATGTTCGACCCCGGCCCCTGCGTCTACATGGAAAAGATGGCGGGCGGGGAGGAAATCGCCGACCTGCTCGACCTTGACCGGCCGCTGCCGGAGACGCTGAAGCTGATCGCCGACCGCAAGGGCGGCTCGGTCGGCGACGTGATCGTCGTCATGCTCGACCGCCCCCGGCACGAGGAGGCGATGAAGGAAGTCCGCGAGGCGGGCGCCCGGATCAAGCTGATCACCGACGGCGACGTCTCCGCGGCGCTGCTGGCGGTGAGCGAACGCTCCCCGGTGGACCTGTTGTGGGGAATCGGGGGCACGCCCGAGGGCGTGATCTCCGCTGCCGCCCTGAAGTCGATGGGCGGGCAGCTGATCGGCAGGCTCTGGCCGCGCAACGACGAGGAGCGCCAAGCGGCGCTCGACGACGGCTACGACCTCGACCGCGTGCTTACCGCCAACGACCTCTGCTCGGGCGACGACGTCTTCTTCTCCGCCACCGGTGTCACCGATGGCGACGTCCTCCAAGGTGTCCGCTATCGCGGCCCCGGTGCCACCACCGAGTCGCTGGTGATGCGCTCCCGCTCGGGGACGGTGCGTCGCGTCCACGCTCGCCACGATCGCTCGAAGTTGCGAGAGATCATCGGCGAGAAATACGGCTGATCTTCCTCTTCCCGGGTAGCTGAGCGGCGTGATCGCTGTCGCTGGCTCCACTGGCTACATCGGCAGCCTGCTTTGCGGGCGGCTGCGGGAGGAAGGGCAATCGGTACGGGCGCTGGCGCGGCATCCCGAGCGAGCGGGGGAGCTGGAGGAGGCCGGTTGCGAGCTCTGCCGAGCCGACGTGCTCGAGCCGGAGACCCTTGGCCCCGCCCTGGAGGGGGTTGAGATCGCCTACTACCTGGTCCACTCGATGGGCCGGGGCTCCGACGGCGACTTCGCCGAGCGAGACCACCTGGGAGCGGAAAACTTCGCCTCGGCGGCAGCCGCGGCAGGCGTCAAGCGGATCGTTTACTTGGGCGGTCTGGGGGAGGGGTCGAAGCACCTCGACAGCCGGCACGAGACGGCGGAGGTCTTTCGCCGTGGTCGGGTGCCGGTGACCTACTTCCGGGCGGCGGCGGTGATCGGGGCGGGCAGCGAGTCGTTTCGCACGGCCTTCTACCTGGTGCGCCGCCTGCCGCTGATGATCACCCCACGCTGGCTGACGACCCGCACGCAGCCGGTTGCAGTTGATGATGCGGTGGCTTATCTCGCCGCGGCAGCCGATCTCAGCCTCCCGGTCGACCGCGAGATCGAAATCGGAGGCCCAGATGTGACCACCTATGGCGGCATGATCGACGAGGTCGCCCGCGCGCTGGGCCGGCGACCGCCGCTGCGGATCACGGTGCCGCTGCTGACGCCGCGTCTCTCCTCGCTTTGGATCGGGCTGGTCACCCCGGTCGACGCGGGGGTGGCCAAGCCCCTGATCGAGGGCCTGGCGACGGAGACGGTGGTGACCGACGACGCAGGAATGGAGCTTTTCCCAGGCGTTAAGCGGACTCCGCTTGATACGGCCTTGCGTTCGGCCGTCAGAGACTCTAACGTTCTTTAAAAGAACTTTTTGGTTTCAATAGGAAACTCCTGATAGCCTTTGGTGAGAGGATTTTTAGCGTGGTCAGTGCAGAAGAGCACTTGGGTAGCACCATTGAAGCCGCCTCGCAGGAAGCGGAGGCGGATTCCCGGCTCCGCTCGGGCGAGCGCACGCTTGGCCTCCTTTCGACTCCGCTGAATCTCAACGTCCTCCGCGGACTGTCAGAGCGACCGATGCGCCTGGCGGAACTGCGGCAGACCACCGGGCTACCCGCGCAAACCACGTTGCGGGCGCACCTCGGGGGCCTGGAAGAGATGGGGGCGGTGATGAAACGGCCGACCCAGCAGATGCCGTACGCGGTGGAGAACGAGCTGACGCCGATGGGGGAGCAACTGCTGGGCGTCGCCCACGCGCTGGAGGGCTGGTTGACGGGTGCCCCGAAAGGCGCGATCGCGCTCGAATCGGGCGCGGCGAAAGGGATAGTCAAGGCCTTCGTCGACGGCTGGGGATCCACAATCGTCCGCGCTCTCGCGACGCGGCCGATGTCGTTGACCGAACTCGACCGCGAGATCATCGAGCTCAGCTACCCGGCCCTGGAGCGGCGTCTCTCGAGCATGCGGATGGCAGGGCTGGTCGAGGCACAGCCCAGCAACGGCAACGGCACCCCCTATGCACTTACCGAGTGGGCGCGGCGGGGGGTCCGACCGCTGGCGGCTGCGGTCCGCTGCGAGCGAGTCCACATGGGCGAACGGGCGGCGCCCGTGACAGAGACCGATATCGAGGAGGCCTTTCTCCTTGCCACCCCGTTGGTGGGGCTGTCAGACCGAAGCAGTGGCTCGTGCCAGCTTGAAGTCGAAGCTGCCCCCGGCGTGCGGGGGCAGTCGGGGGTCAAGGTGGAGGTCGAGCAGGGCAAGGTGGTGGCCTGCGATTGCAGCCTTGCGGACGGTCCCGCGAGTTATGCGGTTGGAACCACCACGAAGTGGTTCACTGCGATAACCGAAGGCACCCTCAACGAGCTCCGCTTCGGCGGCGGCAAGCAGTTCGCTGAAAGCTTCGTCTTGGCGATGCACCTCACCCTGACGAAGGACTAGCCAACAGCTCGCCGCTGCTCTTCCCGGGCGACCGCTTCGCCGACGAAGGGAACGAGCAGGTCGTAGGTGAGATCGGGGAGCAGGCGCGGAAGTTGGCTGGTGCGTCCGAGCACGGTCTCCTCGTAGATCCTCGCCAGCATTGCCCCGACCGCGAGACCGGCGGCGCCCTGTAGGTCCGGGTTTGGGTCTTCGTCTCCGATGCCGTCTTCGAGGAGTCGGGTAAAACGGGCGTACTCGGCCTGGAAGATGGGGCGGAAGGCAGGGCCGACGGTGCTCAACTCGACGAGGGTGAAGCGGGCGACGTCCAGGTCGTCGGCAAACCAGTCGAGGGTCGCCGCCAGGGCCTGCCGCACCCGTTCCGGCCAGGGGCCGGGGTTTGTGTAGGCCTCCCGCACCTGCTCCTCCAGATCGTCGATGAGGATTTTGTGGGCGGCCAGGGTGCAGTCGAGTTTGTCGTCGAAGAGTTCATAGAAGCTCTCCCGGCCGACCCCCGCCTCGCCAAGGATGTCGCCGACGGTCGTCGACTCGTAGCCGTTGGCGACGGTGACCCTGACGACGGCGGCCAGCAGTCGCTCCCGCTGGGAGCGTTCGACGAGCTCGCGGGGAAGGCCGTGACGGCCTCGCGGAAGTCGCCACCGGCGCAGATCCTCGGAGTTATCGATCACTGCCACTGGGGTCGCTGGTGTTGGCGTTCCTCGCAAGCTGCGATTGCTCGAGCGCCTCCTCATGACCCGCGTAGGGGCTGACCGCCAGGTAGACGATCTCTGGGAGTAGCTCGGGAAGGCGCTCGACCTCCCCGGCGGCGATCTGGTTGAGGATCAGGACCTGCGCTTGGCCGAAGGCGAGCCGCGGATCGGTGTGCGGCGCGTCTACCCCTTCTCCGTCCCAAAGGTTCTTCAGCGCCGGAAGGGTGGCTTTCCGATAGCGCTCGATCGCCATCGGGTCAACTGCGATCGCGTCGCCGGTCAGCAACTGCGCCAGGCCCGGCCGCTCCGCCAGCGCCTCGACCACGGCCGTCGCTGCCTTGCGAGAGGCGTCTGCAGGCGGGTCGGAAGGAGAGTGAGCTGCGGCGGCTATGCGCTGCAGCTCTTCGATGCAGTACGCGATGGCGGCGTCGAAGCAGGCGCGCTTGTCGTCGAACTGCTTGTAGAAGGTCGTGCGGGAGATCCGCGCCCGCGCGACGATGTCGGTGATCGTCGTCGCTGCATAGGTTTTCTCCGCGCAACTCTCGATCATCGCGTCGACGATTCTTTTGCGCTGAGCGTGGTAGGCGATATCGACCGGCGTGGTGGGCTGCAGAACGCTCACCCGAGTCTCAGAACCCCGATGTTTTTGCATCGCTGCGATTGTTCCACTCCCGTCGCCCTGCATCTGGACGCTAAGTCCAAAGGTCGTGATTCCCCGCACAAGGATACGGAAGTTTTTTATTCAGGGGAAGAAGCTCTTGAGAGGGCTAACCATCGCCTCCGTCGCACCCCGTGCAAGGCTTGGGGGAGTGGTAGGGCAGTTCCCCGGTGTCGTGATACTCGAAGCGCAGGGAATTGATCACCGCGCCCACCATCAAGGCCAGGCTGAGGACGTAGAACCAGAGCAGGGCGATGAGGATGAAGCCGACGGTCGAGCCGAAATTGGAGAGGCTGGAGATGCTCGAGAGGTAGATCGGAAAGAGCCAGTTGGCGAGACCGACGCCAATGGTGACGAAGAGGGCCCCCGGCCAGACCGCCCGCCAGGGCATGTGGCCTTTGGGGACGGCCCAGAAGATCACGCAGCAGATGCCGAAGGTGACCAGCAGCGCAGCCGTCAACAACAGGATCGTGTCGATCGCCTTGATGCCGTTGAGGCCGAGGGGGAGGCGGTCGGTGCTGTTGACCACCGCGCTCTCCATCGTCGGCACGAAGATGCTGGCGGCGATGAAGAGGAGGACCACGACCAGCATCGCGAAGGAGAAGCGCTTCTGTTCGACCCAGCTCCGGCACTCGACGTGGTAGATGCGGCAGAAAGCCGTGTCCATCGCCCCCCAGAACGAAGCCCCGATCCAGAGCGATCCGGCGATGGCGACGATCCCGATCGTCGTCGAGTTGCTCTCGATCCGGCGCAGGACGTTGCTCAGGGTCTCCTGCTCGACGTCGGGAAAGAGCCGCTGCAAGTCGGCGAGGACGCTGCTCTCTACTCCCTCGATCTTCAGCACCTGGCCGAAGACGAAGAGCACCAGGAGCGCGAACGGAAAGACCGAGAGCATCAGGTTGTAGGCGACCATCGCCGAAAGCCCGGTGACGTTCTCGGTATAAGCGCGCTGCCAGAAGGCGCGGAGCCAGGGGATGGGATGGCGGAGGGAGTCGGGCATTGACTTCACAAGCTGAAGCGAGTACCATGCGAACAAGCGTTTGACTTGATTCAAGCGCCTGCCCATAGGGCACGATGACGATGTAGACGCTACTTCGCGGACCAACTCTCGGGTCCGCTTTTTGTCGGTACAGCGCGACTTTCGAGTCGCGGCGGTATTTCATCGCCAGGACTAAACATTCGAGCGCAAGGAACGAGTAAGAACGGATGCTGGTAGCAGAGCTTCAGGAACTAGAGGAGGTCAAAAACCTCATCAATCGCGGGCAGCAGCTCGGCGTGCTCACCTTCGGTGACATCGCTTCCGCGGTTTCCGAGGTCGATCTCGACGAGTCCGACGTAGAGGACCTCTACGGCCACCTCGAGAAGTCGGGGATCGAGCTCGTGGAGGACATGGATCCGGCGCAGAAAGCTGCCGCCGAAGCGCTCCCCGTCGACACCGGCAAAAAAGGTCGCCGGCGCCAGAAACAGGCGCTCGACCTGAAACCGGACATGACGACCGATTCCTTGCAGTTGTTCCTCAAGGACATCGGCAAAGTTCGACTCTTGACCGCCCAGGAGGAGGTCGAACTGGCGAAACGGATCGAGCGCGGCGACCTCGACGCGAAGCAAAAAATGGTCGAGTCGAACCTGCGCCTGGTCGTCTCGATCGCGAAAAATTATCGGAACCAGGGCCTGCCCTTCCTCGATTTGATCCAGGAGGGAACGCTGGGCCTGGTCCGCGCGGCGGAGAAGTTCGACTACCGCAAGGGGTTCAAGTTCTCCACCTACGCGACCTGGTGGATCCGCCAGGCGATCGCCCGTGCCCTGGCTGACAAGGCGCGGACGATCCGGATCCCGGTTCACGTCGTCGAGAAGCTGAACAAGATCGGCCGCGCCGAGCGCAAGCTGGTCACCGAGCTGGGCCGCGAGCCCACCCCGGAGGAGATCGCCGAGGTGACGGGGATCGATCCCGAGGAGGTCGACTCGATCAAACGCTCCGCCCAGGCCCCGGTCTCCCTGGAGAAGCCGGTCGGCGACGAGGAGGAGTCGGAGTTCGGCCAGTTCATCGCCGACGAGAAGGCCGAGTCCCCGTTCGACCGGGCGGCGGACCTGCTGACCAAAGAGGCGCTGAAAGAGGCCCTCGAGAACCTCTCCTACCGCGAGCGCCGCGTGCTCGAGCTCCGCTACGGGCTCGGCGGCGAGCACCCGCGGACCCTGGACGAGGTCGGCCGCACCTTCAACGTCACCCGCGAGCGGATCCGCCAGATCGAGAACCAGAGCCTGAAAAAGCTCCAGTCCCTCGGCGAGGCGCAGAAACTGCGCGAGGTCGCCTAGCCCTTTCAGGGCTAAGGGCTTGGAACATCCCGGCCGATACAGGCCGGGATGTTCGACATCGATTCAGCCCTGCGCACTCTGATCGAGCGGGACGGTTCCGACCTCCACATCAAGGTCGGTGTCCCCCCGACGGCTCGCCTCCACGGAGAGCTGGCACCTCTCGAGGGGTACCAGCCCCTGCGGCCTGAAGATACGGAAAAGGCCTTCCAGGACATGGCCGAGGTTCGTTCGATGACCGAATTCGAGGAATGCGGGGAGGCGGACTTCTCCTACTCGATCAAAGGGCTGTCCCGGTTCCGCGTCAACGCCTTCAAGCAGCGCGGATCGATCTCGATCGTCTGCCGCGCCATTCCCTTCGACATCCGCTCGGTCGACGACCTCGGGCTGCCGCCGGTCGTCACCAAACTGGCCGAAGAGCAACGCGGGATCATCCTCGTCACCGGCACCACCGGCTCGGGCAAGAGCACGACGCTGGCGGCGATGATCGACCACATCAACCGCACCCGGACCGATCACATCGTCACCCTCGAGGACCCGATCGAGTACCTGCACCCGGACAAAAACTCGATCGTCAATCAGCGCGAAGTCGGCTCCGACACCGAAAGCTTCGCCCGGGCGATGCGCCGCGTCCTCCGTCAGGACCCCGACGCGATCCTGATCGGCGAGATGCGCGACGAGGAGACGGTGCGCACGGCGCTGTCCGCGGCCGAGACCGGCCACCTCGTCCTCTCCACCGTCCACACCCTGGACGCGACCGAGACGATCAACCGCATCGTCGACTTCTTCCCGCCCCATCTCCAGCACCAGGCACGGGTGATGCTGGCGGCGACCCTCAAGGGAGCGATCGCCCAGCGCCTCGTCCCCGACGTGACCGGTGACGGCCGCGTCCCCGCCTCCGAGATCCTGGTCGTCACCGGCCGGGTCAAAGACCTGATCATGAACCCCGAGGAAACCGGCAAGATCACCGAAGTGATCGCCGAGGGCGAGTACTACGGGATGCGCACCTTCGACCAGTCCCTGCTCCAGTACGTGATGGAGGGCAAGATCTCCGAGGACGTGGCGATGGAGTACGCCTCCAGCCCGCACGACTTCAAACTGATGCTGGCCGCCGGCGGCCAGCGCGCGAGCGGTATCGAGCAGCTCGCACCCGCAACTGAGTAGGACGGGCGTCCATTGCAGGGCGATCGCGCCTCGGTCGGCTCAAGGAAAAGAGGGCGGGGGCCGATGGACCTTCCGATGTCCCCCCTCGACCGCTTCCTCCTGCTGATCAGAGACCTGCGTCGCAGCGAGCGCGGCATGGCGCTGCCCGTGGCGATGTTCGCGACGGTCGCCAGCGTCGCCCTCGGCGGCGCCGCGATCATGGCCTCCGTCGACGTGCAGCAGGGAACCAAGCGGGACAGCAGCGCGAAAAGTGCGATCGCCGCGGCTGACGCCGGGGCCCGCGTCGCGATGATGCGACTCAACCGCAACCAGACGCTGCTGACCGGGACCACGGTCTGCGTCGGTCCCAACGGCGAACCGCAGGCGCCGGACTTGAGCGGATGGTGCCCGGCGACCCCGCCCGAGACCGTCGGGGCGAGCACGTTCTCCTACCGATTCGCGGCTGCCGGCAGCGAAGTGTGCGAGGGCTACGCGCTCTGCGCCGTCGCCACCGGGATGAACGGCGAGGTGACGAGGCGGGTGCTGGTCAACTTCGACGACGACGGCGTCGTCGAGCCCCCCGATGGAGACCCCTCCGGCGAGGACCCCGGCGGCGAGGACCCCGGCGGAGGGGAGGAAGGCCTTGACGAGACCGACGGGGTCGTCGCCGAGGGCCTGATCGGCGAAGACTCGATCGTGATGAGCGGCAACGCCGACGTCCAGACGGGGGTCGGCACGAACGGCAATCTCACGACCTCGGGCAACGCGAGCATCTGCGGCGGCATCCGCGTCGGCGTCGGGAAAAAATGGGTCAAAAGCGGCAACGCCACCCAGTGCAGCGGCTACGGCACCGCGCAGGGCAACAAAACCCTGCCGCCGGTTAGCAGCTTCATCCCGTCGACCATCGCCTCGGTCAACTCGAACTATCGACTGGTCAGGTGCAGCAAACCCGGCGTTCCCACCGGCTGCCAGTCCGACACCTACACCGGCAAATGGACGAGCAACAGCCCCTTCGATCCGAATACGCGCCGCCTCCAGCTCGCGAGCAACAGCACCCTGACCCTCGGCGGCGGCGACTACTGGATCTGCTCGCTTTCCTTCAGCGGCAAGTCGGAATTGATCATGGCCGAGGGGGCCCACGTGCGGATCTTCTTCGACACCCCGGAGAAATGCGGAACCTCGACTCAGATCAGCCTCAGCGGCCAGAGTCGCATCGCCGCGACCGGCTACCAGCCGGACGAGGAACAGTACGACATGCCCGGCTTCTTCCTGCTCGGATCCCCGACCATGGCGTCCACGGTCAATCTCTCCGGCCAGTACGACACGGTCCACGAGTTCGTGATCTACGCGCCGAACTCGAACATCAACATCAGCGGCAACTCGACGATGAAGGGTCTGATCGCCGGCAAAACGTTGAACATCAGCGGCAACGGCGAAATCCTCAACGACGACGGCTTCCTGCTGCCGCCCGACCTCAACCCCTGGTACGACGGGAACGAGGATCCGGGCGAGGAGGATCCCGGCGGCGAGGATCCTCCCGACGAAGATCCGCCCTCCAGCGTGAAGTACTACACGGCCCAGGACTACGTCGAGTGCGCCGGCGTGCCCGGCCCGGGCGAAGCCCCGAACTCCAACTGCTGAGCCCTCTGAAGCCCGCCCTGGGCGGCTTCGACCGGATTCAAGCTCGCCGCTCGAGATGTCGAGTTGGTAAGCGGACGTATGAGGGATCAGATCAACAACAACCCGGTGGTTCAGGCTGCCGTCGTCGCCGTCCTGCTTCTCGCTGCCCTCTTCTTCTTCATGTCCTCGAAAGGGGGAGGGGGAGAAGCCGAATCCGAATCCGAAGGATCGGCCAGCGCCCCGGCCGCGATCGAAGAAGTTCCGGCCACCGGGGCGCTGCCGGCTGAAGCCGCGGCCAGCGCGCCCCCGCCCCCGCCGGCCGTGATCGACGCCGTCGAGGCGGATCAGACCGTGGTCCTGCTCTTCGTCCGCGAGGGGGCGATCGACGACGAGCTGGTGATCGACTCCGTCAACCGCCTCAGCGGCTTGCCGGGGGTGACCAACTTCATCGTCCCCGCCGGCGAAATCGCCCGCTACGCGGCGATCGCGCAGAGCCTCGCTGTCGACCGGGTTCCCGCGCTGGTCGTGATCAGGCCGAAGAGCCTCGACGGCGGCAACCCGACGGCAACCGTCCAGTACGGCTTCCAGAGCCCGCAGAGCGTCGTCCAGGCCGTGATCGACGCGGGGTACCGGGGGCCCACCCTCCAGTACCACCCATGAGCGGCGAGCGGGACTTTCCCAGCCACCTGCGTCCGGTTCCCGAATCTGGCGACTCCACCGCGCCTCAGCTCGATCCCCAGCAAGGCACCCCCGGCCTCACCCCGCCGCTTTCGCGCGGGCGCTCGCAGGGCTTCATCACCGACGTCCTGATCGAGCTCGGGTATGTACCGCAGGAGCGAGTGCAGCAGGCGATCGAGGAGGCGCGCACCGCCGGGGCGCCGCCGGAGGCGTTGCTGCTGACGCAGGGCGCGATCAACGGCGATCAGCTCTCCCGCGCGATCGCCGAGCGTTACGGGCTCGACCACGTCGACCTCTCCGCCTACCAGGTGGACATGGCGGCGGCGAACCTGATCTCGGTCAACACCGCCCGCCGCTATCGGGCCCTGCCGATCGGGTTCGTCGACAAGCAGACGCTGCTGGTTGCGATGGGGGACCCCACCAACGTCCTCGCCGTCGACGACATCCAGATCGCTACCGGCCTTGACTGCAAAGTCGCCGTCGCGGCCGAGGACGACATCGAAGCTCTCGTCAGCCGGCTGAACACGCTGCAGAGCGCGGTCACCGAGGCGGTCACCGAGGACGAGCAGGAATCGGAAGGGGAGCTCGCCGAGCTGGCGGACTTCGAAGTCAACGCCGAAGACGCGCCGGTGATCAAACTCGTCTACAGCATCCTCGGGCAGGGGGTGGGGGAGGGCGCCTCCGACATCCACTTCGAGCCCGGCGAGGGGGAGATGCGGGTCCGCTTCCGCATCGACGGCGTCCTCCGCGAGGCCGCTCACGTGCCGAAGCGGATGATCAGCGCCGTCATCTCCCGGATCAAGATCATGAGCGACCTCAACATCGCCGAGAAGCGGATCCCGCAGGACGGCCGGGTCAGCGTCACGGTCGAGGACAAACGGGTGGACCTGCGGATCACGACGCTGCCGACGCAGCGGGGCGAGGGCGCGACGATCCGCATCCTCGACAAGGAGAACGCGCAGCGCAGCCTCGACGAGCTGGGGATGGACCCCGACGCCAGAGGCCGCTTCGAGGATTCCTTCCGCCAAGCCTACGGCGCGGTGCTCGTCACCGGCCCGACCGGCTCGGGTAAGAGCACGACCCTCTACGCGGCCCTGCAGGAGCTGAACTCGATCGAGAAGAACATCATCACGGTCGAGGACCCGGTCGAGTACCAGCTCGACGGGATCAACCAGATCAACGTCAACCGCAAGGCGGGCCTCGACTTCGCCACCGGCCTGCGCTCGATCCTCCGCGCCGACCCCGACATCGTGATGGTGGGCGAGATCCGCGACGGCGAGACCGCACGGATCGCGATCGAGGCGGCGCTGACCGGGCACATGATGCTCTCGACCCTGCACACCAACGACGCCCCCGGCGCGATCACCCGCCTGACCAAGATGGGGATCGAGGCATTCATGATCGCCTCCTCGGTCGACTGCGTCGTCGCCCAGCGCCTCGCCCGCAAGCTCTGCAGCCACTGCAAGCGACGGACGGTGGTGCCGCCGGAGGCTCTGACCGACGCGGGGATGCGGGTGGGGGCCGAGCTCGAGGCCTACGAGCCGGTCGGCTGCGCCCGCTGCAACCAGAGCGGCTACAAAGGCCGCGTCGGCCTCTACTCGGTGATGAAGATGAGCGAGCGGATCAAAGACATGGCCGTCTCGCAGGCCCCTGAGGCGGAAATCGGGACGGTCGCCCGCGAAGAGGGGATGTGCACCCTGCGCGAGGACGGGCTGAGCAAGGTACGGACCGGGCAGACCAGCCTCGAGGAGGTCCTGCGGGTCACCGCCTGAGCGGGGCGGCCGATCTCGTGCCGGTCTTGAGGTTCCGGCTGCTTCTGCCGATCTAGTCCCCGATGTCCACGTTCGACTTCGGAGAGGTGCTGCGGCGGATGGTCGAGGCGAACGCCTCGGACGTCCACCTGACCGCCGGTTCCCCGCCCGCGATGCGGGACAAGGGAAAGATCTCGCCGATGGAGGGCTTCCCGCCCCTCGGCAGCCAGGAGACCCGGGAGGTCGTCTTCAGCATCCTCAACGACGACCAGCGGAAAAAGTTCGAGGTCCACAAACAGCTCGACTTCGCCTACGCGATTCCCGGCGTCGCCCGCTTCCGCGTCAACTGCTTCATGCAGCGCGGCTCCGTCAGCGCCGCTTTCCGGTTGGTGCCCCAGGAGATCCCCTCTCTCGACTCGCTCGGTGGACCGCAGGTGCTGCGTGAGATGACGCAGAAACCGCGCGGGTTCGTCCTCGTCACCGGCCCCACCGGATCGGGCAAGAGCACGACCCTGGCGGCGATGATCGACTTGATCAACCGCGAGCGCCAGGACCACATCCTCACGATCGAGGACCCGATCGAGTTCCTGCACCAGCACAAACGCTCGATCGTCAACCAGCGCGAGGTCGGCTCCGACGCCGAGGACTTCGCCCTCGGCCTGAAAGCCGCCCTGCGAGAGGACCCCGACGTGATCCTGGTCGGCGAGATGAGGGACCTGGAGACGATCTCCACCGCGCTGACCGCGGCCGAGACCGGCCACCTCGTCTTCGCCACCCTGCACACGCAGTCGACGGCGCAGACCGTCGACCGCATCATCGACGTCTTTCCGCCCGAGCAGCAGGGCCAGGTCCGGACCCAGCTCTCGATCGCCCTGCAGGGGATCATCACCCAACAGCTGCTGCCGACCGCCGACGGGACGGGCCGCACGGTCGCGACCGAGGTGCTGGTGCCGACGCCGGCGATCCGCAACCTGATCCGCGAGGGTAAGACCCACCAGATCTACGCCGCCGTGCAGACCTCAGGCGCGGTCGGGATGCAGACGATGGACGCCGACCTGGTGCGGCTGGTGCGGACCGGGAAGATCACCCGGGCGCTCGCCGAGCAGCGGGCCTCGGTCCCGGAGGAGTTGAAACGCCTTCTCGGAGGGCAGGAGGAGCCGCAGCCGGGGGGCTACGCCCAGGCCGGCAACGGTCAGTCCGGTCCGCCCTACGTCCAGACCCCCTACACGCAGGGGGGATAGGCGATGGCCGCGGCCACCACCTTCGCCTTCCGCGCCATGGACGTGGGGGGGACCGCCACCGCCGGCGAGATCGAAGCCGAGTCCAAGGCCCAGGTCTCCGAGCAGCTGCGCCAGCGCGGGCTGATCGTCCTCGACGTCAGCGAGAAGAGCGAGCCGTTCAAAGTCGAGAACCTCTGGCGCACCTGGAAAGGGATCGACAAGCGCGAGCTCTCGGTCTTCTCCCGTCAGTTCGCGACCCTCGTCGCCTCCGGAATGCCGATGCTGCGCAGCCTGCAGACGCTCGAGGAGCAGACCCAGGACGAACGCATCAAGGAGGCGATCGGCGGCGTCCGGGCCGACGTCGAGGCCGGCAGCACGCTCGAGCAGGCGATGGGCCGCCACCCGGAAGTCTTCGACCGCCTCTACCGGGCGATGGTCCGCTCCGGCGAGCAGTCCGGGCGGCTCGAGGACTCCCTCGACCGGATCGCCTACCAGGTCGAAAAAACCGACGCCCTGCGGCGCCAGGTCAAATCGGCGATGACCTACCCGGCGCTCGTCTTCGGCTTCGCGATCGTCGTCCTGCTGGCGATCGTCACCTTCATCATTCCCGTCTTCGCCGGGATCTTCGAAGAACTCACGGCGGACACGGGCGAAGACGCAGCGCTTCCCCTGCCGACCCGGGTCTGCATCATGGCCTCGGACGCGATCACCGGCTACTGGTACCTGATCTTCCCGCTGACGATCGTCGCCTTCGTCGCCTTCTTCCGCTGGAAGCGGAGCAAACAGGGCAAGGAAGTCTGGGACCGCTTCATCCTTCGCCTCCCCTTCCAGATCGGCGACGTGATCCAGAAAGTCGCGCTGGCCCGGTGGTCGCGCACCTTCTCCGGCTCGGTCTCGGCCGGCGTGCCGATGCTGCAGGCGATCCAGCTGACCGGCGACACGGCCGGGAACATCGTCTTGGAGAAGGCGATGGAGGACGTCTACTCCTCGGCCAAGCGCGGCGGCTCGATCGCGGCGCCGATCCAGGCCAACGACTTCTTCCCGCCGATGGTCGGCCACATGGTCGCGGTCGGCGAGGAGACCGGTCAGCTCGAGCACATGCTGGCCAAGATCGCCGACTTCTACGAGACCGAGGTCGACGCCAAGGTGAAAGCGCTGACCTCGCTGATCGAGCCGCTGATGATCGTCTTCGTCGGCGGCATCGTCGGCTTCATCGTGATCGCGATGTACCTGCCGATCTTCGCTCTCTACGACAAGATCCGCTGAGCTTTCGCTCCTACTCTCTTTTCGACCCCCGTCTCTGGACGCGCGTCCAGAAAACGAAGTTTTCGCGGGAGGGAACCCAAATTTCAGGGATCAAGGTCTGGCGGGGGCGGTCGATGTAGGGCCTGTGATGAATCTGCCAGTGCTTCGGTGCAAAAGGCAAACTCGCTGCGAGGCGGGGGCGCAAAGCTGTCGGGACTCCTTCGGAGTCGGCCGGGCTACCACCGGGGTCGACAGACACCACGTGGCTTCAGGCGACGGGGCTCTGGCTCAAACGATTAGGACCATAGGAGGTCACTAATGTTTCTCCAGAATCTCCGGGCCAAAGTAGGCGCCCGGCTCAACGGCGACAGCGAGGCGGGCTTCACCCTGATCGAGCTCCTCGTCGTCATGCTCATCCTCGGCATCCTTGCCGCGATCGCGCTGCCCGCGTTCTTCAACCAGCGCGACAAGGCCGGCGACGCCAAGGCGAAGGAGTACGCACACTCCGCGCAGGTCGCGATGGAGACGTACTTCACCGACAACGGCACCTACACGACTGATCTGGAAGCGCTCGAAAACATCGAGCCGACCCTGAGCAGCGCGCCGCTCGAAGTCGTCTCGGCCGATGACGAAAATTACAACCTCGTGGTCGAAGGAAGCAACGAGGACCAGACCTTTTCCGTGGTGAACACCGATGGGGAGATCACCTTCCCCTGCACGGAAGAGAACGAGGGCGGCTGCCCGAACGGCGGCGAATGGGATGGCGCCGAGCCGGCTGCTGCTCCGCCGGCTGAATAATTCGCTCGGCACACGCTTGGTCAAACAAGCAGGTAATCCAGAGGGGCGGGCCAATTGGCCCGCCCCTCTGCTTTCAACTCGCTAAGCCGATTGTCACTTTGAGCCGATAGAGCAGAAGATGGTCACCGCCGCACCGATCACCATCCGCCTTGCCCTTGCGCTGGCCGCCCTGCTCTGCGCGGGGTTCTTCCTCGCTCCCGAGGAAGCGGCGGCCGACGCTCGCTTCGAGGCGGCCTCGACCGACGGCTCCGTCGTCTTCTTCACCACTGACGAGCCGCCGGCGCTGCTCGGTGACACCGACCTCAAATCCGATGTCTACATGCGCGCCTACGACCCCTCGCCGGGGATCGAAGACTTCGTCACCCGCAAGGTCTCGACCGGGCCGGCGGGCGGCAACAACGCGATCGACGCCTTCTTCGTCGGCGCCTCCGAGGACGGCAGCCGGGCGTTCTTCTCGACCCGTGAGTCGCTGGTCACCGAAGACACCGACCACGCCGTCGACATCTACCTGCGCGACACGGTGAACAGCACCACGACCCTCGTCTCGCGGGGCGAGCTCGCCTGCCAGGCCGCGGGCTGCGGGAACGCGGAGATCGCGACCAACTTCGTCCAGCGCGGGGTCACGCCAGATGGCTCCCACCTCTTCTTCATCACCGCCGAGCGCCTCACCGCCGAGGACGGCGACGACGTCAGCGACGTCTACGTCCGCGACCTCGACGGCGAGACCACCGAGCTGGTCTCCCGCGGCGACCCGTCCTGCGAGCCCGGGTGCGGAGACGCCGCCGTCCCCGTGCTCGGCTTCGAGAACGCTGCGGCGGACGGGACGAAAGCAGTCTTCAGGACCGCCGAGGACTTGACTGGAAGCGACAGCGACGGGGGCGCGGCCGACCTCTACCAGCGCAACCTCGTGACCGGGGTGACGCTGCAGGTCTCCGTTCCCGGAGCGTGCCCGGCGTGCGTTCCCTCCTACGGCGCCTCCTCGGACGGCGGGGGACACGTCGTCTTCGAGACCAGCGGGAAACTCGATCCGGCCGACACCGACGGCGCCCAGGACGTCTACGACTGGTCCGGGGGCACCGCGACCCTCGTCTCGATCGGTCCGGCGGGCGGTAACGACACCGCCAAACCCGCCGTCTTCCCCGGTGTCGTCTCGGCCTTCCCGGGGATTTCCGCCGACGGCAGCCGCGTCATCTTCGAAACCGCCGAGAAACTGGTCGGTGCCGATGACGACAGTGCCGTCGACGTCTACGAGCGCTCGGGTGATGAAACCTCGCTGGTATCGCGGCGAGATCCCGCCTGCGATCCATCCGTCTGCGGGACGAGTGAGCTGCCGGCGACCTTCAGGTGGATGTCCCCCGACGACAGCGACCCGGGCGTCCTCTTCGGCACCGCCGAGCCGCTGGTGAGCGCCGACGAGGACAAACGCCAGGACGTCTACCGTCGCAGCGGCAGCGAAACCACCCTGGTCTCCGCGGGAGCGTTCGGCGGTAACGGAGAACTCAACGCGAGCTTCGCGGGTGCCTCCTACGACGGGTCTCACGTCTTCGTCCTCACCGTCGAGCAGCTCGACCCGCTCGACAGCGACAGCAGCGCCGACATCTACGACGTCTCCGCCGGCACGGCGGCCCTGGTCTCGATCGGGCCCGCGGGTGGCAACGGCCCCGTCGGGGCCGGCATGACGGGTGTCACGAGCGTCTCGGAGAGCGGCAGCCACGCCTTCTTCACCACCGACGAGCAGCTCACCTTCGACGATCAGGACCCGGAAGAAAGGGATGTCTACCAGCGCTCCGCCGGCGAGACCCTCCTGGTCTCGACCGGAAACGCGGTCCTGCTCGGCCCCGCACCGCCGTCGCAGCTGAGCACCGATCCGGCCTCGCCGGGGACGTCGACCACCCCGGCGATCAAAGGCCTGGCCGAGCCCGGCAGCTCGATTCAGCTCTACTCCGACTCCAGCTGCGCGGGAGAACCGCTGAAGACCGGTACCGCCGAGACCCTGGGCGGCAGCGGCATCCAGGTGACCGTCGCCGCCGGGTCGACGACCAGCTTCTGGCTCAGCGCCGAAGCCGAAGGGATCACCTCCGGCTGCGCCGGGCCGATCACGTACCAGCACAGCGGCGGGAGCGGCGGCGGTGAAACCCCCGGCGGCGGATCGGGGGGCGGCTCGACCGGTGATCCCCCGCGACGGGGGGGCGGCGGCAACGACGATCCGCGGGAGCCCGGAATCGCTTACGTGCGGCCGGCCACCCGGATCACCTTCGGCCCCAGCTTCAGGACCCGTCGGCGCAAGGTCGTCTTCCGCTTCACCGATGAGACCGGGCAGCCCAACACCCGCTTCTCCTGCAGGCTCGATCGTCGCCGCTGGCGCCGTTGCAGCTCGCCCTTCAAGCTGGCGAAGCTGTCCGCGGGCCCCCACGTGTTCAGGGTGAGGGGCGTCAACGGCGCCGGCGAGCGTGAGTCGCAGCCCGCCAAGCGCAGGTTCCGGGTGGTGGTCCGATGACGGCCCGGCTGAGAAGCGAGGAGTCGGGTCTGACCCTGATCGAGCTCCTCGTGGCGGCGGCGATGAGCGTGGTCATCGTCGGTGCCGGCGCCTCGATGATGATCAGCGCCGTGCGCAAGCAGCCCGAGCTGAGCGAGCGATCCCAGAAGGTCACCGAGGTGCGCTACGTGCAGGAGCGGATGACGAAAGAGCTGCGCAACGGGATCCGCGTCGACGAAGCGGAACCGACCACCGTCTCCTTCGTCACCCGGGTCCGCACCAGCGCCTGCGGAGGCGGGGTGCCGCTCGACCCCGACGACCCCGCGATCAACTGCCAGGTCACCTACGACTGCTCCAGCGGAAGCGCCTGCACCCGCGCCGAGGCAGCGGAAGGGGTCGTCGGCGGCGGCACCCCGAAGCAGTTGATCGACGACCTCGAAAGCGGCGCGGTGTTCGAATACTTCCCCGACGAGGAACCGACCTACGTCGGCATGATCTTCCGGATCGCGAACCCGGGCGGCTCCGGTTCGCTCACCGTCTCCGACGGCGCCAGCCTCCGCACCACCGTCCTGGGCTCCTCGGGGTGACCATGCGCCGGCTGACCCGCAAGACCCTTGCCGCTGGCCGCGACGAGTCCGGCGTGACGATGATCGAGGTGATGGTCGCCACGATCGTGCTGGTCATGGGCGCCATGGCCACCTTCGGCATCCTCGTTACGGCGACGAAAAACGCCCAGCGGGCGAAGGCAAGCCAGACCGTCCTCCACCTCGCCCAACAAGAAATGGAGATGATGCGGAGCCTGCCCTACGCCAAGCTCGCGATCAGCTCGATTCCGACGGTCTCGAGCGATCCCAAGAACCCGAACTCGCGGATCGTCGGCAGCACCTTCGCCTTGCAGAAGTCGACCCTGGCGGAACCCGAGCCGTTGGTTCTTGCCGGAGAAGAAGGGGTCAGCCCGGAAGGAGGACTCACCCCTGAATCTTCCTTCGACGTTGGCAACCCGGAAGGAGGAGGGGTGAGCGGCACCGTTTACCGCTACGTCGTTTGGCGCAACGACGACGGCTGTCCGGACGCCCAGTGCCCTGGCGAGAAGGACTACAAACAATTAATCGTCGCGGTCAAGCCCAGCACCCCCGGCAACCAGACGGGCGAGCGCGGTTACGTCGAAGTTCAGTCCGAGTTCATCGATCCCGACGAGCTGCCCGACCCGCCGGCGCCCGACCCCGATCCGGACCCCGATCCCGATCCGGACCCCGACCCAGGTTCCGACGTGACCGCACAGCAGTTCTTCCTCTCCGACACTGCCTGCGCGAAAACCGGGACCACGGTCCGGGCCCAGATCCTCGCCGACCACCTGCTCCACAACACCCTGGGAATCTGCGCCGACGGGGCGCAGACGGGCTCGACTCCGGGTGCGCCCGACGCGCTCCTGCTCGGCGCCCCGCCCGATCCCGCGCCGGAAGACGAATTCAACCCTCTGCTCTACGACTACGCCGACGACTTCTACCTGGAGCCGACGCCCGACACCGACAAGGGTCTGCAGATCCGCCGCGACGACACGATCGGGTGCAACTACGACCCGACCGGGAGCGCCAATCCCGAGTCGCAGGTCCACCGCTGGGTAACCGATCCGATGCCGGTGGCCTTCGAAATGACCGACAAAATCTCGCTCGAGTTCTCGACCCGGACCCTGAACGACGCTCTCCACACGGGGACTCTCTGCGTCTTCCTGTTCGAACGCGACGAACCGTCTGGGGCGACCGAGCCCGACGACGAGCTGCTGACCAACTCGGAGACCGGGGAGAAATTCTGGAAGTTCACCCCCGAGAGCAACGCCTACTGGCCGCGCTTCGGCTGGGAGAAGGAGCGGCTGACGATGTTCTTCGAGGAGGCCCCTTATACGATCCCCGCCGGCAAACGGCTCGGTGTCGCCCTCTCCGTCGAACGGGTGAACACGCCGGCCGACGCGATCCCGATCATGTACGACCACCCGAACCATCCGACCCGGCTCGAGGTCGACACCGAGACCCCGATCGAAGTAGGGGAATAGCGGTGGCAGCCGCAGCGGTACTGGCCTTCGCCTGGGGCCTGATGGTCGGCAGCTTTCTCACTGTCGTCGCTCACCGGGTGCCCCGGAAGGAATCGGTGGTGGGACCCCGCTCGCGCTGCCCCGGCTGCGGCGCCCAGATCGCCGCCTACGACAACGTCCCCGTCTTCTCCTGGCTTGCCCTGCGCGGCCGTGCCCGTTGCTGTGGGGCTTCGATCTCGGCTCGCTATCCGGCCACCGAGCTGGCGACCGCTCTGCTCTTCGCAGCGACGGTTGTGGTGCTCTGGGACGACCCCGGAGAGATTGCGCTCGGCCTCGTCTTCGTCGCCACCCTGGTCGCCGTCACCCTGACCGACCTCGAGCGCAAGATCATTCCCAACAAGGTCCTGCTCGTCGCCGCCGTCCTGGGGGTGGCGATCGCCGCCGTCTCGGACCCCGGCAGCCTGCCCGAGCGCGCCGTCGCCGCCGTCGCGGCGGGTGGATTGCTGTTCCTGGCCGCCCTGGCGTACCCACGCGGGATGGGGCTGGGAGACGTCAAGCTGGCGGCCGTGATGGGCCTCTTCCTCGGGCGTGACGTCGGCGCGGCGCTGCTCGTCGCGCTGCTGGCCGGCTCGCTGGTCGGCCTGGCGATCATGGCCCGGGAGGGAGCCGCGGCGCGCAAGCGGGGCATCCCTTTCGGCCCGTTCCTGGCCCTCGGCGGCGTGGTCGGCCTGCTGGCCGGCAACGAGCTGACCGACTGGTACCTGGGCACCTTCTCCTAGGGCCGCCCGGTTCTTAAAGAAATAAGTACTTGCAGGGCAAAAGTTTTGCCTGATTCCTGTCGATCCATGGGTAGCGCCACCCCTTATGGGCGCAGATCGACCCTGAATCCATGCGACTCAACCCACAGATCCGACTGAGCCGAAAGCCGGCCGATGCCGTCGTCGGCCTCGACATCGAGGCCGGCAGCGTCGCCGCGACCGAAGTGCACGTGAACGGCGTCGCCTCTGTTCGATCCGCGGCGATCGCCCCGCTGCCGGCCGGCACCTTCCACGAGGGAGAGGTGCTGGACCCCGATCGCCTCGCGGCAGCGCTCAAGGACCTCTTCAGCCGGCACAAGCTCAGTAAGCGGGTCCGACTCGGAGTCGGCAACCAGCGGGTGATCGTCCGCACCGTCCGGCTGCCGGTCCTGGAGGACCCGAAGGAGATGGACGCGGCCGTGCGGTTCCAGGCCCAGGACCAGATCCCGATGCCGCTGGACCAGGCCGTGCTGGAGCACCAGGTGGTCGGCGGCGTCCCCGCCGAGGAGGGAGTCGCCCCCCAGGTCGACGTCCTCGTCGTCGCCGCCAGGCGCGACATGGTCTCCTCCTTCCTGCGGCCGATCCGTCAGGCGGGCCTGCATCCGGTCGGCGTCGATCTCTCTGCCTTCGGGATGATCCGCGCCCTCGCCTCGGAGGCAGTGGTGGCAGAGGCTGGGGAAGTCGGCGAGCGGCCGGCAGAGGCGGTCCTCTACTGCAACCTCGGCGACTCGATGAACCTCGCCGTCGCGCGCGGTGCCTCCTGTCTCTTCACCCGCGTCTCCCACGTCGGCCTCGAGTCGATCGCGGGCGAGTTCGGGTCCCGGCAGGGCTTGATCCCCGAGCACGCTATGCAGTGGCTCGTCCACGTCGGCCTTCAGCGCCCCCTGGCGGAAGTTGAAGGCGATCCCGAGACCGTCACCGCCGCCCGCCAGGCGCTCGAAGCGGGCGTGACGGCGCTGATCGACGAGTTGCGACTCTCACTCGACTACTACGGGGCCCAGGAAGCCGCGCTTCCGGTCGGCAGGATCCTCCTCTGCGGGCCCGGCAGCGCGATCGCCGGCCTGCCCGAGCAGATGGCCGAGCGCCTCGGCATGCAGATCGAAGCACGCCATCCGGCGGCGCTCGCCAACCTGGACGCGATCTCCGCCGCTCGCCTCACCCTGCCCTTCGGACTCGCCCTGGAGCGCTGATGAGGCCGGTCAACCTCATACCGCCCGAGGATCGCCGTGGCGAGCAGGCCCCGCTGCGGACCGGCGCCCTGGTTTATCTGGTGGTCGGCGCCTTCGTTGCCGTCCTGATCGGCGTCACCTCGCTCGTCCTCGTCGGCAACACGATCGAGGAGCGCGAAGTCGAGCTCAGCCAGGTGCAGAGAGAAGACTCCGAAGCGGCGGCCGAGGCCCAGAAGCTTGCTCCCTACATCCAGTTTCAGCGGTTCAGCGAACAGCGGGTCCTCACTGTCACCAGTCTCGCCGACAGCCGCTTCGACTGGGAGCGGGTGATGCGCGAATTGGCGCTGATCCTCCCCAGCGACGTCTGGCTGGTGAAACTCGAAGGCTCGGCCGCAGCGGGGGCTGGGGGCGGCGAAGGAGGAAAACTGCGTGCCTCCATCCCGGGGCCGGCTCTGCAGCTTGAAGGCTGTGCCAAGGGCCAGGAGGGCGTTGCCGCCTTCGTCACGGCGCTGAAGGACATCGACGGGGTAACCCGTGTGGCGGTTGAAGCCTCGGAACTTCCTGACAAAAAACCCGAAGGGGAAAACAAAGGGGACGAGTGCCGGACCCGGGACTTCATCGCGAAATTCGAAATCATCGTCGCCTTCGACGCGGCGCCCGTCGCCGCCGCTGAATCTCTCGCCGAGACGGCACCACCGGCCACCGAAGAAGAAGACGAAGGCTCCGAGGAGTCCGAAGAAGGGGCCGAGGAATGAGTCTGAAAGGACAGTCCGCTTCTACCCAGTTGATCGTTGCCATGCTCGCGATCGCGGCGCTGGCCATCGCATTCTGGGTGTTGCTCCTGAGCCCGAAGCGGGAAGAAGCGAAGGTACTCGGGACGAAAATCGATGCTGCCGAGACCTCGTTGGCCCAGCATCAATCCGAAGTCGCGGAAGGAGAGCGAGCTCGCGAGGAATTCCCGGTGGCCTACCAACGCCTGGTCGTGCTCGGCAAGGCTGTGCCCGCTAATGACGACGTCGCCTCGCTCTTGGTCCAGGTCAATCGCTTGTCTCGAGGGGCCGGTAGCAGCTTCCGAGAACTCATCCTTAATTCGTCCGGGGAGAGTGCCGAAGCGGTGCCCAGCGCACCCGCCTCCCCAACCGAGGCGGAAGCTTCCCTACTGCCACTGGGTGCCGAAATCGGCTCTGCCGGCCTTGGGGTAATGGCCTACCAGATCAAGCTCAAAGGCAGCTTCTTTGAGATTGCCGACTTCCTCAAAGGCCTCGATGCCCTGGTCAAGACGGGGAAGGCCGAGGTCGTCGTCGACGGGCGCCTGTTCACGATCAACGGCTTCACCCTTGAAGGGGATAAGGACCTCGGCTTCCCCGCGCTCGAAGGAACTCTCTCCCTCACCAGTTACCTGACTCCTCCTGACCAGGGGATCACCGGCGGGGCGACTCCGTCGGCTCCCCCCACCGCCTCGGCCACGCCGGCGTCGGCGACGATTGGAGAAACGCCATGAAGCGACTGGGACCGGAGCTGAAGAAGCCCGAGATGAAAGTGCCACCGGTATTGAAGGACTTGTTCGACGACCTGCGCGACCGCAGGCTGCTGCCGCTGGTCGGATTGCTCGTGGTCGCCATCATCGCGGCGCCTTTCCTGCTCGGTCAGGACCCGGAAGAAACGGAAAGCCATGTAAGTGGCGGCCCTGAGGCCACGCCGGCCTCGCAGCTGACCGTGGTGCAGGCGACTCCCGGCCTGCGGGATTACCGCAAGCGACTCAAGGCCCGTACGCCGACCGATCCTTTCGACCCCCGCTTCGACTCGCCAGTGCTGAAGGGCGCTCAGCTGAACGAACCCGCGGAAGGCTCGGAAGAAGGGTCCTCGAGCGGCGCCGCCAGCCTGGAAGGCGGTTCCAGCGGCCGCACGGACGGCTCCGAGCCGACCGACGGTGACAGCGGAACTCCGGCGAGCGGCGGCAAGCCGCCGGTGACCGTCGTCGCCTGGTCTGTCGACCTCGGGATCTGGCGTTCGGGTGGGACGACCGAAGAAGCGCGGAAAAAGAGCCAGAAAGCCGAGCCCTACATGAAGGACGGCGTGCTCCCGCAGACGCCCTTGCCGAGCAAGAAAGCACCCGTGGTCACCTATCTCGGCCCGGCGCGCGAGGGCACCGGTGTTTCCGGCAAGGCCTTGTTCCTCGTCTCGCGGGAGGTCGTCTCGGTGTTCGGCGACGTCTACTGCGCCGAGGGCGAGGAGGTCTGCCAGCTGATCGAGGTCCCCGTGGGCGAATCCGTCAGCTTCGTCTACGGCCAAAGCGAAGTGATCTACACGATCGTCGTCCGCTCGATCAACCAGGTCACCAGCGACGCTGCCTCGAAATAGCGCTGCACCGCAAAGCTTCAGTAAGTGAAGCCATGTAGCTACACTTGATGAAGCGAGACGTTGTGTGACCGCCGTCTCCTTCGATCATGAGTGCCGAGAGCAACTCCAGCTGCCCCGTCTGTAAGACCGCCGAAGTCGTCTGCGGCAAGTGGACGCTGCTGCTGATCCGCGACCTCGCCGAGGGCAGCGCCCGCTTCTGCGAGCTCGAGCGCTCGCTGGAGGGGATCAGCCCCCGCACCCTCTCCCTGCGCCTGCGCGCCCTGGAGGAGGAAGGCATCGTCGCCCGACACACCTACCCCGAGGTGCCGCCGCGGGTCGAGTACGCGCTGACGCCGAAAGGCGAGGCGCTGGTGCCACTGGTCGAGGACATGCGCAGCTACGGCATGCGCTGGCTGCTCGGCGACGCGGCCGATCCGGCCGACGCGCGCCAGCACGCCGCCGTTTAGCTACCGGCTGCAAGCGATCATTCAAACGCAGGAGGGTCCGCCTGCGAACGGAAGCCTGGGGTGTGCGTGACTTCCTGCTCAACGAAGCGGTCAAGCGACTTGCCACCGAGGCCGCGTCGCGGCTGAGCTCGATGGTCGCGATGGGGGAGGAGATCCCCTTCGACGTCGCCGCCGACGCTGGCGACGATTCGGCCTTCTACAGCTACGTGCCGATGACCGGCCGCTACGTCGTCGAGCATGGCGACGAGCTGCGCTCGCTGCCGAGCTTCGCGCCCGCCCGCGAGGCGGCGGTCGAAGCCGGCGTCGCCGCCCCTTATCTGGAGGCCCGTGGGGAGAGCGTCCCGGCCGACCCGGGCCAGCGCGCCGAGCTGATGCTGATCACCTTCTTCTCCGAGCTTTGGGAGGGCTCTGCCGGCTTCGCGCTCGACCGCGAGCGGCTGGAGGCAGCGCTGGCGACGCTCGACGCCGAAGCGCGCGATGCCGACGACGCCGAGGTCCTGATCGCCCCGATCGTCGGCCTGCGGATGTCGATGCCGCGCCTGCAGCTGCCGCGCGGGGTGCGGATCGTTCGCGCCGACTCGATCGAGGCGCCGATCGAGGCGATGCGCAGCGAGGGCATGGGCCGGGCTGCTTGGGAGCCCCAGTACCTAGCGGTGGCCGAGCAGGACCCCGAGGAGGGGGCGGACACGGCGCTGCTGCAACTGCGCGAGCTGATCAGCGTGATGAGGATGTTCAAAGGCGGCGGCATCGGCCTGGGGCCCTACGCCTTCGCGCCGACCGGCGAGGGCTGCTGGCGGCGGATCGCCACCGGTGCCCCGGCAACGCGCCCGGGCGGCTACCGGCTGAGCGAGGCCGAGGCCGAGGAGCTGATCGAGTTCGGGACCGCGCTGGAGGCGCGCCCGGACCCCGACAACGCCCTCACCTGGGCGGTCGGCCGCTTCGAGATGGGCTGCGAGCGCCCCACCGCGCTGGAGGGATTGAGCGACCATCTGCTCGCCTTGCGGGCGGTGCTGGAGGGCCACGGCCCCGTCGGCGCCTCGCTGTCGCTGCGGGCCGCCGCGCTGATCGCCGACGAGGGGATGGATCGGATCGAGGCCGGCGAACGCGTCGAGGAGGTGCTGGAGCTGGAGCGGGCGATGATGAACGGCCGCCCGATCGAGCGCGCGGTCGAACTAGCGACCTGGATCGAGGAGGGGGTGCGTGGCCTGCTGCGCCAGGCGGCGCTGGGAGAGCTCGGCAACGACCTCAGCACGGTCGCCGACGAGACGCTGATCGTCAGCGGCCTCGCCGAAGGCGATGCCGAGATCACCGTCTCGGAGTCCTTCGAGCCCGAGCCGGAACCAGAAGCCGAGCCTTTCGCGCCGGAGCCCGAGGCGGAGGAGATCTCGATCTCCCACGTCCCGCCCGAGCCGGCGATGGAGCCGGAGCCATCAGCAGAACTTCAGCTGCCCGCCGACGAACTACCCGAGGAGGAGTACGTGGAGCAGGAGACCCGCATCATGGAGCCGATCCCGGCCGAAGACGAGATCAAGATCACGGCTACCCCGTGGCTCGAGGAGGTCTCCGACCCCCGCGGCGGCGACACCATCCAGTGGCCCGCCGACGCCGACCGCGACATCCAGCACCGCGAGAAGATCGACACCCCCCGCGTGCGCCACCTCTTCCCCGTGCCCGAGGACGCTGACTGGGAGGTCAGTCACCTCGAGTTCGAGTACTCGCGCCGCGCCCGCTGAGAACGTTTGTCCAAGCTTTGCGGTAGGGACCGCAAAGTGTCTAGCCTCTTTCGAATGGGGCGGAGCATCAGGAGGGGCGGAGGCTCGCGGGGCGGCGCCTCGCTGCTTCTATTCGGGTTTGTCTTAGTAATCCTGCTGCCCGGGTCTGCTCGCGCTGCCGTGCTGCCGACGTCAATCAGCAGCAATACCACCCTGATGGCTGCCCAGAGCCCCTATACCGGAACCTCGGTGACGATCAAACCGGGAGTCACTATGACTGCTGAACCCGGAGTGATCATCAAGATCACCGGCTCCTTCACGGTTGAAGGGACGCTCAACCTTCTCGGTACTGCTTCAAACCCTGTCGTTGTTACTTCCTTGAAAGATGATGTGGCAGGAGGCGACACCAACAAAGACGGGAGCGCCAGTAGTCCCACCCCCGGAGACTGGGGCAGGATCGGGTATTTATCGACTGCCGGCGGGACAATCGAAAACGCGAAGCTCCGCTACGGGGGAGCCGCGACCGACATGGTCAATATCGAGTGTCCCTGCGAAAGCCAGGTGACGATCGCCAACTCAAGCATCACCCACAGCAAATACGCAGGGCTGAGTACCTACCGCGCCAAACTAAAAGTTTTTAACAGCAACATTTCCGACAACAGCCTCGCCGGTATCCGCGTGCGCGGCGGCTCGCCGGAGATCACTGGCAACACGATCAGCCGCAACGGCGAACACGGCATCAACATGTCCCTGATTCAGGGCTACATCGCCAACGTCGACATGGACGGCAATCTGATCGAAGACAACACCAAAAACGGGATCAGGGTCTACGCACCCGGCGCCCCGACCCGGATCGCCACCGCCAGCCTGGGCGATAACACGCTGATCGGCAACAGCGAAAAGGCGATCGAATACGACGCCTATAGCAATTCGGCCGAAGACCCGAGCTATATGGCTAGCGCCGTACCTCCCAACATCGACACCAACGTCGTCGAAGAAAACGGCCAGAACGGGATCTGGCTGACGGGCGAGCTGAAGGAATCGACTAGTTGGCAGGGCACCGACTACCCGATCGTCGTGCCGAAAGCGAGCCTCGCCGTCGGACCTGCAGCGACCCTGACCTTGGAGCCCGGTGTGATCTTCAAGGGTGAGGGCGGTGGGGGCATCCAGGTCCGCGGCGACCTCCTGACCGAAGGTAGCGCCGAAGATCCGATCACTTTCACCTCGATCAAGGATGACACCGTGGGTGGGGATGCGAACGGGGACGGGGGTGCAACTGAACCGAAACCCGGGGACTGGGGGCGGATCTCCTTTCCCAGCATTGGCGGAGGCTATCTCTCCTACATGGACATCCGCTACGGGGGGTCCGCGAGCGACATGGTCAATATCGAGTGTCCCTGCGAAAGCCAGGTGACGATCGCCAACTCAAGCATCACCCACAGCAAATACGCAGGACTGAGGACCTACCGCGCCAATACGAAAGTCCTACACAGCAACATCTCCGACAACAGCTCCTATGGGATCAGCATCCGTGGCGGTTCACCGGAGATCACCGGCAACACGGTTGGCCAAAACGGCGAACACGGCATCAACATGTCGGTGATCCAAGGCTACACCGTCAATGTCGACATGGAGGGCAATCTGGTCGAAGGCAACGCCGAGAACGGGATCAGGATCTATGCCCCGAGTGCCTCAACCAGGATTGTCACCGCCAGCCTCGGTGAAAACACGCTGATCGGCAACGGCGAGAAAGCGATCGAATACGACGCCTATAGCAATTCGGCCGAAGACCCGAGCTATGTGGCTAGCGCCGTACCTCCCAACATCGACACCAACGTCGTCGAAGAAAACGGCAAGAACGGGATCTGGCTGACGGGCGAGCTGAAGGAATCGACCAGCTGGCAAGGCAACGACTACCCGCTCGTCATTTCCGGAGTGAGCTTCGCCGTCGGGCCCGAAGCGACTCTCGTTCTGGAGCCCGGCATCATCTTCAAGGGCGACGGTGCCGGAACCATTCAGGTCCGAGGTGAACTCCTTACTGAAGGCAACTCGGAAGATCCGATCACCTTCACCTCGCTCAAGGATGACACCATCGGCGGAGATACGAATGGGGACGGTTCCGCTAGTAGTCCAGCAGGTGGAGATTGGAATGGCGTCTTCTATCCCGTCGCCGACGGCGCTGAAATCGACTACTCGGACATCCGATATGCGGAAGTCGCGATTGACGTGGATTACCTGAAATCGATGGATGTGAGCAACAGCGACTTCACGAGTAACGAGAAGGCATTTGATGTGAACTCGACCGCAGTGATGGATGAAGCGTTGGCGGCCCTCGATTGCCTGCCGCCCTATCTTGCGTTCATCGACTCCCACGAAAACTTCTTCGATAGCGCCGGACAGCCCGCTCCGGCCATCGACCTCTCCAGCGTGCTGAGTCCTGCGATTCCTCCGGAATACGCGCTTCTCTTCTCATTTTTCGTGAGTCAGGCGAACGCAACCGCGTCGCTGTACGGGACCGACGACACGATCCCATGGGCTATCTACTCGTGTCCGCCCCAGAAAATTCCGGCGGTGCCTATGAGCCCAGTCCTCGTGCACAGCACGCATTCGGGACCAAACTTCCCTTGATCAGAGGCTAAGCCCGGCCCGCAGCCATCTCGACCCGCTCTTCTGCCGTGGCGAAGAGGTAGCGGTCGATCTCGGTGAGGCCGCGGAGGTCGTGGACGTCCTCGTCCAGGTAGGGGACGCGGATTACGCAGCTGGTGCGGAGCTCGTTGGCGAGGTGGTCGATGTTGCGGGCGTCGCGCTCGGCGAGGGCCTGGTAGTCGGCGAAGTTGTCGGCGACGCGCTTGGCCAGTTTCTCGTCGCCGAGCTTCTCGGCGAGGGTCGCCGGCAGGTCCTCGGCCTCGGCGTGGAGCCCGTCGGCGGGGTAGTGGACCTTGTTGACGATGACGCCGCCGAAGGGCAGCTTCGCCTCGACCAGTTTGCGGTGGAAATAGACGGCCTCGTCGATCGGCTCGCCCTGCGGGCCGCAGACGACGAGGAAGCAGGTCTCCGGGTCGGAGAGCAGTTTGTTGACGCGCTTGGCGCGCGCCTGGAAGCCCTCGACCATGCCGCTGAAGGCGTTGAAGAACTCGGCCAGGTCGGCGATCAGGTCGAAGCCGACGATCTTCTTGAAGATCCCGAGGGCGACGGAGACGCCGCGACCGGTGACCTTCGCCGCCAGCCCGGTCGGCTTCATGAACATCCGCAGCGATTTGCCCTCGATGAACTGGGTCAGCCGTTTCGGCGCGTCGAGGAAGTCGAGGGCGTTGCGGGTCGGGGGCGTGTCGAGGACGAGCAGGTCGAATTCGCCTTCGGTGTGCAGCTCGAACAGCTTCTCCATCGCCATGTACTCCTGCGAGCCGGCCAGCGCGCTGGAGATCTGCTGGTAGATCCGGTTGTTGAGCACCCGGTCGCGCGACTCCTCGTCGGGTGCTTGCCGCGCGATCAGCTCGTCGAAGGTCGCCTTCGCGTCCAGCATCATCGCCCACAGCTCGCCCTTCATCTCCACGCCCTGCTCCTCGAACAGCGCCGGCTCCACCCGGCGCGCTTCGTTACCCAGCTCCTCGAGGCCGAGCGAGTCGGCCAGGCGCTTCGCCGGGTCGATCGTCAGCACGCAGACCTTCAGCCCCTGCGCCGCCATCCCGGTCGCGATCGCCGCCGAGGTCGTCGTCTTGCCGACCCCGCCGGAGCCGGCGCAGATACAGATCGACTTGCCGTCGAGGACTTCGCCCACCGAGGCCATCAGGAGAGCCTCCCGGCGAGGGTGCGGGCCGCCTCGAGGTCGAGCTCGGGCTCGAAGAGGAAGGGGAGGGTTTTGACGGGCGCTTCGACGCCTTTTTTCAGGCGGGAGAGCTGCTGGCGCTGGGAGCGGGCGCGGCCGAACTCCGAGAGCGCCGCCCGCGCGGCCGCCTTGGCCGCCCCGTTCTCCTCCTCGGCCAGCTCTGAGAGCTTCTCCGCCTCCGCTTTCTTGAACCGCTCCGGGTAGAGGCCGTTGAGGTATATGCGGTCGACCGCGACCCCGACCTCGTCGCGCAGGTCCTTCTCCAGCGACATCGACTCGTTCACCGGCATCTCCTCCGGCAGAGCGACGATCGCGGTGCCGGTGTGCTCGTGGTCGGTGATGAAGCGGTCGAGCGTCTGCGCCTGGGAGTGAATCGGGCCGACGCGGGCGATCGAGGCGAAGGTGCGCGGCGTCTGCAGGAACCCGACCCCGTGGCCGGTGGCGGGAGCGTCGACGATCACCAGGTCGTATTTGCGTCCCGACTTCACCTTGCGGTCGAGCTGGGCGAGCTCCCAGATCTTCCCGATCGTCACCAGCTCCTTCAGGCCCGGGGTCGCCGCGGCGAGGTAGTTGAAGATGCGGCTGCGGAAGAGCATGTCCCGCATCGCCCGCACCTTCAGCTGCAGCAGCACGTACTCGCGCATCGACTCGTCGGGGTCGATCGAGATCGACCAGAGGTTCTCCTCCATCTCGACCTCGTGGAAGCCGACCTCGGTGTGGTCGAACAGCCGCGAGGTGTTCTCCTGCGCGGAGACCTCGCAGACGATCGTCCGCTTGCCTTCGCTGGCCGCGCGCAGGCCGAGGGCCACCGCCACCGTGGTCTTGCCGACGCCGCCCTTGCCGGTGACGATGACGAGTCTCTTGTCGAGGAGTTCGGGGATTGACTGATTCCTAGCAATTTCGGGAGCCGGCAGGAAAAGCGGGTCCCCATACGAATATCCGCGCAATGGGATTTCTAAGCCGCAAGAAGCCAAAGCCCGCGCCCATCGAGATTCAGCAGGAGCAGCCGATTGGCGATGAGCTCCAGCAGATGGAGGAACTTGTACCCGAGCGTACTGATGAGTACGCCTTCGATATTGACGAGAGCGCTATGCCCGCGGGTCCTGTCTCCGATTTGGACGAGAGCGCCCGGGACGCGGGTCCTGTCTCCGATACGTCCCCCGCGCCTACCGGCGCGGGTCCCGCATCGTCGCCACCCGCGTCAGAGGCGTCTGGGGTTGAGCTGAGCCGGCCGTCCGAGCTGGTTGAGCAGGTTGAGCCGTCCGAGGATGTGGAAGAGGCTGCCCTCAATGCCGACGAGGAAGAGGGCGATGGGCGGATGAAGGCGATCGATCTTTTGGCGCCTACGCGGCTCGACTTCTTGAAGGAGAAGGAGGCGGCTGCGGAGGAGCCGGTGAAGACGGCGGAAGTGATCGCCTTCGCCAACCAGAAGGGCGGCGTCGCGAAGACGACCACCACCCTCAACCTGGCGGTTGCCTTCGCCGAGTCCGGGCACCGCGTGCTCTGCATCGACCTCGACCCGCAGGGAAACCTGACGATGAGCCAGGGGATCGACCCCGACAAGGTCGAAAAGAGCCTCTACGACGTGCTCGTCAACGACATGCCGATCTCCGAGATCATCGTCAAGCGGGAGATCGACATCGCGGTCGCCTCGATCGACCTGGCCGGGGCCGAGATCGCGATGAGCACCAAGATCGGCCGCGAGCGCTCGCTGGAGAAAGCGCTGAAAGAGGTTCACGGCGACTACGACTTCGTCTGCATCGACACGCCGCCGAGCCTTGGCCTGCTGACGATCAACGCCCTCACCGCGGCGAACAAAGTGATCGTCCCGGTCCAGTGCGAGTATCTCTCGATGCGCGGTCTGGTCCAGCTTCAGAACACCCTGCGGATGATCCAGGAGAACCTCAACCCCGACGTGCGGATCGAGGGGATCCTGCCGACGATGCTCGACACCCGGACCATCCACGCCAAGGAGGCGATCGAGATTCTCGAGGAGAACTTCGGCGACCTCGTCTTCCGCTCCCGGATCCGCAAGGCGATCAAATTCGCCGAGGCTCCCGTGAAAGGCGCTTCCGTGCTCAAGTACGATTCTGATTCGAGCGCCGCGAACTACTACCGGGAGCTGGCGAAGGAGGTTCTGGCGAATGGCTCGGCGTAACAAGCGCGCAAGCATGCGCGAGGGGCCCCTATCCGATCTGTTCCGGTCGACGTCCGAGGACGCGCCAATCGATCCTCCGGAGGCGCCCCGGTACGGGCGCCAGGATCCGGCGGAGGCGAAGAAGGTGCAGGACGAGGGCGCTGAGCCCGCGGGTCCTGTCTCCGATGAGGGACGAAGCGCTGAGCCTGCGGGAGGGGCGGAGCAGGCTGACGTTCCTCTGCAGCAGGAGGGGGCACCCACCTTTTTTGATCAGGAATCTGATGGTTCGGAGCGGGATATCGAGACTTCGACCGAGCCTGCTCCTGAGAGGTTGAAGCGGGTCTTCAACGAGGAGCCGGCGCCTCGGCGGGAGCAGTTCGTGCCGGAAAACCCGCGGTACGGGCGGGAAGACCCTGAGTACGAGCCCCCGGGGAGCGGTGAGCCGCACCAGCCGGTGATCAAGGTCGTCGGGGTCGGCGGCGCCGGTGTCAACGCCGTCAACCGGATGGTCGACGCCCGCATACCCGGGGTCGAGTTCATGGCCGTCAATACGGACTTGCAGTCGCTGCAGCTCTGCGTCGCCGACGTCACCGTCCACATCGGCGACGAGCAGACGCGCGGCCTCGGCGCCGGTGCCGATCCCGAGGTCGGCCACCGCTCCGCCTTCGAGGAGCAGGACAAGATCAAGCGCCTGCTGAAGGGCTCCGACATGGTCTTCGTCGCCGCCGGTGCCGGCGGCGGCACCGGCTCGGGCGCGGCCCCGGTCGTCGCCCGCCTCGCCCGCGAGGTCGGTGCGCTCACGGTCGGCATCGTCACCAAGCCGTTCAGCTTCGAGGGCAGCCGCCGCGGCGGCCAGGCCGAGAAGGGGATCGAGGAACTCTCCCAGGAGGTCGACACCCTGATCGTCGTCCCCAACGACCGCCTGCTCGACGTGCTCGACCAGCAGACCTCGATGGTCGAGGCCTTCAAGGTCGCCGACGACGTCCTCCGCCAGGGCGTGCAGGGGATCTCCGACCTGGTGACGCTGCCGGCGGTGATCAACCTCGACTTCGCCGACGTGCGGACGATCATGTCCGAAGCCGGCCGAGCCCTGCTCGGCATCGGCATGGCCTACGGCGACGACCGCGCCGTCCTCGCCGCCGAAAAAGCGATCTCCTCGCCCTTGCTGGAGACCTCGATGGAGGGCGCCCGCTCGATCCTGCTCTCGATCACCGGCGGCGCCGACCTCTCGCTGGTCGAGGTCTCCGAGGCCGCCAAGGTGGTCGGCGAGGCCGCCCACCCGGACGCCAACATCATCTTCGGCGCCAACGTCGACGAGGAGCTCTCCGACCAGATCTGGGTCACCGTCGTCGCCACCCGCTTCGACGGGCGGCCGAGCGCCCCCCGCCGGGCCGCCGAGCCGACGATTCGCCGCACCAAAGAGGCCGAGCAGTCTCGTCGCGGCCGCCCCGGCGATCGCGAGCTGGGAATCGACGTTCCCGAGTTCCTTCCGAGCTGAGCAGCGGCCCCATGCGAGGGGTCGTCGCAGCTGGCCATCCGCTCACCGCCGAGGCCGGCGCGGAAGTCCTGCGGGAAGGGGGAAACGCGGTCGACGCGGCCATCTGCTCGGTTCTGGCTTCCTTCGCGACCGAGAGTCCGCTGACCGGCTTCGGAGCCGGCGGCCACATGATGGTCCACAGGGGCGGGGAGACGACGCTGATCGACTTCTTCGTCGCCGCGCCGGGGCTGGACGGGATCGAGCGCAAGGCCGAGCTGGTCCCGATCCCGATCCGCTTCGACGCCGAGACGACTCAGACGTTCCATGTCGGCGCCGCCTCCTGCGGGGTTCCCGGGACCGCCGCCGGCCTCGCGCACGCGCTCGAGCGCTTCGGGACGATGCCGCTCGGCGAGTTGGCGGCGCCGGGGATTCGCTTCGCTCGCGAGGGGGTGTCGATCAACCGCGGCCAGGCTTTCCTGCTCGAGATCCTGGCTCCGATCCATCAGCACATGCCGGAGTCGCGCGAGCTCTACGCGCCGCAGGGGCGGCCGCTGGGAGAGGGGGAGGTCTTTCGCTTCCCGGAGTTGGCCGAGGCGCTGGAACGGTTCGCGGCTGAAGGTGCGGAGCCGTTCTACGAGGGCGATGTCGCGGCCAGGATCAGCGGGTTCGTCGTCAGCCACGGCGGCACCCTTGGTCCAGCCGACCTTGCCGCCTACGAAGCGATTGAGCGGCCGCCGATCATCGCCCCCTTCCGCGGCGCGGAAGTGCTCACCAACCCGCCGCCGTCCTCGGGCGGCATCCTCATCGCCTACTGCCTTGGCTTGCTCGAGCGCTTGGGTTCCCACAGCGGTCCCGAGCAGCTGGTGGCGGCGATGGAGGCGGCTAACGACCGCCGCGACCTCGCCTTCGCCGAGGCGCTCTACGAAGAGGGGATGGAGGCGAGCTTCCTCGACCCCGCCGGTCTCGACCTCGCCGCCGCCGACCTGCTCGGCTCGACCACCCACATCTCCGTCCTCGACGCGGAGGGCACCTGCGCCAGCGTCACCTGCTCGAACGGCTCGGGCTCCGGGGTGCTGGTGCCGGGGACGGGGGTGATCCTCAACAACATGCTCGGCGAGGAGGACCTCAACCCGGGTGGCTTCCACGGCATCGCGCCAAGGCGGCGAGTGCCGTCGATGATGGCGCCGACGCTCGTCCTCCGGGACGGTGAGATCGTCCTCGCGCTCGGCAGCGCCGGCTCCAACCGGATCCGCTCGGCGATCCTGCAGACGGTGGTGCGGGCGGTCGAGCAGGGCTATCCGGTCGCGGCGGCGATCGAGGCACCGCGACTGCACTTCGAGCAGGGGGTCGTGCAGGCCGAGAAGGGAATCGACCCGGACGCCTTGGCGGGGCTGGAGGCGCGAGGGTGGGAGGTGGCTCGCTGGCCCTCTCTCAACCTCTTCTTCGGCGGCGTCCAGGCGGTGGCGCGAGATCCGGTCAGCGGCGAGCTCAGCGGCGGCGGCGATCCCCGCCGCGGCGGGGCGGTCGCATACGCTGAGTGACGTGACGGGCGGCGGAATCGACTTCGAGGCGGAGGGGTTGCTGGAGGGGGTCGAGGGCGAGGCCCGGGCCGCCCGACTCGACCTGCTCCGGCGGCTCGGCGACGAAGGCTGTTCGCTGGAGGAGCTGAAGGAGGCCGTCGCCGCCGGCCGGCTGACGCTGCTGCCGGTGGAGCGGGCGGTGGCCGGGGAAGGCGCCCGCTACACCGCTCGCGAAATCGCCGAGCTGGCGGGGCTCGACCTCGAGATGCTGCTCCGCTTCCGATCCGCCCTCGGGATCCCGATCCCCGACCCCGACGAACCCCGCGGCACCGAGAACGATCTCGATGCCGCCCGCCGCATGAAGGCCTTCCTAGACGCCGGCCTGCCCGAGGACGGGATGCTGCAGGTGGCGCGGACGATCGGGATGGGGACGGCCCGGATCGCCGAAGCCAACCGCGAGCTGATCATCCGCACCCTGACCCAGCCGGGCGACAACGAGCGCGACGTCGCACTCCGCTTCGCCGCCGCCGCCGAGTACATGCTGCCCCTCGCCGGCCCGACCGTCGTCTACGCCCTGCAGGCGCACCTGCTGGAACAGATCCGCCGCGACGTGATCGGGGTCACCGCCCTCGCCTCCGGGGACGTCGGCGGCGCCATCGAGCTGACCGTCTGCTTCGCCGACCTGGTCGAGTTCACCCGCCTCGGCGAGGAGATCGCGGCCGAGGAGCTGGGAATGGTCGCCGGGCGCCTCGAGGAGATGGCAAGCGCCGTCGCCGAGCCGCCGGTGCGGCTGGTGAAGACGATCGGCGACGCGGTGATGCTCGTCTCACCCGAGCCCGAGCCGATGGTCGCCGCGGCGCTGGAGCTGATCCACGCCGCCGAGCAGGAAGGCCAGCAGTTCCCCTGGCTGCGCGCCGGGATCGCCAGCGGCCCGACCCTGCCGCAGTCGGGCGACTACTACGGCCGCCCGGTCAACCTCGCCAGCCGCATCACCAACGTCGCCCGCCCCGGCAGCGTCGTCCTCGACGAGGCGACCAAGGAAGCCGCCGGCGACGCCTTCTCCTACTCCTACGTCGGCGAACGCAAACTGAAGGGGCTCGACTACCGGGTGAAGCTATTTCGAGCGCGGACCCCGGAGGAAAAGAAGCGTTAGGGCCGTTGCCGGTAGAGGGTGCCGGTGTCCCTCTCCGGAATTGACCTCCCCTCCGCTGCGCGCTCCGGGGAGAACATGCTGCGCGCTTCGCGCGCAAGAACCAGATTGCATATCGCCGAACATTCCTCCGAGGGACACCGGCACCCTCCTACGACAGCTTCCGAGAGACATCGTTCAGCGAAACCGCGAGAGACCCCCGTATAGGTGTACTGGCGCGGACTCGGTGGAATTCAAGCTTGCCGCTAGGAGATTGACGGATCTCGCCCCTCGAGTACCCAAGTGGGTTTGCGAAGTCGGTGATTTCGCGGATACCTCCCGTTCTGACCTGTCTACCTCAGTATCTCGTTAAGCGAAGGTTGGGCTATCGGACCCATTGGTCATTCATTGGGCTAACCGGTTCACGGCTGATCGCCAAGATGGCTATTAAAGGCGGAGTTGTCCGCCCTGCGACCTTTTGCGTGTCACGCGAGAGGTCTCGCTCGGCCCCAGGGGAGTCAACCAAGCATTGGCGTACCGTCGGGAGGCGTGCCAATTGATCTGCTCCTCAACATCCCGCAGGCGCTTCACGCTGTCCTTGGGCTTCATGGATGGATCGGCGAAAGAAGGCGCCGTAGGATGGTCGAGCAATCGACTGAAGGGAAGCCAATGGCGACGAAGATTCGGGTCAAGCGCGGCAACGCCACTGGGGACTGGACCGTGAAAGGCGAGCCGAAAGACCTCAGCAAGCTGGTGAACGATGCCCTCAAGAAAGAGGAAAAATTCGTCACCTTCACGCAGGAGGACGGGAAAGCGCGCAGCGTTATCGCCGATCGGGTGGTTCTGATCTGGGAGGAGTAGGACCGGCAGATCTGCCGGTGCGATTTGCCGTACGTACGGCTCTGGTTCTAGAGCTGGAAGCGACCCGCTGGACGGGGCCATCCCGGCACACCCATCCCTCCCTACCGGCAAGCTAGAGAGGCTTGCGAGCGGACACCAGCAGGTTGTAGAAGAGCTCGGCCGGGAGGTAGGGCTCGAGGACGCGGGTGTCGACTTTCTGCAGGGCGATGTAGCTGTTGAAGGCGAAGCGGCGCCAGCCGAAGGGGACCGACTCCGGCTCGGCGCTGGACTCGACCGTGCGCAGGCCCCAGCCCCAGGCGTTGGAGAGCAGCTCCTCGCCGCCGACGTGGCGCTGCTCGAAGCCGGCGTCTCGCAGCAGGCGGCGGAGGTCGGCGGGGGCGAAGGCGTGGACGTCGACCTCGCCCTCGAGCGAGTGGTCGTGGGACTGGTCGCCTTCGGCGACGGCGCGCTTGTCGGCGCCGATCGCCCGCCGCCACACCGGCGCCAGGGCCAGGCCGGCGCGCTTTGGCAGCGCCGCCAGGTTGTCTCCGTAGCGGGAAGGCTCGCCGGCGAAGGCGATCATCCCGCCGGGGCGGAGGACGCGGCGGAATTCGGCGAAGGCCTTGTCGAGGTCGGGGATGTGGTGGAGGACGGCGTGGCCGAAGACGAGGTCGAAGCTTTCGTCCTCGAAGGGCAGGGTCTCAGCCTCGGTCTCGACCGTGGTCACGTCGTCCAGGCCCAGCGCCTCCGCCGTCGCCGCCAGGCGCTTCAGCATGCCCGGCGAGATGTCGGTCGCGGTCAGCCGCTCGATCACCCCGAGCTGGACGAGGTTGAGCGAGAAGTAGCCGGTCCCCGAGCCGATCTCCAGCGCGTCGCCGAAGGAGCGCCCCTTCAGCCCGCCCAGCGCCTTGACCAGCTTCAGGCGCACCTGTCGCTGCCCGACCTCGCCGAAGTCGATGCCCCACTTGGCGTCGTACTCCTCGGCGGCGGCGTCGTGGTAGCGGGTGTTGACGTCCTTGATGTGCTCGTGGGTGGCGGTGGGGGAGGCTGGCATGGCGCGGAACTCTACGCGGAACGGCGCAATGCATGGTGCGCTGGCGGGGCAATAGCGTTGGGCCATCGCTGAGGAGTACCTACAGCTGAACCAGCCACCCGGAGTGCCGCCGCTGCCGTTGACCGGCGAGCGGACGCTGCCCGACGTGCCGGAGGAGAACTACTGGTTCCGCCGTCACCTGGTCGTCTACGAGTGGATCGCCGAGCGGGTGAAGGAGAAGCGGGTGGTCGACATGGCCTGCGGCGAGGGCTACGGCTCCGACGTCCTCGCTCGCACCGCCGCCGGTGTGGTCGGGGTCGACGCCAACCCCGAAGCGCACGAGCACGCCCGCCTCCGCTACCGGCAGCTCAACCTCCGCTTCGAGCGCGAGCTGGTGGAAACGTTCTCCGAGCCCTGCGATGCCGTCGTCTTCCTGCAGACGATCGAGCACGTCCAGGACCCCGGCGCGATCCTCGAGCACTTCAAGTCGATGCTGGCCCCCGGCGGCGTCGCCTACGTCTCAACTCCCAACCTGCTGACGCTGGCGCCTCCCGGGGCCGAGAAGTCCGACAATCCCTGGCACGTGAAGGAGTACCGGGCCGAGGAGTTCCGGGCGCTCTGCGAGGACCACTTCGAGCGGGTCGAGATGCTGGGCCTCTTCCACGCCCGCAAGCTGCGCGCCCACGAGCTGGCGATCAAGCTCGGCTGGGACACGGTTCACAAACGCCTCGGGCTGACCAAGCGCTTCTACGACCGCTTCACCCCCGCGATCGCCGCCTCCGACTTCAGCCTGCGCGAGGGTGATCTCGACCGCGCCCTCGACTTCCTCGCGGTCTGCCACTCGTAGAGATGGACCGCGAGGGGACCGCCGGCGACCTGGCGATCGTCCTGCACAGCCATATGCCCTACGTCGAGGGCTTCGGGACCTACCCCTTCGGTGAGGAGTGGCTGTTCGACGCGGTGATCCGCTCCTATCTGCCGGTGCTGGAGATGGCGCGGGACCTGACGCTGACGGTGACGCCGGTGCTGGCGGACCAGCTCGAAGATCGCGGCGCGGCGGAGCGCCTGCGTCGCTTCCTGGTCGAGTGGCGGATCGGCGCCGCCGAAGCGGACCTCGCCCAGGTCCCCGAGGAGTGCAAAGCGGCCTGCGAGGGAGAGCGGCAGCGCTACAGCCACGCCCTCGAGCTGCTCGACGCGGCCGGCGGTGACCCGCTGGTGCCGTTCCAGCGGGCGGCGGCGGAGGGTCGGGTTGCGCTTGCCGCCTCGGCGGCCACGCACGCGGTGCTGCCGCTGCTGGCGACGCGGCAGGGGGTGCATCTCCAGCTCGAAGCCGGCCTCCGCTCCCATCGCCGCCGCTTCGGCTGGGACGGCGGGTTCTGGCTGCCCGAGTGCGCCTACGCGCCGGGGCTGGAGTGGCGACTGGCGGAGCAGGGGGTCCGCTGGTTCTGCGTCGACCAGAGCGCTCACCGCGAGCCCCTGGAGGCGCTGGCCCCGGTCGGGACCGAGGCGGGGCCGGTGGCGCTGCCGATCGACTGGGAGGCGATCTCCTGGCTCTGGTCGCTCGACGGCTATCCCTCCGACCCCGCCCACGCCCAGTTCGCCGGCAAATCGCTGCGCGGGATCCGGATCTGGCGAGTGGGTGGCGGCGCCTACGACCCGGCGGCGGCCGCGGCGGTGGCGCGACGGCAGGCAGAGGAGTTCCTGGCCGCCGTGGCGCAGCGGCTTCGGACCTACACCGAGGGCCACGGCCGCCGCGGGCTGCTCGTCTTCGCGATCGACACCGAGCTCCTCGGGCACTGGTGGTCGGAGGGGCCGATCTGGCTTCGGGCGGTGCTGGAAGGCGCCGAGGCGGCGGGGGTCCGGCTGCTCACGGTGCCCCAGGCGCTGGCCGAGCACGAGCCGGTCGAGCGGCCGCTGCGGGCTTCGACCTGGGGGGAGGGCAAGGACCTGCAGACGTGGGACTCCCCGCCCGTCGCCGATCTGGCCACCGGGGCGCGGCGGCTGGAGCTGCGCCTGCTGCGGGCCGTTTCGAGCGGCCTGCGTGGGGACTCGCTGATGCGGGCGACGCGGGAGTTGCTTGCCGCCCAAGCGAGTGACTGGGCGTTCCTGGATCAGCGCAAGCAAGCCGGTGATTACGCCTATCGGCGCGCCACCGACCACTCACAGGCGATGTTGGAGGCCATAGACTGCCACCGCCCCACCGATCCGCGTATGCGTTCTCTCGCCCCGGACCTCAGCCTCGCTCCTCTCCTGGAGCCCTGATTCCCAGCCACCGAATTAGCTACCGACTTTGACCCGCGTCCTGATTCTCTCCTGGGAGTACCCGCCGCTGATCGAGGGCGGTCTAGCCCGCCACGTGCGCAAGCTCTCGGAGGCGCTGGTCGAGCGAGACGTCGAGGTACACGTGCTGACGCGTGGGGGGGAGGAGTCGCCGGCGCAGGAGCGCCGCAACGGCGTGATCATCCACCGCATCCGCGAGCCGAAGCGACCGACCGACCTCGGCGAGTTCGTCGCCTGGATCGAACGGATGAACTCCGACATGCTCGCCGCCGGGGTCGAGCTCGGCGATCGCTACAGCTACGACCTCGTCCACGGCCACGACTGGCTCGTCGCCAACGCCTGCGACCACCTCGCCAAGCGCTTCGACGCGCCGTTGATCACGACGATTCACGCCACCGAGTACGGCCGCCACCAGGGCTGGGTCGACAAGCACCCGCAGACCTACATCCACGGGGTCGAGCGCTGGATCACCAACCGCTCCCACCGCGTCATCACCTGCTCCCACTACATGCGCGAACAGGTCGCCGACATCTTCGGCGTCGAGGAGGGGCGGATCACCGTGATCCCCAACGGCATCGATCCCGACGACCTGCCCGCTCAGCCGGAGGAGGACCTGGCGCGGCTGCGCTCCGAGTTCGCCGCGCCGGAGGAGAAGCTGGTCCTGCTGATCGGCCGCCTCGTCTATGAGAAGGGCTTCCAGCTGGCGCTGGAGGCGATGCCGCGGGTGCTCGAAGAGGCGCCGGGGACGCGCTTCCTGGTTGCCGGCTCAGGCACCCACGAGGCCGAACTGAAGCGCCAGGCGCAGGAGCTGGGGCTGATGGAGCACGGCACCTTCCTCGGCTGGATCGGCGACGACGTGCTGCACTCGCTCTACCGGATCGCCGACCTGACCGTGGTTCCCTCGATCTACGAGCCCTTCGGCCTGGTGGCGCTGGAGGCGATGGCCTCGGGCTGCCCCTGCATCGTCGCCGACACCGGCGGCCTGCGCGAGGTGGTCCCCCACGAGGAGGCCGGGCTTCGCTTCCGCGCCCACGACCCCGAAGCGCTGGCGGAGGTGGCGATCCGCGTCCTCTCCGACGACGAGCTCGGCCGCCGCCTGGTCGCCGAAGCCTACGAGCACCTCCGCCGCTTCGACTGGGGCGACGTGGCAGAGCAGACGGCGGCTGTCTACGCCGAACTAGCAGCTGCGAAGACCGCCTGAGGCGCGCCGCTGGGCTCAGCAGCCGCCGCGCCGGCGGGGCTGGAGGGAGCGGTCGCTGACCGCGAAGCTGCCCGCGGCGCTGTTACCGGGCGTCCACTGGATGCCCTCGAGCAGCTCGCTCGGTTCGACCCCGAGCGAGCCCGCCAGCTTCATCAGGGTGTCGACGCGGGCGAGGCGGGTCCCGTTCTCCAGCATCCCGATCTCGGTCCGGTGCAGGGAGGCGAGGTTGCCCAGTTCTTCCTGCGACATCGCCGCGCGGCGTCGACAGCGAAAGAGGTTGCGCCCGAACTGGAGGGCAACCTCCTCCGATCGCAGTCTCCCGTCGGCGGCCATGCAGACAGTGTTCCGTCGTAAATCCATTGTCGGCCAGACAATACACCTCAGAACCGACAGTCTTGTTGCAGACAGAGAATTCCGGCTTAGAGAGAGGAAGCCATGGCTTGGAGCATCGAAGACACGGAGACGGAGAAATTGGCAGCCGAAGTAGCTGGCCTAACTGGCGGGACCAAGGCTGGTGCGGTGCGCGAGGCGCTGCGAGAGAAGAAACGGCGACTGGAGCATCAGGAACTGGAAGACCTACTCGATCCCGAGAGGAGCGGTGACTTCTCTAAAACCGATCTCCCGGTAATTGATCTTTCAGACTTTTTGCATGACGAAAGCGATTAGGAGATCGCGCGGTTGAGGAAGTCGACCTGGTGCTGCTTGCGCAGGATCAGGTGCTCCATCAGGTGCTCGAGGGCCTCGGAGCGGCCCTCGCGGCCGGTCGGCTCGATCGCTTCCTGCAGCGCTTCAACTGCCGCTTCCTCGCCTTTGACCAGCCTTTTGATCGCGCCTTTGAGGCTCTTGTCGAAGCTCAGCTGCGCTACGTCCGTCGTCGGCTTGCCGCCGAAGGAAACGATCTTTTCGATCAGCCGGCGGACATCGGCCAGCTCGGCGTCACCGAACGCGGTCAGCTTCTCGCCGAGCGCCTGCGCCTCGATCCCGGTCAGGCTGGAGGCGACGATCGAGTACTGCAACGCCGAGCGGTACTGCAGTTCCAGCGCTGCGTTGAGGCGCTTCACCGCCCCTTTTTCGTCAAGTTTCTCTTCGTCAGGCATGCCCTGGGCTACCCGAAGGGGTCGCTCGCTACTCGTCGTGACCTGCGAGCTCCGGCGGCTGCATCGTCGTCCAGGCGTGCGGGTCCGGCTCGACCGGCCGCTCCCAGCGCATCTCCTCGGGCGCCTTGCGCATACGGATGATCCGCGCTGGGATGCCGCCGACGACGGCGTTGGCGGGCACGTCCTTGGTGACGACCGAGTTGGTCCCGATCACCGAGTTGTCGCCGATGCTGACGCCGCGGAGGATGCAGGCGCCGTAGCCGATCCAGACGTTGTTGCCGACCTCGACGTCGCGCTTGTAGATGCCCTGCAGCCGGATCGGCCGCTCGACCTCGACGATGCCGTGGTCGAAGTCGATGAACATCGCCCGGTCGGCGATCACGCACTCGCTGCCGATCCGCACGCGCTGGTAGGCGGAGATCGTGCACTCCTGGCCCATCACCGTCTTCTCGCCGATCTCGACCGCCCCCTCGTGGCAGCGGATCTTGGTCCCGTCGCCGATCCAGGCAAAGCGGCCGAAGCGGATCTCCCCCCGCGGCTCGATCTTCAGTTCCAGCTCCTTGCCGAGGAAAAAGGGTCCGTCGGAGCGCCAGCGCCAGCCGGCGGGGGTGAGCAGGCGGCGCCAGAGGTAGCGCCAGAAAAGCCGCACGTAGCGCGGCGTCAACATCTGGTTGCGGGCCAGAAAGCGGAGCACGGCGGGCCAACTCTAGACTCACACGCCCTTGGCTGACATCGCCAAAACCGCCCCCCTCGCCGAGCGACTGGCCGCTGGCGAAAAGCGAGCGCTGGCCCGGGCGATCACCCTGATCGAGTCCGACGACCCGGCCGGCTGGGAGCTCGTGCGCGAGCTCTACCCGCGCACCGGCAACGCCCGGATCATCGGCTTCACCGGTCCTCCCGGCGTCGGCAAGAGCACCCTGATCGGGGCGCTGACCGGCGAGCTGCGCAAACGCGAGCGCGAGGTCGCGGTGCTCTCGATCGACCCCTCGAGCCCCTTCACCCGCGGCGCCCTGCTCGGCGACCGGATCCGGCTCACCGACCACTTTCTCGACCCCGGCGTCTTCATCCGCTCGATGGCCTCCCGCGGCGCCCTCGGCGGCCTCTCCGAGGCGGCGCTGCAGGTGGCGCTGATCATGGACGCCGCCGGCAAAGACGACGTCCTGATCGAGACCGTCGGCGTCGGCCAGGCGGAGATCGACATCGTCGACCACGCCGACACGATCGTGCTGGCGCTGATGCCGGGCTCGGGCGACTCGATCCAGGCGCTGAAGGCAGGGGTGATGGAGATCCCCGACGTGATCGTCGTCAACAAGGCCGACCACCCGATGACCGACACGATGGTGCGTGAGGTGCGTGGCGTCCTCGCCCTCTCCCACGACCCGGAGGGGTGGAAGGTGCCGATCCTGCGTACCGAGGCCGCCCGCGGCGAGGGGGTGGACGAGCTCGCGGTGAAGATCGACGAGCACCGCGCCTTCATCGAAGAGAAGGGGACCCTGGCCGAGCGCCGCGCGCGCAACCTCCGCAGCGAGGTGCTGGGGATCGCCACCTCGCGGATGCGGCGCCGACTCGAACAGACGGTCTCCGAAGACCCGTCGACCGCGGAGCTGCTCGACCGGGTGGTGCGGCGCGAGCTCGATCCCGCCACCGCGGCCACCGAGCTGCTGGAGAAGCACGTCGATGGATGAGTCGGCGGGCAAGCCCTCGATCGCCGAGGCGATGGGTTGGCTCGGCGCTGACGTCGCCGAGCTGAGCGGCTCCTCGGTCGGTCAGGTGCAGGGCATCTTCGTCGACGCCGACAGCGGCGAGCCCGCCTGGCTGGTGACCCGCCTCGGCCGCCGCCGCCGCGCCCGCGTCGTCGCCCTTCCCTTCTCCAGCTGCGCCGGCGCCCCCTTCGGCGTCTGGGTCGCGCAGGAGGCCGACGCGATCCGCAGCGCTCCCGTGGTCGACCCCACTCGCCCGCTGCGCCGCGAGCACGAGCTGACGATCTGCGCCCACTTCGGCATCGGCGAAAACGTCGGCCGGGCCGCTGAGGTGGCGCGCCGTCAGCAAGGCGACGTCACCGCCACGCCGCCCGGGCGCCCAGCCTGAGCCGTCGCTGGGGCGGTTGCGCCGGCGCAGTATTGAGACATATAGTCTGAGTAATGAAAATCCGTAGCTTCCTCGTGGGGCTGGCCGCAATAGCTGCAATGGTCGCTGGCTGTGGAGATGGGAGCGGCGCGGAAACGGCGGCTCCCTCGCAAGATCTCCTGGAGCTTCACGTCGAGCTCCCCGGCGAACCCGGCATCGAGAGCATGGGCATTCTCCTCGCCGAGATAAACGGCTACTTCGGTGACGTCGGCCTGGAAGTAGTCGTTCGCGATCCGGTGACTCCGGACCGCACGTTCGGGTACGTGGCCGGCGGTACGGTGGACCTGGGGCTCGTCCACCAACCGGAACTCGTTCTTGCGGGGGCGAGAGGCGCACCGGTCGCCGCCGTCGCGAGCGTGATCACCCAGCCGACCACCTCGATGATCTGGCTGCCGAAGTCGAAGATCGAAGGCATTGCCGATCTGAGGGGCAAGACCATCGCGATCCTGGGGCTCGACTATGAAAAGCCCCTTCTCGAAAACCTCCTGGCGCGAGAGGGGCTGACGCTCGCCGACGTGAAGATCGAGACGGTGGATGAAGAACTGGTGCCTGCCCTGGTCGGCGGGCGTGCCGACGCCATCTTCGGTGGCTCGTGGAACGTCGAGGGAGCCGAGCTCGAAGCGCGGGGGCTGGAGCCGGTGATCACTCGCCTGCAGAGCATCGGTGCTCCTTCCTATGAAGAGCTGGTCCTCATGGGCCGTCGGGACCGCCTCTCCGCTGATCCGCAGTCGATCCGCGATTTCATCTCTGCGATGACGCGTGGGACCGCGTTGGCACTCGAAGATCCCGAGGCTGCCGCCGAAGCGATCGCCACGAGGATCGGCAGAGCGCCCGGCAAGGTGCTGGATGCGGAATTGGAGGCGACGGTGCCGCTGCTCTCCGAGGACGCCCACATGAGCGAAGAGAAGGCGGGTCAGCTGGTCGACTGGATGTACCGGGAGGGGCTGATCGAGCGCAAGCCGCCGGTCTCGGCTCTGCTCACCAACGAGTACGTTCCGTCCCCATAACTCCAGTCTAAAATTGAATGATGGGACGCGTCTTATGGGGGGTGGCGACGCTGGCGACGGTTGTCGCTTTGATCGGATGCGGGGGAGACACCGATGCCGAGACGGCGGCCGAGAGCCCGCCCGCAGCCGAACAGGGCAAGAGCGCGGAACCCAAGGAGGCGGAGTACCGCGTCGAGATAACGCTTGACGGGTATCCCGGCCCGGAAACCGCGGGCATCTTCATGGCCGAGGAGCGCGGCTATTTCGCGGACCGGGGCGTCGACGTCAAGATCACCTCTCCCATCACCCCCGACAACGTCGTGGAATATGTGACCCAGGGTTTCGTCGCCCTGGGGATCTCGCATCAGCCACAGGTCCTGCTCGCGAAGGAGAAAGGCGCGTCGATCGTCGCCGTCGCGAGCCTTGTGCGGCGGCCGACCATGGCACTGATCTGGCTTGAGAAGTCGGGTATCCGCAACCTCGCCGATCTGAAGGGGAAAACCATCGCCGTAGTTGACTTCGCCTTCGAAGAAGAGCTGCTCGGGAGCCTCCTCGCGCAAGCCGGCCTGAGCCTGCGGGACGTGGAGGTCAAGCAGGTCGGCTACCGGCTCCTGCCCGCCCTGATCAGCGGGCGCGTGGACGCCGTCTTCGGCGGCTCGGGGAATGTCGAGGGGGTCGAGCTGCAAGCGCTCGGCTTGGATCCGGTGATCACCCCGGTGCAGAGGTCCGGGATTCCCTCTTATGACGAACTCGTCGTGATCGCCCGCCGCGGTCGCCTGGCCCGGGACCCGCGGCCGATACGTGCATTTATCGCGGCGGTGGCGCGCGGTACCGCCGCGGCGCGCGAAGATCCGGAAGCCGCCGCAAAGGCGATCGAAGCCGCACGGAAAGAGCTTGAAAACATCGGCAGGCGCGAGAGACCTGCGGAAGCCGAAGTCGAGGCGACCCTCCCGCTGCTTTCCCCGGCGAGCCCCGTGGACCCTCGGCGGGTGGGGCGCCTGGCGAATTGGATGCGGGGCCAGGGGCTGCTCCAGGGGTAGCGGACTAGAGCTGCAGGGCCTTCAGCTGCAGCAGCTCCTCGATTCCGTAGCGGCCGTTCTCGCGACCGTGCCCGGACTGGCCATAGCCGCCGAACGGGGCGCGGGGGTTGAAGCGGCCGCCGTTGATCTCAACCTGGCCGGTGCGGATGCGACGGGCGACGGACACCGCGCGGTCGGCGTCGGCGGACCAGACGCCGCCGGAGAGGCCGTAGGGAGTCGAGTTGGCGATACGGACCGCGTCGTCCTCGCCCTCGTAGGGCTGGATCACCAGCACCGGACCGAAGATCTCCTCCTGGCCGATCGTCATCTCGGCCTCGACCTCGGAGAAGACGGTGGGGCGGACGAAGTAGCCGCGCTCGAGGCCCTCGGGCGGCTCGGCGCCGCCGGTGATCAGCCTCGCGCCCTCCTCAACGCCTTTGTCGATGTAGCCGCGGACGCGCTCGCGCTGGACGTGGGAGACGAGCGGCCCGAGTCGGGTCGAAGAGTCGAAGGGATCGCCGGGGGTGAAGGTCTCGGCCGCCGCCTTGGCCAGCTCCTCGGCCTCGGCCAGGCGTTGGCGCGGGACCAGCATCCGGGTCAGGGCGCTGCAGGTCTGCCCCGAGTTGAGGAAGCACTTGGAGACCCCGTCGGGCACGGCTTGTGCGAGGTCGGCGTCGTCGAGGATCAGGTTCGGCGACTTGCCGCCGAGCTCCATCGCCACCGGCTTCACCGTCGCCGCGGCGAGCTCGCTGACCCGGCGACCGGCGCGGGTCGAGCCGGTGAAGGAGACCATGTCGACGCCGGGGTGCCCGGCGATCGCCTCGCCGACCACCGGACCGACGCCGGTGACGAGGTTGAAGACGCCGGCGGGCAGGCCGGCGGCCTCGATCACCTCGGCCAGCATGAAGGCGTTCAGCGGCGTCACCTCGCTCGGCTTGAGGACGACGGGGCAGCCGGCGGCGAGGGCGGGGGCGACCTTGCAGACGATCTGGTTAAGGGGGTAGTTCCAGGGCGTGATCGCCCCGAGCACCCCGACCGGCTCGCGGATCACGCGCGAGTTGCCGACCTCCTCCTCCCAGGCGACTTCCTCCATCAGCTGCGGCGTCCCGGCCATCTGCGAGGTCGGCAACCCGACCTGGACGATCCCGGTCAGCTTCAGCGGCATCCCCAGCTCCTGGGTGATCGTCGCGGTGAGCTCCTCGGCCCGCTCGCTCATCCCTTCGGCGATCGCGGTGATGAAGCGGGCGCGCTCCTCGCGGGAGGTCTGCGACCAGCCCTCGAACGCCTGGCGGGCGGCGGCGACGGCGCGATCGGCGTCCTCGGCCCCGCAGCCGGGGATCGTCCCGATCACCTCCTCGGTGGTCGGGTTCACCACCTCGATCGGCTCGGCGGCGATGGGCTCGACCCACTCGCCGCCGATGAAGATCCTGTCCTTGACCTGAAGCTCAGCCGCCGTCGCCATCGTCTACTTCCTCCTCGCCTCGCCGTTCGCCTGGGGCAAAGCTAGCGCGCGACGCTCTCCGCGGCGACGGCGGGTTGCTTCGAGCCCGGCCCCGGCACCTGCTTCGCGTCCCGGGCGTGGAGCAACTGGCCGCAGCTTTCGCAGATGCCGCGCTCGCTGACGGCGCCGCCGCACTCCTTGTGGATGATCAGCCGCCGGGGGCCCTCGGGGGCGGGGGAGTAGCGCTCACCCCAGTGCAGGAGGGCGATCAGGGCCGGCCAGAGGTCGAGGCCCTTCTGGGTCAGGAAGTACTCGTAGCGCTGGGGGCTTTCCTGGTAGGCGCGCCGCTCGAGGATGTCTTCGTCGATCAGCCGCTGCAGCCGCGCCGAGAGCACGTTGCGGGCGATCCCCAGTGACTCCTGGATCTCGCCGAAGCGCCGGTTCCCGTGCATCACCGCGCGCACGATCAGCAGCGACCAGCGCTCGCCGATCACCTCCAGCGCCTTGGCAACGGAGCAGTCGTCGAGGGCGGGGTAGTCGCGGCGCAGCACTCTGTGATCTTCGCACAGTTGGTTGCATCAAGCAACTCAGTTGTCTAGGGTCGAAATCAGATCAGTTGCTTGATGCAACTAAGACAACAGCCGATCGGAGGCAACCATGAGGCTGATTTCGAGAAATAGGCATCAACGGCGCTCGAAGGGGCCGCGGATCGCGATCAGCGAGGCGGAGATCAGCGCCGACCTGCACTACCCGGCCGCGCCGCGGCAGCCGCGCCGCACGGCGGACCTGCGGAGGCTGGAGGTCAGGTGAGCGAGAACGGAGTGGTGACGGCGCCGGAGGGGACCGCCGCTGAGCTGGCGGAAGCCTTCGCCGCCGAGCGCCCCGACAGCTCCCGCAGCCGCACCCTGGTCTGGCAGGACCCGGTGGCGACGGCAGCGGCCGGGGCGACTATGACCGGGATGGAGTACATGACCGCGGTCGTCACCGGCCAGTTGCCGCCGCCCCCGATCGCGGTGACGATGCGGTTGCGCCCGGTCGAGCTGGAGGAGGGGAGGGTGGTCTTCGAGGGCGAACCCGGCGAGGAGCACTACAACCCGATCGGCGTCGTCCACGGCGGCTACGCCTCGACCCTGCTCGACTCGGCGCTCGGATGCGCGGTCCACACGACCCTCCCCGCCGGCGTTGCCTACACCTCGCTCGGGCTGGAGGCGAAGTTCGTCCGCCCGCTGACCCGCGACACCGGCCGCGTTCTCTGCGAGGCGAGCGTCCTCTACCGCGGCCGCAAACAGGCGACCTCGGAGGCGACGCTGACCGCTGCCGACAGCGGCAAGCTGCTCGCCCACGGCGTCGCCACCTGCATGATCCTCGGGGAAAGCTAGGCGGCGCTGTGCCGGGCGAGCTCGACCAGGAGCCGCACCCCGTAGCCGCTGGCGCCGTTGCCGACGTACGGGCGGCCGACGTCCCAGGCGGTGCCGGCGATGTCGACGTGCGCCCAGGGCGTCTCGCCGACGAACTCCTCGAGGAAGGAGCCGGCGGTGATCGTCCCCGCCTTGCGCTTGGAGGCGAGGTTGGAGAGGTCGGCGACCTTGCCCTTCATCAGCTCCTTGTACTCGGGGTGCAGCGGCAGGCGCCAGGTCAGCTCGCCGCTCCGCTCGCCGGCCTCGCTCACCTCTTCCGCGAGGGCGTCGTCGTTGGCGATCACCGCCGCGTAGGTGGAGCCGAGGGCGATGACGACGGCGCCGGTCAGGGTGGCGAGGTCGACGACACGCTCGGCGCCGAGCTCGATCGCGTAGGCGAGCGCGTCGGCGAGGATCAGGCGCCCCTCGGCATCGGTGTTGTTGACCTCGACCGTCTTGCCGCTGTACTGGGTGATGACGTCCCCGGGCTTTATGGCGGTGCCGGAGGGCATGTTCTCGGTCGAGGGCACGACGGCGATCAGGTCGATCGGCAGTCCGAGCTCGGCGATCGCCGCCACCGCCTCGAGCACGGCCGCGGCGCCGGACATGTCCATCTTCATGTCCGGCATGCCGGCGCCCGGCTTCAGCGAGATGCCGCCGGTGTCGAAGGTGACTCCCTTGCCGACGAAGCCGAGCGTCTGCCCGGAGCCGCCGCCGGAGTAGCGCAGGACGATCAACTTCGGCTCCTGCGGTCCGCCCTGGCTGACCGCGAGCAGCCCGCCCATCTTCTTCTCCTCGAGCTCGGGGCGCCCCAGCACCTCGGCGGTTATCGCGTCAGAGGCGGCGGCGATCTCCTCCGCCCGTTCGGCGAGGAAGGTGGGGGTGGCGACGTTGGCGGGAGTGGTCTGCAGGTCCCGCGCCCGGTTCTGCGCTTCGGCAGCGATGCGAGCCACCTCCGCGGGCGTCTCGGCCTCCGCGGGTCCCAGCAGCGTCAGCGCCTCCAGGCGCGGCGAGTCTTCGTCCTCGCTGCCGGACTTGAAGCGGTCGAAGCGGTAGGAGGCGAGGATCGTGCCGGTGATCAGCGCCTCGGCCTCGGCGGCGAGATCGTCGCCGTCGGGCAATCCCCAGGCGAGCGAGGGGGCCTCCAGCCGCGCCGCCTCCTTGGCGACGAGGGCGGCGGCGACCCGCAGTCGCTCCCCGTCGATCTCCTCGCGCTCGCCGAGGCCGACGACCAGGACGGGCGGGAAGTCCTCGGGGCGCAGGAGCGAGAGCTTTTTGAAGACCGCCTTGACCTCGTCGGCCCCGCTTGCCGCGGCGACCGGGGCGGGAAGCTCCGCGCCCTCGAAGTGCCCGATCGCCACCAGCTCGGCACCGCTCTCGGCCAGCCCGACCTGTTTCACCTCGATCTTCATCGGCCGCGAGTCTATGGCCACCTGTCGGTATCTTCATCCGCTGGACCTGGTGGCCATGCGCCAGGCCGTAAGAACTTAGGAAAGGAAAGGCAGTAGATGCCCAGCTCAGTCATCCTCGGTACCGTGCGCACCCCCTTCGGAAAGATGGGCGGCGGACTCTCCTCCCTCGACGCCACCGACCTCGGCGGCACCGTGATCGAGGCCGCGCTCGAGCGCTCCGGAGTCGCCCCCGAGCAGGTCGAGCAGGTCGTCTTCGGCCAGGTCCTGCAGGCCGGCCAGGGGCAGATCCCCTCGCGTCAGGCCCAGATCAAGGGCGGAATCCCCAAGGAGGTTCCCTCCGAGACCGTGAACAAGGTCTGCGCTTCCGGCATGCGCACCATCGGCCTCGCCGACCAGGCGATCCGCGCCGGCGACACCAACGTCGCCGTCACCGGCGGCATGGAGTCGATGAGCCAAGCCCCCTACCTGCTGCCGAACGCCCGCTTCGGTTTCCGGATGGGAGACGTCAAGGCGCTCGACGCGATGACCCACGACGGGCTCACCAACCCCTTCACCAATAAACAGATGATCAACGAGGCGAGCGAGGTCGGCAACGAGCTCGAGATCAGCCGCGTCGACATGGACCGCTTCGCCGAGCGCTCGCACCGGCTGGCCAGTGAGGCGACCGACGCCGGCCGCCTCGCCGAGGAGATCGTCGGCGTCACCGTCAAGTCCCGCAAGGGCGAGAGCACGGTCGAGGCCGACGAGGCGATCCGCCCCGAAACCACCCTGGAGACGCTGGCGAAGCTGAAGGCGATCGGCGGCGAGGACGCCACCCACACCGCCGGCAACGCCCCCGGCGTCAACGACGGCGCCGGCGCGATCGTCGTCGCCTCGGAGGAGTGGGCCGAGAAGGAAGGCAAGGCCCCCCTGGCGCGGATCCTCTCCTACGGGACCGTCGCCGACGACTTCCCCTACCTGGCGAAAACGCCGGCCAACGCCGCCAAGCAGGCGCTGGAGAAGATCGGCAAGAGCGCGGAGGAGGTCGACCTCTGGGAGATCAACGAGGCCTTCGCCTCGGTCGCGCTGAACTCGGTGCGGATGCTCGGCGTCGACGAGGAGAAGGTCAACGTCAACGGCGGCGCGATCGCCCTCGGCCACCCGATCGGCGCTTCCGGCTCGCGCATCGTCGGCGCCCTCGTGCACGAGCTGCGCCGCCGCGGCGGCGGCCTCGGCGTCGCCGCGATCTGCTCCGGCGGTGGCCAGGGCGACGCGATCGTCATCGAGGTCAACGGGGCGTAGTCCCTTGAGCGCGCAGCCCGCGAGCGAAGGTCTGCCGCGGGCTGCCGCTTTCTTTGACCTGGACAAGACCCTGATGGCGGGGTCGAGCGGGATGCAGTTCGCCCGCATCGCCGCCAAGCAGGGAATCGTCAGTCGCCGCCAGCTTGCCAGCTGGGGCTTCGAGCACCTGCGCTACCGCCTGCGCGGCACCACCGACGAGCGCACCGCAGAGGTGCTGAAGGTGGCCCGGGAGCTCATAACGGGTATCCCCGCGAAGGCGGTCGACCGGATGGGCCCGGAGGTGATGGCGGCGATCCTGCCGAGGGTCTATCCGGAGATGCTGCAGGAGATCTACGCCCACCAGGACGCCGGCCGTCCGACCTTCATCGTCAGCGCCGCCGGCAACGGCGTGGTCGAGCAGCTTGCCCACGTGCTCGGCATGGACGGCGGCATCGGCACCCGCTACGAAATCGACGCCGAAGGCAACTTCACCGGCCGCCTCGACGGCCCCTTCGTCTACGGCGAGGGAAAGGTGACGGCGATGCGCGAATTCGCCGCCCGGCACGCGATCGAGCTGGGCGAGTCCTTCGCCTACTCCGACTCCCTCTCCGACCTGCCGATGCTGCGCGCGGTCGGCAACCCGGTCGCGGTCAACCCGGACCCGCCGCTGGCGGCGATCGCCCGCGAGGAGGGCTGGCAGGTCCTGCGCTTCGAACGCCTCGGTCGTCGCCTTCTCGCCCTGGTGGTCACCGTCATCGCCACCGTCGTCGGCGTCAGTGCCTCGCGGGTCGCGGGTCGGCGCCGGGTGCCGCCGCCTTCCCGGTTTGCCTGGCGAACCAGCGCCAGACCGCGTTCACGCTAGGGTTCCGAGCCGGATGGAGGCAGCAACCGCCCGCAAGATTCGCGTCGTCGTCGCCAAGCCCGGCCTCGACGGACATGACCGTGGCGCCAAGATCATCGCCCGCGCCCTTCGCGACGCCGGGATGGAGGTGATCTACACCGGCCTGCACCAGACGCCGGAGCAGATCGCCGAGACGGTGATCCAGGAGGACGCCGACGCCGTCGGCCTCTCGATCCTCTCCGGGGCGCATATGACGCTGGTCCCGAAAGTGGTCGAGCTGCTCCAGGCGCAGGGGGTGGACGACGTGCTGGTCACCGTTGGCGGCACGATCCCGGCCGACGACATCCCCGAGCTGAAGAAGCTCGGCGTCGCCGAGGTCTTCACCCCCGGCTCCGGAACCGACGACATCGTCGAGTTCATCCAGGAGCGGGCCAGCGCCCGCCACGCCAGCGGCGAATAGTGCATTCGACACAGATCGGTGCATAGGTGCCGCTAGGCCGGGTATAGTCCTGATTGACTCGTCAGTCAACCCGCGGCGAGCGCTAAGATCGCGCCCCGCGAACCCGAGAATCATCCCAAGGAGGCTTTGTTTTGAAGATCTGCGTCCTGGTCAAGGAGGTCCCGGACGCCGCCGTCCAGAAGCGCATTGACCCGAACACGATGCGGCTGGACCGTAGCGGCGAGAAAAATCTCAACCCCTTCGACACGCACGCCCTCGAGGCGGCCATGCAGATCAAGGAGGGTGGCGCGATCCCGGTCGAGGAGGTCGTGGCGGTGACGATGGGCCCCAGCTCGGCGGTCCGCGCGCTGCACAAGGCAGTCGCGCTTGGCGCCGATCGCTCGGTCCACCTCGCCGACGATGCGCTGTCCGGCTCCGATGTCTGCGCGACCGGTTACGCGCTGGCGAAAGTGCTCGAGTCGGAGAGCCCCGACCTGGTCCTGCTGGGCCAGCAGTCCGATGACGGCGAGTGCTACACGATCGGTGCGGTCGTCGCCGACCACCTGAAGATGCCCTCGCTGACCCAGGTGATCCAGATCGATGTCACCGACGGCAAACTGCGCTGCGAGCGCCAGGCCGAGTACGGCTACGACACCGTCGAGGTCGAGCTGCCCGCCGTGATCAGCGTCGGCGACGCGATCAACGAGCCGCGCTACCCGAGCCTGAAAGCGATCATGGGCGCGAAAAAGAAGCCGCTCGACTCGAAGGCCACCGGCGACGTCGGCATCGAGGCCGGCCAGGTCGGCGAGGGCGGTTCGAAGACCAAAGTGCTCGCTCTGAACCCGCCGCCGGCGAAGGAAGCGGGCGAGATCATCGAGGACGAGGACACCAACGAGACGGTCGAAAAGATCGTCGCTTGGCTCGACGAGAGGAAGCTGATCTAAATGGCAGGCATCTTGGTTTACGCCCTCCACGACGACGAGGGCAACTTCAACAAGAACTCGCTCGGAGCCATCTCCGAGGCCGCGAAGCTGGCCGGCGAAGTCGGTGGCGAAGCCGCCGCGCTGGTCGTCGGCGACGTCGCTGACGACGCCTGTGCCTCGCTCGGCAACTACGGCGCCGCCAAGGTCTACCGGGCCAAGAGCGTGCCGGAGGGCCTCGCCCAGCCGATCGTCGACGCGATGGCGAAAGTCATCCAGGAGCAGGGCTTCTCCTACGCCCTCTTCGGCGGCGGTCTGCTCGGCTTCGAGATCGGGGCCGGCCTCACCGCCCGCCTCAACGCCGGCGTGACGATGGAGGTCACCAGCGTCAAAGTCCAGGACGGCAAACTCGTGGTCGAGCGGCCGATCCTGCAGGACTCCGAGATCGCTGACGTCGGCTACGTCGCCGAGCCCGGAATCATCATCGGCCGCCTCAACGCCTTCGACGCCAACGAGAGTGGCGGCACGGCTGAGGTCGTCGACGTCGACGTCGAGCTCTCCGAGTGGTCGTCGAAGGCGAAGCTGATCCAGCGCGGCGAGCAGCGCGGCGCCGACGTCAACATCGAGGATGCCGACATCCTCGTCGGCGGCGGTCGCGGTCTCGGTGCCAAAGAGGGCTTCGAGCTCTGCGAGCAGCTCGCCGACTCGATGGGTGGCGCTGTCGCCGCGACCCGCGCGGTCGTCGACGCCGGCTGGTACCCCTACGCGGCCCAGATCGGGCAGACCGGGAAGACGGTGGCGCCGAAGCTGTACCTCGCCGCCGGCGTTTCCGGCGCCATCCAGCACAAGGTCGGGATGCAGAACTCGGAGAACATCCTTGCGATCAACAAGGATCCGAACGCCCCGATCTTCGAGTTCTCGGACCTCGGCGTGGTCGGCGACCTGCACAAGATCGTCCCCAAGCTGACCGAGGCGATCAAAGCCAAGAAGGGCTGAAAGGAGCCTCAATGCCCGCCGTCGCACCTAGTGAGTTCCCGCCCCCGTTCGATTCCAACGATGTGGTCGGTCCGCCGACCGACGCGCCCGAGGATCGAATCGAGGTAGGAGTCGCGATCGTCGGCGGCGGGCCGGCCGGGCTCGCCTGCGCCAACAAGCTCCTGCAGCTGCTCGAGAACGAGCCGGAGCTGACCGAGAAGCTGGGCGAAGTCCCGGTCGCGGTGATCGAGAAGGGCAAAGTCGCCGGGGCGCACCTGCTCTCGGGGGCGAACATGAAGCCCTCGGCGATGGAAGAGCTGTTCCCCGACCTCCCCAAGGAGGAGTGGCCGGTCTACCAGGAGGTCACCAAGGACGCGGTCTACCTGCTGACCAAGAAGGCGGCGCTGCCCCTGGTGCCGATGCCGCCGAACTTCAAAAACCACGGCAACTACGTCACCTCGGTCTCGAAACTGGGCCGCTTCCTCGCCGAGAAAGCCGAAGAAGCCGGCGCCTACATCCTCAGCGAAACGGCCGCGACGAAACTGCTGGTCGAGGACCGGATCGTCAAGGGCGTGCGCTCGGGTGACCGCGGCCGCGGTAAAGAGGGCGAAGAGCTCGCCAACTTCGAGCCTGGTTCCGACGTAGTGGCCAAGGCCACCGTCCTGGCCGAGGGCACGGTCGGCCACCTCACCTACGCCGCCTACGACTACTTCGACATGCACGGCGCCGACCCGATGCGCTGGGAGCTCGGGGTGAAAGAGGTCTGGGAGGTCAAGGAGCCGCTCGACCGGGTGATCCACACGATGGGCTGGCCGCTGCGCAAGTCGCCGAAATACAACGAGTTCGGCGGCAGCTTCATCTACCCGATGGGCGAGGACAAGATCTGCATCGGCCTCGTCGCCGGCCTCGACTACACGGATGCGACCTTCTCCGTCCACGATGCGCTGCAGCTGATGAAGACCCACCCCTTCATCAAGAAGCTGCTCGAGGGCGGCAAGCGGGTTGCCTGGGGCGCGAAGACGATTCCCTCCGGCGGCTACTTCTCGATGCCGAAGCGCCTGGCGGTGCCGGGCATGATGGTCGCCGGCGACGCCGCCAGCATGGTCAACATCCCGACCCTGAAGGGCGTCCACTACGCGATGCACGCCGGCATCTACGCGGCGGAGACGATCGTCGAGTCGCTGAAGCAGGATCCGGACTCGGTCAACTTCGAGGCCTACGACGAAAAGGTCCGCAAGTCGCTGATCGAGAAGGAGATCAAGCAGTCGCGGAACATGCGCCAGCCGTTCTCGAAGGGCTTCTTCATGGGCGGCGCGATCGCCTCGGCGATGACGATCACCAAAGGCGCCTTCCCCGGCGGCCACTGGTCCCAGGAGCACGACTCCGAGATCGAGATGGAGCTGGGCAAGGCGGGGGACACGTACCCCAAGGCCGACAACGAGCTGACCTTCAACAAGCTCGACTCGGTCTTCCTCTCCGGCAACGCGACCCGCGACGACGCTCCCAACCACGTCCGCGTCCAGACCCACGTCCCGCGCGAGGTCGCCCAGACCTGGGTCTCGATGTGCCCGGCCCAGGTCTACGAGATCCCCGAGGACCAGCTCGAGAACGGGGCCGCCGAGGTCGACGTCCACATCACCGCCTCCAACTGCGTCCAGTGCGGCGCGATCACCGCCAAGGGCGGCCGCCTCACCCTCCCCGAGGGCGGCGACGGCCCGCTGTACCAGGAGACCTGAGCAAGCCGTTCGCTTAACGGCACGATCCGCGCGCCACGCGCGCGGATCGGCCGCTTAGGGTCGGCGGGTGGTTCTTGCGACCTTGATGAGCGACTCGGCAACGGGTGCCGGTCTGATGGCGGCTGCGATTGCAGTCGGAGGATTCATCGCTCACGTCAAGCCCGCGCTCTCGGGCGCCGAGGAGCATCGCCTTCGGAATGCGACCGTGCGAGGCGGAGTCGCAGGCGTCGTCCTCGCGACCCTTGTAATTGTTTTGTCTGCAGCTACCAGCTAAGGTGGGGGTATGAGCGAAGGAAAAGCGGTGACGCTGGTGGGGGCCATAACGGTGATACTGGGTGCCAGTGCTTGGCTGGCCGTCGCATTGCTAAGCGACGATGGTGCACTGGCGACGGTGGCGATGTTCGTCGTGGGAGGGATCGGGATCGACCAGATGTCCCGGATCGGCATGCGCTACGACCGTCGTTGAGGTGAGGGCCTACAGCGCTTCGGCTTCCTCCGCCTGCAGCATCGAGGCGCCGTCGAAGATCCGCGACGGTCTGGCGGCGGTGGGGGTGAAGTCGAGGGTGCTGCGGCGCCGGGGGGCCGCGATCACGGTCCACTCGTCGCAACCCGCGAAGGCTTCATCGAGGCGCTGGGCCATCGTGCTGCGGGGGCGATCCTGGTCGAAGATCTGCTCGGACATGCTCTCCGTCCTCCTGTAGGGGGTTGGGGAAGTTTCACCCCACCCGTCGGACGAAAAATATGCACATTGCGATTGTTTGGGAACGTTTGTTCGTTCAGGTGCTCAGGACGAAGCCGCAAAGTCGGCGATCTCATCGGCCACGCGGCCCGGCTGATCGAGAGGAACGAAGGTCCTCGCATCGGCGATCCGGACGATCTCGGCGTTGCCGGCTTCGCCGGCCAGCCGTTCTGCGTAGGAGATGGGGAAGACGCGGTCGCCCGGTGCCCAGAGCAGTCTGATCGGCAGCTGCGAGCTGCGCAGCTTCTCAGCTGCCTCCAGGGTGTAGCGCTTGTTCATCCCCGCGGTGACCTTGCCGGCGTCCCGCAGGACCGCGGGGTCGCTCTTGGCCGGCTCCATCCAGGAGGCGATCAGGTCAGCAGGGATCTTTTTCTTGGCGAAGGGAGCGAATGCCGCGCGCGCCACCGCCGGGATTCGGAACGGAAGGGAGATCGCGAACATGCCGCCCGGCAGCTTCGCCACCGGCGGCATCGCCTTGAACGGGCCAGGCGGGAAGTTCTCGTGGGTGTCGCAGTTGGTCAGCACCAGGCGGCCGATTCGCTCCGGGTGCGTCGTCACCAGGACCTGGGAGATCGCGCCGCCGGAGTCATTGCCGACGATCGTCACGTCCTCGAGCTCCAGCTTGGTGAGGAAGTCTGAAATCAGCCGCGCCACGCCAGTGGGGGAGAGGTCTGCATCCGGGTTCATCGCGACCTGGTGAGCGGCCAGCGGCCAGTCGGGAGCGATGCAGCGGCAGCGATCGGAGAGCTGGTCGACGACCCCGTCCCAAAGTCGGTGGTCAACCAGATAGCCGTGAACGAAGACCACGGGCTTGCCTTCCCCCGCCTCGCGGTAGCGAATGGTCCCCTGCGGAAGTTGGATTTCCTTGCGCTGGTCCGTCACGATGCGCCTCCTTTAGCTGGTGTCGCGTCTAAGATACATACAGTATGAATGTAAGTCCAGAACCGCGTAGAACCCAAGCCGAACGGACGAGGGCCACCCGGGAGGCGTTGATCGCCGCCGCCCGCGAGCTCTGTACTGAGCGCGGGTACGACAACGTCGGCACCGAGGAGATCGTTCGCACCGCCGGCGTTACCCGCGGGGCCCTCTACCACCAGTTCGGAGACAAAGCGAGCCTGCTCGAGGCTGTCTACGAACGGATCGAGGCGGAATCGACCGAGCGCGTCGCCCGGATCGTCCTCGGCTCGGACCTGCACAGCCCTCTGGAGGCGATGAAGGCCGGGGTGGAGGCTTTCCTCGACGAGTGCGCGAAACCGGAGCTGCGCCAGATCGCCCTTCACGACGCGCCCGCTGTCCTGGGCTGGGAGCGCTGGCGGGAGATCGGGGCCGCCAACGGGCTCGGCCTGATCGAAGCGAGCGTGGCGGCGGCGATCGAGGCGGGGGAGATCCGCCCTCTCCCGGTAAAGCCGCTGGCTCACCTCCTGATGGGAGCGCTGGACGAGGCGGCGATGCTGCTGGCGCGCGACGATCGGCCGCAGAGCCGCCAGGAAGTGACGGAGGTCCTAGTGGCTCTGCTCGAGAGCTTCGCGGTCCAGCGCCCCTAGTGGCTCCGCAACCCGGCGGGACTCCTTCTGGGCATACATCCGCACGTCTGCCAGGCGCATCGCTTCGGCCGGTGAATCGGCCTCCTCTGGAATCGAGGCAATCCCCCAGGCGGCCCCGAGCTCGAAGCCCCTCCCGTTGGAGGTCAGGGCTTCGGCGGCGCGAACCGCAATCGCGTCGCGCTCCTCAGAGCCGAGATCGATCAGGCCCCCCTCGACCACCACCAGGAACTCGTCGCCGCCCAGGCGATAGCCGGTTGCCGCGGGGTAGCCAGTTGCCCCGGGTTTCAGCGCCGCGCCCAGACGCTTCCCGAGCATGCTGAGCATCTTGTCTCCGGCGGGGTGGCCGAAGGTGTCGTTGTAGCGCTTGAACCCGTTGAGATCGAGCAGGATCACGGTCATCGGCTCAGATGGCGACTGTTCCCGTGCCTCCAGATCCACCTGCAGTCGCGCCTGGCTGCCAAGGCCGGTGAGGCGGTCGGTCTGGACCTGTTCGAGCAGGCGCTTGTTCTCGCGCAAGCTCAGCGCCAGACGGCCGATCACGGCCAGCATCGCCGCCGACCAGAGAATCGTGGTGAGGGCGGTGGCGTCCGAGAAGTACTGCATCGAAACAAGGGAGATCATCAGCGCCGCGACGATTCCCGGCACCACCAGTTCGCGCCAGCCGTCGAAGCGAGCGCTGGGCTGAATCGTCGCCGCTCTCGGCTGCCAGGCCTCAACACCGATGAAGACGGCCGAGATCACGTAAAGCGGTTCGACCCAGTCGCCGTCAGGAAGGGTTGCTTCGTAGGTTTGCAACGTGTAGCCGACGTCGGCGATCGCCATCGTCGTCAGGCCGGCGAGGAGCAGGGTCCAGGTGCGTCCGGGGCGCCAGCGGGTGAGGGCGATGATTCCGACCACGAGCGCCAACAGCACCACGTCACCCAGCGGGTAAGCGAGAGTCGTTGCCACTTCGACCGTCGTCCCGCTGGTCCGTTCGGCGACGAACTCGAAGATCAAGGCGGTGCCGAGGGCGGCGGTGCCGAGGGCGGCGATCGCCCCGTCCATCCAAAGACGGGGGTCGAGTTGCTTTGCGTGCGCCTTGACCAGTAAGTAGAGGCCGAGGGCGGCGAAGGGATAGAAGGCGATGTAGCCGATGTCGGCGGGGGAGGGATATGGCGCCTCGGGGTTGCCTTCGATGTACAGCGTCCAGTAGATCTCGGCGGCGGCCCAGGAGAGGACGGCGGCGGCGATCGCAAACCAAGCGGCACGCTCGGGACCTCCTCGCAGCGCTCTGGTCAAACAGGCGAGGCCGGCGCAGACGACCACGGCGTCGTAGATCACGCCGTTGATGGCGGTGTCGAGACCAGGGCCCCCGATTCCCGCCCAGATGTGGAGGCTGACGATCGCGGCACCGCCGAACAGAACCGCTCCGATTACCCGTCTTAGCAGGGAAAATGGGTTCTGCTGGGCGGTCCTTCCAATGGTACGCACAAGGACCTATCGGCACGATTTGTGCGGTTCTCTAGACTTGGTGGAGATGAAGGCAGGAATCCACCCCAATTACACGCTTGCCAACGTGCACTGCTCGTGCGGCAACCAGTTCTACACGCGCTCCACGCAAGAGGATCTGCATGTAGAGCTTTGCTCCGAGTGCCACCCCTTCTACACGGGCAAGCAAAAGCTGGTCGACACCGGTGGTCGCGTTGAGCGTTTCCAGCGCCGCGCCGCCAAGCACAGGGCTGGGAAGTAGCCCGTGAGCCCGCCGGAGGGCTCGGCACCGACCTCCAACAACGGCTCCTCCACCAACGGAGGAGACCCCTTGCGCATGCCCGATGGGGCCCTCGTCGCCAAGCGCGACGCCCCGATCGGCGGCCAGGCCGTCCTCGAGGGCGTGATGATGCGCGGCCTCTCGGTCTGGGCGGTTGCGGTTCGCACCCCCGAGGGACAGATCGACGTCCAGTCCGAGCCGCTCGTTCCCTGGGCCCAGCGACATCGCATCTGGCGACTGCCGGTGATCCGCGGCGTCGTCGCCCTCGGCGAGTCTCTGAAGATCGGTTTCAAAGCCCTGGCGATCTCCGCCAACGCGCAGATGGAGGAGGACGACGAGGGCAACCAGGAAGAGATCGGCGGTTTCATCTGGGGGCTGACGATCTTCTTCTCGATGCTGCTGGCGGTCGGCCTCTTCTTCGTCATCCCGGTTGGCCTCACCAGCCTGATTAAGGACGAGCTCGGCTCGGCGCTGCTCTTCTGGCTCGTCGAGGGGGTCCTCCGCACCGCGATCTTCATCGGCTACATCCTCGCGATCAGCAAACTGCCGGATCTGCGGCGCGTCTTCGAGTACCACGGCGCCGAGCACAAGACGATCTCCTGTTACGAGGCCGAAGACGAGCTCGTGCCCGCGCGGGCGAAGCTCTACTCGCGTCTGCACCCCCGTTGCGGCACCAGCTTCCTGCTGATCGTGATGGTGCTGGCGATCTTCGTCTTCGCCCCGATCGGACTTCCGGAGTGGTACTGGCTGGTGCTCTCGCGGATCCTCGGGATCCCGCTGATCGCCGGCCTCTCCTACGAGGTGATCAAGTGGGCCGGGAAAAACCGGCGCAAACGCTGGGTCCGCGCGGTGATGTGGCCGGGCCTGATGCTGCAGAACCTGACCACCCGCGAGCCCGACGAAGAGCAGCTTGCGGTGGCGATCGCCTCGCTCAACGCGGTTTTGGCCCGGGAGAACCCCGAGGACGCCAAGAAGCCGGCGATCGAGATCGTCGCTTAACCAGCGCTCCGCTCTAGTCTTCGAGCCATGATCGAGCAGCTCGTCGAGCAGATAGAGGCGCGCTTCGCGGAGCTCGAGGCGCAGATGTCCGACCCGGAGGTGATCGGCGATCGGGCGCGGTACGCCGAGGTCGGGCGCGAATACCGGGAGCTGCAGCCCGCCAACGAGCTGGCTGCGCGCTGGCGGACGCTCCGCGACGACCTCGAAGGTGCGCGGGAGCTGCTCGCCGAGGGCGAGGACGAGGAACTGCGGCGGGTGGTCGAGGAGGCGCCGGGGCAGCTGGAGGCGCTCGAAGAGGAGATTCGCCTGGCGATGGTCGAGCGCGACCCCAACGACGCCAAGAACGTGATCGTCGAGATTCGCGCCGGCACCGGCGGCGACGAGGCGGCGCTATTCGCCGGCGACCTTTTCAAGATGCTCAACCGTTACTCCGACGAGCGCGGATTCTCGATCGAAGTGCTCTCCCAGTCGGCTTCGGAGTCGGGTGGCTTCAAGGAGATCACCTTCGAGGTCAAGGGCGAGGGGGCCTACTCGGTCTTCAAGTTCGAGGGCGGCACTCATCGCGTCCAGCGCGTGCCGGAGACCGAGTCCCAGGGGCGGATCCACACCTCGACGGCGACGATCGCGGTTCTGCCCGAGGCCGAGGAGGTCGAGGTCCACATCGACCAGAACGATTTGCAGATCGACGTCTACCGCTCCTCTGGCCCCGGGGGGCAGTCGGTCAACACCACCGACTCGGCGGTGCGGATCACCCACAAACCGACCGGGGTCGTCGTTTCGATGCAAGACGAGAAGTCCCAGCTCCAGAACAAGGAGCGGGCGATGCGGGTGCTGCGGGCGCGGCTCTACGAGCGCGAGATGGCCGAGCAGCAGGCGAAGGTCGCCTCCGAGCGCAAGGCGCAGGTCGGCAGCGGCGAGCGCTCGGAGAAGATCCGCACCTACAACTTCCCCCAGGGCCGGGTAACCGACCACCGGATCAAGCTCACCTCGCACAACCTCGAGGGCGTGCTGGCGGGAGAGTTGGGTGAGTTCACCGACGCGCTCGCAGCCGAGGAGAAGCGCCAGAAGCTGGAGGCCGCGGCCTCCTCGGCAACCGCCTGATGCAGGCGACCGCAATGGTCGGCGCAGGCGTAAGAGAAGCGCTGGACTCGGCGATCGACGCGTTGCGCGCCGCCGGCGTCGAAGACCCGCGACTCGACTCCGAACTGCTGCTGGCCGAGGCGACCGGGTGGGACCGGGCGGCGCTCGTGGCCGACCCGGCGGCGGAGGTGCCACCCGCCGCGGGGAGGCGGTTCGGCGAGCTGGTGCGGCGGCGCCTGCGGCGGGAGCCGATCGCCTACATCCTCGGTCGCAAAGGCTTCCGCAGCCTGGAGCTGACGGTAGACCGGCGGGTGCTGATTCCGCGGCCGGAGACCGAGCTGCTGGTCGAGCTGGCGCTGGAGGTGCAGCCGAAGAGCGCGCTGGACGTCGGCACCGGCTCCGGCGCGATCGCCCTTGCCCTCGCCGACGAGCTGCCGGACTGCGCCGTGACGGCGACCGACACCTCGCCCGCGGCGCTCGAGGCGGCACGGGGGAACGCCGAGCGGCTGGGCCTGGCCGAGCGCGTCCGCTTCGTCGAGGGGACTCTGCCCGAGGGCGAGAGCTTCGACTTGGTCCTCGCCAACCTTCCCTACGTCGCCGAGCGCGACTGGCCGGCCCTCCAGCCCGAGGTCACCCGGTGGGAGCCCCGCGAGGCGCTCCTCGCCGGCCCCGACGGCCTCGACGCCTATCGCCCCTTCATCGCTGGGTGTGGTCGAGCTTCGGCCTCCTATGGAGGCTTTAGCTCAACCACACTTGCGGTTGAGGTGGGGGAGGGGCAGGCGCCGGCGGTGGCGGAGCTCCTTCGCGCGGCGGGGTTCGACGAGATCGAGACGCGGCGCGATCTGGCGGGGATCGAGCGCGTCGTCGTCGGGCGCGCGGGTAGGGAGGCGACGTGAGCGAGCTGATCCAGATCCAGCGAGGCGAAGCGCAGCGCGCCCGCAAGGCGCTCGAACGCTGTGTCTCCAGCGGCGGCGTCGCGGTCTTTCCTTCCGATGGTCTCTACGGGCTTGCCTGCGACCCGCTGGATTCGGCGGCGATCGCGCGGATCCACCGGCTCAAGGGCCGCGACGACGGCAAGCCCTCGGCGGTCATGTACTTCTCGCCGCTGGCGATCCGAGAGCTCGTCTCCGGGCTCGGGCCGCGGACCAAGGCCGCGGTCAGCGCTCTGCTGCCCGGACCGGCGACCCTCGTGGTGGCCAACCCGCAGCGACGCTACCCACTCGCCTGTCGCCGGGACCCCGAACGGCTTGGGATCCGCCTGATCGGGGGCCCGCTGGCAGGGACGATGTCACCGGTCTTCCAGACCTCGGCCAACCTCAGCGGCGAGCCGGCGCCGGCTCGCTTCAAAGATCTGCCCGACTCGATCCTCGACGGAGTCGATCTGGCAATCGACGGCGGAGAGTTGCTGGGGCTGCCGTCGACCGTGGTCGACATCACCGCGATCGACGAGGACGGGTCCTGGCGGATCCTGCGCGACGGCGCCCTCTCGCCCGGGGACCTGGCGAGCGCGTTCGCCTCGGTCGGCCTCGACTAGCAGCCGGGCTCGCCGCGGTAGGGCAGGCGGACGCGGATCTGGGACCGGTTGTCGTTCTCGTTCGACTCGAAGAGGTGCTCCCCCGGGTCGACGATCATCCGGTAGACGAAGCAGCCCCGCAGGCCCACCACGTCGATCCACTGCTGGTGGTAGGCGGCGGGGTAGACGTCCGACCAACCGACCGAGGTCCCGAGCGCGACCCGCTGGCGGGCGGGGTCCTGGTTGCAGCCGGGGTAGACCCGGCCCGCGGGAGCGCGGCGGCTGGCCTGAGTGCGCTCGAGGTCGCGCAGGCAGTAGTTGAGCTTGGGGCTGGTGCGGACGGTTCCGCCGAGCGACCCGTCCGGGCGGACCCGGATCAGTTCGAAGGTCGCCAGTTGGTGGACCTTCCAGTAGGAGCCGCCGAAGTAGGTGCCGACGTAGGTGAAGCGCAGCTTCGCCCCGCTCGGGACGGTGATGTGCCCGCCGCCTTTCTTGTAGATCCGCTGGTTGGTCTTCATGCTGCGCGGACCGTCGCGGCGGCCGCGCAGCTCCATCGGGCCGAGCCCGCGGCTCTGGACGTCGCTGGTCGCCCGCAGGCGCACCTGGGGGCCGGCGACCTGCACGTAGAGCTCGCTGGGCGGGGCGATCTTCAGGTTCGGGCAGAGGAGGGAGCGCGCTTCGGGGGCGGTGCAGGGATTGTCGATTTGCGCTCCACTCGCCGTCGCAGGGGCCAGGGCGGCGAGGGCGGCGAGGGCGAGCACGAGGCGGCGGCGCATGGCCGCGAAAACTATCCAAGTGCTTCGAGCACGTGCGCGTCGAGAGGCTGGCGACGCCCCTTCACCTCGATCGCTCCCAGCGAGCGCGACCGCGCCCCCGGCAGCTGCCGCAGCGTCGCCGCTCCGACCACCACCTCGCCGACCGGCGCTGCCGACTCCAGCCGCGCCGCCGAGTTGACGGCGTCGCCGATCACCGTGTAGCTGCGCCCGCCGCTGGCGCCGAGGACGCCGACCAGCGCCTCGCCGCTGTTGACGCCGATCCGGAAGCGGGGCCAATCGGGGTTCGCGGCGGCAACCGCCGCGGTGGCGTCGCGGATCTCGAGCGCGGCGGCCGCGGCGCGCCGAGCATGATCGGGCTGGTCGCCGCGGGTGTTGAAGGTGGCCATGAAGGCGTCGCCCATCAACCGCTCGACCTCGCCGCCGTGGTTGCCGACCACCGGCGGGATCGCCCGCTCGAAGTAGGCGTTCAGCATCGCCGAGACCTCGGCCGGGTCTCGTCCCTCCGAGAAGGCGGTGAAGCCGGCGAGGTCGGCGAAGACGACGCTCACCTCGCGCCGCCCGCGCGCCGTCTCCTCCATGTAGAGATCGGCGAAGCGCTCCTCGCGCCACTCACGGCGCGCCGCCAAGGCGACCAGGCCGAAGGCGGCCAGCATCAACACGTGCCACTCCCACCAGCTCGCGTGCCAGTTGCGGGAGAGGGCGGTTTGGAGGACTGCCTCGGCGAGGAGGACGAAGCTGACCGCCACCACCAAGGCCAGAAGCCGCGAGCTGCCGGCGGCCAGGCGCCAGTAGCGGGCGGCGGCAAGCAGGTAGAGGAAGGCCGCGGCCACCGCCGGTACGACCAGGGCGCCGCTGGTGCGCTCGATGTCGGTCTCCTCGTCGAGCGGCCCGATCCCGGCCAGCGTCGCCACGGTCCAGGCGGCCATCGCTCCCAGCAAGAGGGCGGCGCCGGTACGGCGGTGGGCGGAGAGGGTGCGATAGCGGCGCGAGAGGGCGTCGGAGGCGGAGAGGGCGGCAATCGCCGAGGCGAGTACCAGCCCGAGCGGGACCGCGATCACGAAGCCGAGGTTCGGCGCGTCGAGCAGGACCCCGGGGGTGGCCAGCGCGTGCAGGCCGAGGAAGCCGGCGCTGCAGAGAAAGGTCAGCGAGACCAGGCCGAGACGGAGGTCGCCGCGACGCTCGGCCGCCTCGCCGGTCGCATAGGCAAGGGCGCCGGTGATGACCGCGGCGCCGAGGACGAGCCAGAAGTGGGCTCGGTGGTCCTCCCAGTGGACGTCGAGATGGGGGTTGGTCAGCAGCAGCACGAACCCCGCGGCGGGCAGCAGGACCGCCGCGGCGACCAGTCCCGCGCCGCTGGTATGGTCGCTCGGGCTTCGCACAAGGGAACAGAATGAGCGAACTGCCCGACAACTTCCAGGAAGCGCCGCTGGCCGAGGTCGATCCCGAGATCGCCGCGGTGCTCGACGGCGAGCTGAAGCGGCAGCAGCGAACGCTGGAGATGATCGCCTCGGAGAACTTCGTGCCGCAGGCGGTGCTGGAGGCGGTTGGCTCGGTGCTGACCAACAAGTACGCCGAGGGCTACCCCGGCCGCCGCTACTACGGCGGCTGCGAGGAGGTCGACGTCGCCGAGCAACTGGCGATCGATCGGGCCAAGAGCCTGTTCGGCGCCGAGCACGCGAACGTTCAGCCCCACGCCGGCGCCCAGGCCAACAACGCCGTCTACATGGCGCTGCTCGAACCCGGCGACACCTTCCTCGGTCTCGCCCTCGACCACGGTGGCCACCTCAGCCACGGGATGAAGATCAACGTCAGCGGCAAGCTCTACAACCCGGTGCCCTACCACGTCAGCCGCGAGGATTTCCTCGTCGACATGGAGGAGGTCGAGCGCCTGGCGCAGGAGCACAAGCCGGCGCTGATCGTCGCCGGCTGGTCGGCCTATCCGCGCCAGCTCGACTTCGCCGCCTTCCGCGAGATCGCCGACTCGGTCGGGGCGAAGCTGATGGTCGACATGGCCCACTTCGCCGGGCTCGTCGCCGCCGGTGAGCACCCGAACCCGGTCGAGCACGCCGACGTGGTGACGACGACGATCCACAAGACCCTCGCCGGCCCCCGCAGCGGCATGATCCTCTGCCGCGAGGAGCACGCGAAAGCGATCGACAAAGCGATCTTCCCCGGCCAGCAGGGCGGACCGCTGATGCACACGATCGCGGCCAAGGCCGTGGCGCTCCACATCGCCTCCAGCGAGCAATTTGCCCAGCGCCAGCGACAGACGATCGCCAACGCCAGGGCGCTGGCGGCCGGGCTGGAAGCGGGCGGCGTCCCGGTCATCACCGGCGGGACCGACGTTCACCTCGTCCTCGTCGACCTCACCCCGACCGGCCTCGACGGCCAGACCGGGGAGGACCGGCTCGATGCGGTCGGGATCACCGTCAACCGCAACGCGATCCCCTTCGACCCGCGGCCGCCGATGAACCCGTCGGGCCTGCGGATCGGCACCCCGGCGCTGACCACGCGGGGGATGGGGGAGGAGGAGCTGAGGGAGGTCGCCGAGGTGATCGCCACCGCCCTCGGCCCCGACTTCGAGTCCTCAAAGGAGGACCTCCGTTCCCGCACCGGCGCGCTGATGGATCGCTTCCCGCTCTACGCCGAGCTCGCGGCGACCGTTTAGCTCTTGAAGGTCTGGGTCGACATGAGCGCCCCGGCGCACGTCCTCGTGCTGCGCCCGATCATCGAGCGTCTGCGAGGGGAAGGTCACGAGGTCGAGATCACCTCGCGCGACTACGCCCAGACCCAGCAGCTGCTCGAGCTGCACGGCATGGCACACACGCCGATCGGGCGCCACGGCGGCGCCTCGCGACTGCGCAAGGCCGCCAGCCTCGCCGCCCGCAGCAGCGGCATGCTGAGGTTCGGTCGCGGCCGCCACTTCGACCTCGCCCTGGCGCACGGCTCCAACGACCTCGCGATCGCCGCCAAGGCGCTCGGCATCCCCGAGGCGAACATGCACGACTACGAGTACGCGGTGACCCAGCACCGGATCGGCTGCCGTCTCGCCAGGCGGGTGATGTTCCCCGACTCGGTGCCGCTGGAGCGCCTGCGCCGCTTCGGCGTCACCGCCGACAAGTACTTCCCCTATCCCGGCCTGAAGGAGGAGTACTACCTCTACGACTTCGAGCCCGACGCCGAGGCGCTGCGGCGCCTGGGCGTCGACGAGGAGCGGGTGGTCGTGATCGTCCGCCCGCCGCCCGACGTCTCCCTGTACCACCGCAAGTCGAACCCGCTCTTCCCGAAGGTGCTCGACCGGCTCGGTCGCGACGACGAGGTGCACGCGGTCGTCCTGCCGCGCACCCAGGAGCAGCGGGAGTTCATCGAGGGGCTGCGGCTGCCCTCGGTGATCGTGCCGCCCGGGGCGGTGGAGGCGCAGAGCCTGATCGCACTCGCCGACCTCGTCGTCTCCGCCGGCGGGACGATGAACCGCGAGGCCGCTGCCCTCGCCACCCCCGTCTACACCACCTACGGCGGCCGCCTCGGCGGCGTCGACGAAGCGCTGATCCGCTCCGGCCGGATGCGTCCGCTGACCGACCCCCGCGCAGTGGAGCTGCGGAAGCGGACCGCGGAGGCAACGCCAACTCGTCGCGATCCGTCCTATCTGGTCGAGACCATTCTCGGTACCGTCGGAGCCTCACCATTGCGCGAAGAGCCCCATCCCGTAACGCCTTCCTGAGCGAGCTGCCCGAGGCCGAGCCCGGCCTCGAAGAACTCGTCGCGCCCGCGGCCGAAGGCGACCCAAGACCGATCGATCCGGTCCTGCGGGGGCTCGACCTCCTCATCTCCGGCTCGATCCTGCTCGTTCTCTCGCCGCTGCTGGGATTGATCGCGCTGGTGATCGCGCTCGACTCCGGCCGCCCGGTCCTCTACCGCGGCGCCCGGGTCGGCAAGGCCGGCCACCTCTTCTGGATGTACAAGTTCCGGACCCTGAAGCCGGATGCGGAGACGCGCCTCGGGCCCTACTACGGCGAGGAGCTGACGCGCCGTACCGAGGAAGAGCGGACCCGGATCGGCGGCATCCTCCGCAAGACCCACCTCGACGAGGTGCCGCAACTCTGGAACGTGCTGCGCGGCGACATGTCGGTGGTCGGCCCGCGCCCGATCCGCCCGACCTTCTACGCCCAGCTCTGCCGCGAGATCCCCCAGTACTGGCAGCGCCTCGTCGTCCGCCCCGGCGTGACCGGCTTCGCCCAGACGCGGATCACCCGCGAGGAGACCTGGGCCGACAAGCTCGCCCACGACATGGAGTACATCGCCGACCGCTCGGTCTCGCTCTACTTCCAGGTGCTGCTGGCGACGGTCAACAAGGTGGCCGGCCGCGGCCCCGCCGTCACTCCGCCGCCTGAGCCGTAGGGCGCGGCTGCGAGACTGCCGCCATGTGCGGCATCTGCGGCGTCGTCGCGAGTGACCAGGAACGGGCCCCCGACCTCGAGGCTGTATCCCGAATGTGCGGGCGGCTCGTCCACCGGGGGCCCGATGACGACGGCCTCTTCCATGAGGGGCCGGTGGCGCTGGCGGCGCGGCGACTCTCGATCATCGACCTCGACGGCGGCCACCAGCCGATCGCCAATGAGGACGGTTCTTGTGTCGTGGTCCAGAACGGCGAGATCTACAACTACCGCGAGCTGAAGCGCGAGCTCGAGGGCCGCGGACACCGCTTCGCCACCGACTGTGACACCGAGGTCCTCGTCCACCTCTACGAGGAGCACGGGGAGGGATTCGTGGAGCGGCTGCGGGGGATGTTCGCGATCGCCCTCTGGGACAAGCGACGGCAGCGCCTGCTGCTGGCCCGCGACCGCTTCGGGATCAAGCCGCTCTACTACCGCCACGTCGACGGCGGCATCTCCTTCGCCTCGGAGCTGAAGGCGATGATCGAACAGCCCGGCTTCTCGCGCGAGATCGACCCGAAAGCGGTCTCCGCCTACCTCGCCTTCAACTCGATCCCGGCGCCGCTGACGATCTTTGCCGAGGCCCGCAAGCTGCCCCCCGGCCATCTGCTGACCTGGGAGGGGGGAGGGGTCCAGCAGCGTCGCTACGCGCGCCCCGGCCCGGTGCCGGGCGCGGAGCTGCGGCGGGGGTCGGCGGACGAGCTCGCGGCCGAGCTGCGCGAAGTGCTCGACGACAGCGTTCGCGCCCATCTCGTCGCCGACGTGCCGGTCGGGGTGCTGCTCTCCGGCGGCGTCGACTCCGGCGGCCTCGCCGGCCTCGCCAGCGCCCACTCCGACGAACCCCTGCGGACGTTCTCGATCGGCTTCGAGGAGGCTGGCTTCAATGAGCTCTCGCGGGCGCGGCTGGTCGCCCAGCGCTACGGCACCGACCACCACGAGATGGTCGTCCGCCCCGACGCGGTCGAGCTGCTGCCGAAGCTGGTCGAGGCTTTCGACGAGCCCTTCGGCGACTCCTCGGCGCTGCCCACCTACCTCGTCTCCGAGCTCGCCGCCGGCCACGTCAAGGTCGCCCTCTCCGGCGAGGGCGGCGACGAGCTCTTCGGCGGCTACTACACCTACGTCGCCGACCTCCTCGCCCGCCGCGTCGGCCGTCTTGCCGCTTTGGCGCGGCCCCTGGCCGAGGCGTTGCCCAGCCGCCACGACCGCGTCGGCTTCGATTACAAAGCCAAGCGCTTTGCCCGCGCTGCGGCGAATGCGGACCCGCTGGAGCGCCACCACGCCTGGAAGGAGATCTTCTCGCCGCAGGCACGGGCCGAGCTGGCCGGCGCCAGGGGATCGAGCTGGGACCCGGTCGACCTCTACCGCGCCCGCTATGCCGAAACCGCCGGCGCCGAACCGCTGGCCCGGATGCAGGACGTCGACCTCGGCATCTACCTGGTCGATGACCTGCTGGTCAAGACCGACCGCCTCAGCATGGCCCACTCGCTGGAGCTGCGGGTCCCCTTCCTCGATCCGAAGGTGGCCGAGTTCGCCTTCTCGCTGCCGACCCGGCTCAAGGTCCGTGGCTTCGCCAAGAAGCGCCTCCTGCGCCAAGCGCTGGCGCCGCTGCTGCCGAAGGAGATCGTCCACGGTCGCAAGCAGGGGTTCTCGATCCCGCTCGCGGCCTGGCTGCGGGGGCCGCTGGAGCCGTTCGCGCGGGAGGTGCTGGCGCCTGGCGCGCTGGAGCGTCAGGGCCTGCTCGAGCCGGCGGCGGTGACCCCGATCCTCGACCGGCACGTCTCCGGCCAGGAGGACCTCAGCCGGCAGATCTGGGGGCTGATGGCGCTTACTCTCTGGTTTGACCGCTATGCCAACTGACACGGACGCAGGTCTCGCCTTTCTGGTCGCCGGCCTCCTGACCCTGCTCCTGGTGCCGCTGACGAGGTGGCTGGCGGTGCGGGTGGGCGCGATCGACTACCCCAACGAGCGCTCCCTGCACGTCGTCCCGACGCCGAAGCTCGGCGGCCTGGCGATCCTCGGCGGCGCTCTCGTCGCGGGCTTGATCTGGCTCCCCAACGACACCGAAAGCCACGCGATCCTGTTCGGCGCCGTGGCGATCGTCTGGGTCGGTCTCCTCGATGACGTCTTCGACCTCCCCGCTGCGGTGAAGCTGCTCGGCCAGACGGTGGCGGTCGTGATCCCGGTCTCCGCCGGCGTCACCGTGGACAACTTCACCTTCCCCTTCTTCGGTCGACTGACTCCGGGGACCGTCGACCTCCTCACCCTCCCCGGGGGAGGGGTCGTGCACCTCGGCGACGTCGGCACCGTGATCGCGATCGTCGCCGTGATCAACGTGATCAACCTGATCGACGGCGTCGACGGGCTGGCGGCCGGCGTCGCCGCGATCTCCGGGGTCACCCTGGCGACGATCGCCCTCTCGCTCGATCGCACCGCCGCCGGCGTGCTCGCCGCGCTCACCGCCGGCGCCGCCCTCGGCTTCCTCCGTGACGGGTTCCCGCCGGCGAAGACCTTCATGGGGGACAGCGGCTCCAACCTGCTCGGCTACTTATTGGGAGCGGTGGCGGTGCAGGGGGCGCTGAAGACCAACGCCGTGATCGCCCTCTTCCTGCCGCTGATCATCCTCGCGGTGCCGATTCTCGACACCGGGTTCGTCGTCGCCAAACGGCTCAAATACCGCCGCCCCGTCTACAAAGCCGACCGCTGGCACTTCCACCACCGGATGGCCGACATCGGGTTCTCGCAGCGCCGCACCCTGCTCTACCTCTACGGCTGGACGCTTGTGATGGCTCTGCTGGCGCTGGCGCTGCGCTTCGTCCCCTACAGCGACGACCACGGCAACTTCGACCCGCTCTGGAGCGCGGTGATCGCCTTCTTCGGCATCCTCGCCCTCGCCGCCAGCGTCTACCTGGTCGAGGTGCTGGAGATCCTCAAGCTGCGCCAGACGCGCCTGCGCCAGCTGGTCACCCTGCGGCGCAATGCCGGGGGCCCCGAGCCGGACCTGCGGGAGGTCAACGTCGCGGTGGAGCAGGAGCTCGAAACCGGGTCCTTCCCCGCGGTGGATCCAGAAACCGGCGAGTTCGAGGCGGTCGAGTCGCCTCCCCCGCGGTAGTGGCAACCCTCACGAAGTGGCTTCACAAAGCCATTCGCGGGGTCGTTTCTATATAGTCGCCAGTACGTCCGCTCCGCACCCGAGCCGGGCGTCTTTCCTTCTTTTTCCCGTTTATGTCCCCTCCTAAGTACGTCGATCTACTCGCGCTAGTCGCCGCGCTCGCCGTCTTCCTGCTCGGCGGGTTTTCGATGCTTGGATATGCAGTGGCGGCCGGAGTGTGGCTCACGCAGCGAGGGATCCAGGTGCTTGCCCAGCGCCGCATGCGGCAGGAGCTGGCCCGCGGCAACCGCCAGAAGGCGATGGGCCTGGTCGCCGGCAGCGGCCTCGGCCGGGTTTGGCTGATGGCCACCACTGTGTTGCTCGTCGGCGTTGCCGAAAGGGAGGCCGGCCTCGCCGCCGCCCTGCTGCTGCTGGCGCTGTTCACGATCTCCTTCGCCGCGCAGGGGATCGCGGCCCTGTTCGACGACCAGCCCGAGGGCCAGGGGGTGGCGTAGGCATGGAGGCCGCGACCGCACAGATGCCCCAGCGCGGCAAGCAGCCCGGCGGGCTGAGCACGAAGGCGAAAGTTCTCATCGGCATCGGCATCTACCTTGCGGTAGCGGTTCTGCTGCTGCTGATCTTCCCCAGCGAGGGCAAGAACGAAAGCTTCAAACCGCAGAACGAGTTCAAACTCGAACCGTGGATCGCGATCGAACTCGCCGGGATCGACCTCAGCATCAACAAGGCGGTCCTCTACCTCTTCCTCGCCAGCGCCCTCACCATCCTCACCATGGTCTGGATCTCGCGCCGGATGGTCGACCGGCCCAATCGCGTCCAGGCGGCGGTCGAGATGGGCTACGACCTGACCAAAAACACGATCACCGGCGGCAGCCTGCAGGGCAAAACCGCCTCCCGCTGGTTCCCCTTCATCGCCGCCCTCTTCTTCTGGATCTGGTTCTCGAACATGCTCGGCTTCCTGCCGCTGCCGGTCAACACCGAGCACCCGGTCGACGTCTTCGGCCTGGAGATCCCGGCCTTCGCGATCTACGCCGCCACCGCCAACATCGCCATCCCGCTGGTGCTGACGCTGGTCGTCTGGCTCTCCTACCACGTCGAAGGCATCCGCCACCAGGGCTTCCTGCCCTACTTCAAGAGCTGGCTGCCCCCCGGCCTGGAGGACATGCACCCGGTCGGCAAGGGCGCGATCTTCGTGATCGAGGTGATCTCCCACTTCGTGCGGCTGATCTCTCTCTCCGTCCGTCTTTTCGCCAACCTCCTCGCCGGCCACCTGCTGCTGCTCTTCATGGGCGGCGGCCTGGCGGTGCTGCTGGGGATCGCCGCCCTCGGGGCCCTCACCTTCCCGCTCGCCTTCGCCTTCTTCATCTTCGAGGTGGGGCTCGTGGCGACCCTGCAGGCATTCATCTTCTCGACGCTTAGCGCTATCTACATCGGCGGAGCGACCTCCGCCTCTCACTAGAAAAGGAGTCAACTCTCAAATGGATCCCACCCTGTTGCCCGTTGCCGAGGTAAGCAGCGAAGCCGTCGAAAGCGCCGGCAAAGCGATCGCCCTCGGAGTCGGTGCCGGACTCGGTTCGATCGGTGCCGGTATCGGCGTGGGCTTCATCTTCGGTAAGGAGATCGAGTCGGTCGCCCGCCAGCCGGAGATGAAAAGCGACCTGGAAAGCATCCGCTGGCTCGGCTTCGCGCTGACCGAGGCGGTCGCCTTCTACACCTTCATCTTCGCTCTGATCGCGTTCTTCCTCGCCTAGGTCGGTATGGAGCTGCTCGGCTACATAGAGCTTCTTCCGCTTGCCGCGGAGGCGGCGCACGCTGAGGAAGAGGGCGGCAGCTTCCTGGTCTCGCCAGGCCTCGGCCTGATGATCTGGACGCTGGTGCTGTTCCTGGTCACGATGTGGGTGTTGAGCAAGGTCGCCTTCCCGAAGATCCAGGAAGCGCTCGACAAACGCGCGAAGATGATCAGCGAGTCGATCGACGCCGCCGAGCGGCAGCGCCGTGAATCGGACGAGCTGCTCGCCGAGTACCGGGCCCGGCTGGCCGAGGCTCGGGAGCAGGCCGACGACATCATGGCCCGTGCCCGCAAATCGGCCGAGACCGCCGAAGCCGAGGCTGCGGCAGCCGGGAAAGAGAAACGCGAGGAGCTGGTCTCCGCCGCCAAACGCGACATCGAAGCGGAGACGCGTCGTTCGCTCGACCAGATCCGCCAGGAGGTCGCCGACCTGACCGTGCTCGCAACCGAGCGGGTGACCCGCAAATCGCTCACCGCCGAGGACCAGAAACGGCTCGTCGAGGAGGCACTCAGCGAGGTCGACTTCTCGTCCCTGTCGGGAGCGGAGAAGAACTGACGATGGCCGACGCAGCTCACGTATACGCGGAGGCCCTCTTTGAGGTGGGCCGCGACAAAGGCAAGTTGGACACGCTGCAGCAACAGCTGGGCGAGTTCACCGATGCCGTCGACCGCAACCGTGATCTGCAGGTCTTCTTCTTCAGCCCGTACCTCTCTTCCTCGGAGAAGGCGGAGGGGATCGAGCGGGCGATCTCGGGTGCCGAGCCCGAGCTGCTCAACTTCCTCAAGCTGCTCGTGGACAAGCAGCGGATGACGGAGATCTTCCGCATCCGGCGCGAGTTCGACGAGCTCTGGAAGCATGAGAACCGTCGTATCGACGTCACCGTCACCAGCGCCGTCGAGCTGGACCCGGCCGTCGTCGGCCAAATCGGCCAGGAGGTCGAACGCCAGACCGGGGAGAAAGTCGACCTTTCGAGCAGGGTCGACGGCGACATCCTCGGCGGCCTCGTGCTGCAGGTCGGAAACATGGTCCTGGACGCGAGCATCCGCAGTCGCCTGGAGAAACTTCGAAAGAGCGTCGCCCAAGCGGCGTAAGGAGGCAGAGAGCACCCCATGGAGATCAAGCCCGACGAGATCGCAAGCATTCTGCGAGAGCGGATCGAGGGACTGGACACCGATTCCGCCGACCTTTCCGAGGTCGGGACGGTCCTGTCCGTCGCCGACGGCATCGCCCGCATCCACGGGCTCGACAACTGCATGGCGCTGGAGATGCTGGATCTCCCCCACGGGGTCACCGGCCTGGCGCTGAACCTCGAGTCCGACAACGTCGGCGCCGTGCTCTTCGGCGAGTGGGACAAGATCGTCGAGGGCGACACGGTCAAACGGACCGGCCACCTGCTGCAGATCCCGGTCGGCGACGAGCTGCTCGGCCGCATGGTCGACCCGCTCGGCCGCCCGCTCGACGACCGCGGCGAGGTCGCCACCTCCGAGACCCGCCCGGCCGAGTTCAAAGCCCCCGGCGTCGTCCAGCGCCAGCCGGTCGAGGAACCCGTCCAGACCGGCCTGATGTCGATCGACGGGATGATCCCGATCGGCCGTGGCCAGCGAGAGCTGATCATCGGCGACCGTCAGACCGGCAAGACGGCGATCGCGATCGACACGATCATCAACAACAAGGACAAGGACCTGATCTGCATCTACGTCGCGATCGGGCAGCGGATGTCCACCGTCGTCCAGCTGAAAGAGACGCTGGAGGAGAACGGCGCGATGGAGAACACCATCATCGTCGCCGCTCCCGCCGACGAGGCGGCGCCGATCAAGTACATCGCCCCCTACGCCGGCTGCGCGATGGGCGAGTACTTCCTCTACAACGGCAAGGCCGCCCTCTGCGTCTACGACGACCTCACCAAACACGCTTCCGCGTACCGCCAGATGTCGCTGCTGCTGCGGCGCCCGCCCGGCCGCGAGGCATACCCCGGTGACGTCTTCTACCTGCACTCGCGCCTGTTGGAGCGGGCGGTCAAGCTGAACGACGAGCTCGGCGGCGGCTCGCTGACGGCGCTGCCGATCATCGAGACCCAGGCCTCCGACGTCTCCGCCTACATCCCGACCAACGTGATCTCGATCACCGACGGTCAGATCTTCCTCGAGTCCGACCTCTTCTTCTCGGGCGTGAGGCCGGCGATCAACGTCGGCATCTCGGTCTCCCGGGTCGGCGGTAACGCGCAGACCAAGGCGATGAAGAAAGTCGCCGGAAAACTGCGCCTCGACCTCTCCCAGTACCGCGACCTCGAGGCTTTCGCCCAGTTCGGCTCCGAGCTCGACGCCGAGACGCAGAAAGCGCTCACCCGCGGCGAACGGCTGGTCGAGCTGCTGAAACAGAAAGAGCGCGAACCGCTCAGCGTCGGCGACCAGGTGGCCTCGATCTACTCGGGCACCGGCGGCTACCTCGACCGGATCAAAGTCGAGCGCGTCGGCGAGTTCCTCGCCGACCTGCGGACCCGCCTGCACTCGGAGCAGTCCGAGCTGCTCAGCCGGATCGAAGAGAGCGGCAAGCTGGAGGAGGACGACGAGAAGGAGCTCGGCAAGGCGATCGCCGACTTCGTCGACGACTTCGGCCCCGACTTCGACGAGCACGGCGAGCCGCTGGAGGCGGGCGAGTCCGACCGCATCCACTCCAAAGAGGAGCGCGAGGCGCCAGGCCGGACCCCCGGTTCGGAAACCGCTTCTGACACGGTCGAAGGCGAGGAGACGGCTACCCCGGCCTAGTCGCCGGCCCCGGTTCTCTCATGGCAACGCAGAAGGAAGTCAAGAACCGCATCGCGTCGGTCAAGAACATCAACAAGATCACGCGAGCGATGGAGATGGTGGCGGCGGCGCGGCTGCGCCGGGCCGAACAGCGGATCTCCGACCTGCGGCCCTACGCCGAGGGGATTCGGCGGCTGACCCGCCAGGCCTCCGCCCACGCGGGCGGCATCCCCCGCGTCCCGGTCCTGATCGAGCGCGAGAACGTGAAAAGGGTTGGGATCGTCCTCGTCACCGGTGACCGCGGCCTCGCCGGCGCCTTCAACTCGAACATCATCCGCGAAGGGATGCGGACGGCGGCCAAAGTCCGCGAGGAAGGGGCCGAGCCCGCCTTCGCCGTGGTCGGTCGCAAGGGCGTCTCGGCGATGACCTTCCGCAAGCAGGACGTCACTTCCTCCTACGTCGGCTTCACCGATCGCCCCGCTTTCGCCAACGCACGCGAAATCGGCGAGGAGATGACCGCCCGCTACGTCGATGAGGACCTCGACCGGGTCGAGCTGATCTACAACCGCTTCGTCTCGCCCTTGACCCAGCACGTCTGGCGCCAGACCCTGCTGCCGCTGCAGCAGGCCGAGGTGACCGGCGAGGGGGCTGAGGAGGAGGTCGAGGTAGAGGAGGAGACCGAAGGCGGAGTCGATCAGAGCCGCTCGGAGTGGATCTACGAGCCCGACCCCGAGGAGCTGCTGGGGCGGTTGATCCCGGAATACGTGACGATCTCGGTCTACCGGGCGCTGCTCGAGTCCGCGGCCTCAGAGCTGGGCGCGCGGATGACCGCGATGCGCAACGCCGCCGAGAACGCCGAGTCGATGATCGGCGATCTCACCCTCGAGATGAACCGGGCACGGCAGGCGGAAATCACCCAGGAGATCTTGGAGGTCGTCGGCGGCGCCGAGGCGCTCGGCTAGACGACAGCCCATGATCACCGACAGCACTTCAAAGACGAGAAAAGGAACCCATGGCTGACAACGGAAACGGAACCAACGTAGGGCGCGTCGAGCAGGTCACGGGAGTGGTCATCGACGCCGCCTTCCCCGACCAGCTGCCGGAGATCTTCTCGGCGGTGACGATCGAGACCGCCGGCGACGGTGACGGCGAAGCGACGCAGTTGGTCTGCGAGGTCCAGCAGCACCTCGGCGACGACCGCGTCCGCGCGGTGGCGATGGACGCCACCGACGGAGTCAAGCGCGGCGACCGCGTCGTCGATACCGGCGGCCCGATCACGGTTCCGGTCGGCGACGCCACCCTGGGCCGGATCTTCAACCTGCTCGGCGAGCCGATCGACAACGGCCCCGAGGTGGAGGCCGGCGAGCGTTGGCCGATCCACCGCCCGGCGCCGAAGGCTTCTGACCTGACCCCGACGCAGGAGATCCTCGAGACCGGGATCAAGGTCATCGACCTCCTGGCGCCGTACGCCAAAGGCGGCAAGGTCGGGTTGTTCGGCGGCGCCGGCGTCGGCAAGACCGTGCTGATCCAGGAGCTCATCCGCAACATCGCCGAGGAGCACTCCGGCCTCTCCGCCTTCGTCGGCGTGGGAGAGCGCTCGCGCGAGGGGAACGACCTCTGGCTCGAGATGAAAGAGTCGGGCGTGATCGACAAAACCATGCTCGTCTTCGGCCAGATGAACGAGCCCCCCGGCGCCCGTCTTCGCGTCGCCCTCTCCGGGCTGACGATGGCCGAGTACTACCGAGAGCAGGGTGGGCAGGACGTGCTCCTGTTCATCGACAACATCTTCCGCTTCGTCCAGGCGGGCTCCGAGGTCTCGGCCCTGCTGGGCCGGATGCCCTCCGCGGTCGGCTACCAGCCGACGCTGGAGACCGAGATGGGCGGCCTGCAGGAGCGGATCACCTCGACCGACCGCGGCTCGGTGACCTCGATCCAGGCGGTCTACGTCCCCGCTGACGACTACACCGACCCGGCCCCGGCCTCGGTGTTCGCCCACCTCAACGCGACCACGGCCCTCTCGCGGTCGATCTCCGAGAAAGGGATCTACCCGGCGGTCGACCCGCTCGACTCGACCTCGACGATCCTCAAGCCCGACGTCGTCGGCGACGAGCACTACCGCACCGCGACCGAGGTCCAGGAGGTCCTGCAGCGCTACAAGGAGCTTCAGGACATCATCGCCATCCTCGGCATCGACGAGCTCTCCGACGAGGATCGGCAGACGGTCTCCCGCGCCCGCAAGATCGAGCGCTTCCTCTCGCAGCCGTTCTTCGTCGCCGAACAGTTCACCGGCCGCAGCGGCGAGTACGTGCCGGTGGCCGAGACCGTCCGCGGCTTCCGCGAGATCCTCGACGGCGAGCACGACGACCTCTCCGAGGGCGCCTTCTACATGCAGGGCGGTATCGACCAGGTCACCGAGAACGCCAAGTCGGGCGCCGCGGCTTAGGAGACCTGGATGGCTGCGGAGCACATGGTCGACGTCGAGGTCCTGACCCCGGAGGGCGAGGTCTGGAGCGGTGAAGCGCGCCAGGTCTCGACCCGCACCGAGGTCGGCGAAATCGGCATCCTCGCCAACCACGCTCCCGTGCTGGCGGCGCTGCGGCCGACCGAGCTCCGCCTCCACATCTCCGAGGGCGAGACGAAACGCTACGCCCAGGCCCATGGCTGGTTGCAGGTCTACGGCAACCGGGCGCGGCTGCTGCTCGAGGAGGCGATCCCGCCGGAGGACCTCGACGGCAGCACCCTGAAAGAGCAGCTCGCCGACGCCGAGCAGCGGCTCTCGGAGAGCGAGGAGGGGAGCGCCGACCACGCGCGGGCGCAGAAAGACCGCGACCGCGCCGAAGCGTTCCTCTCGATCAGCCAGGGGTGACATGAGCGAGGAGCTCGTCGTCCTCGCGCAGCGGCTGATCTCTTACGAGACCTGCGAGCCGGAAGCGATCTCCAAGGCGGCGGGGTTCGTCGAGGGGTGGCTGGAGGCGCGGGGCATCGCAGTTCAGCGGGACGAGGCGCGCGGCCTGCCGGTGATCAAGGCCGAGGTGGGGCCGGAGGGGGCGCCGACGGTGGTCCTGCACGGGCATCTGGACGTGGTCCCGGGGTTCTCGGAGCAGTTCCAGCCGAAGATCGAGGGGGATCGGCTGTACGGACGCGGGGCCTATGACATGAAGGGCGCGATCGCGGCGATGCTGATGGTGATCGCGGCGATGCGCGAGCAGGACCGGGTGCGGGTGCGGCTCGGGATCGTCGGCGACGAGGAGTCCGAGGAAGGCGACGAGCGCGGCTCCGACCACCTCGTCGACAGCGGCTTTACGGGGGACTTTGCGATCACCGGCGAGCCCACCGATCTCCACATCGGGATCGAGGCCAAGGGCGTCCTGGCGCTGCGACTGGAGGTCGCCGGAACCGCCGCCCACGGCGCCACCCCCTGGCTGGGCGAAAACGCCGTTCTCAACGCAATCGACGTTTTCCGCAGTATCGAGTCGCTACCGTTTGCCCGGCACAGCTCCGAGCTCTTCGACCGGCCTTCGATCAACCTCGGGAGGATCGTGGGTGGCGACGCTCTCAACAAGGTGCCCGACCGATGCGTGATCGACGTCGACATCCGCTACCTGCCAGACCAGGATCCGAAGGAGATCCTCGCTCAGGTGCGCGAAATCTCCGGGATCGAGGTGCGGGCATTGCTGACGCGCCCTCCCGCCACGGTCGACCGCGAGTCGCCCTACGTGAGGGCGTTGCGCTGGTCGGCCACCGAGCACCACGACGGCGAGCCGATGAGCGTCGGGCGCGACGGTGCCTCCGATGCCGTCTCCTTCCTCCGGGTGGGGGTGCCGGCGGTCGAGTTCGGGCCGGTGGGAGCCGGTCACCACGGCCCGTCGGAGTGGGTGTCGGTCTCCTCGCTGGAGACTTACCGGCAAGCGCTGGAGTCGTTCCTGCACGCGATTCCGGACCGGCTCGCCAATGAGTGAGCCGCTGGGCCCGGGCTGGGCCCCGAAGAAGCCGCCGCCGAGCGGCGACAGCGAGTCGGCGCCGAAGCCGAAGCGCTACTGGTGGCGGTTCGTCCTCGCCGCGATGCTGATCGTGATGGTCTCCGCCGCGACCACCGCCAGCGCGACGTTGCTCTACCTCGACGACATCGCCGACAAGATCAAGCCGGGCAACGACAAGCTCCAGAGGAAGCTGGACAGGATCCTCGCCGACGCCGAGAGCGGCGGTGCCCAGACCTTCCTGATGATCGGCTCCGACAAACGCGCGGGGGCGGAATTCGCCGAAGACAAGGGCCGGTCGGACACGGCGATGCTGGTCCGCCTCGACCCCAGCAAGGACCTGATCTCGATGATGTCGATCCCGCGCGACCTCGAGGTCGAAATCCCCGGCGTCGGGACCGGCAAGTTCAACGAGGCGTATTTCTACGGCGGCACCAAGCTGACCCTGCAGGTGGTCAAGGAACTGACGGGGCTGCCGATCAACCACATCGTCAACGTCGACTTCCTCGGCTTCGCCCAGGGCGTCTACGCGATCGGCTGCGTATACACCGACGTCGACCGCCGCTACTACCACTCCAACGAAGGCGTGCCGCCCTCCGAACAGTACGCCGAGATCAACGTCACCCCGGGCTACCAGCTGCTCTGCGGCAAGAAGGCGCTGGACTACGTTCGCTACCGCCACACCGACACCGACCTCGTCCGCTCGGCCCGCCAGCAGGACTTCCTCTCCGCCGCCCGCCAGCGCATCTCCGTCGAGGACCTCGTGTTCGACGGGGAGGAGTTGATCGACGTCTTCACCGAATACACCACTTCCGACATCAGCAAGGCCTCCGAACTGCTGGACGTGCTGAAACTCGTCGCCGCCTCGCGCAACGCGACGATCAACGAGGTCGACTTCCCCGCCGAACTCGGCCCCAGCTTCGTCTACACCACGCCGGAAGCGGTTGATCGTGCCGTCAGGGAATTCCTCGGCGGCGACACGGTCGAGGAGGCCAAAGCGGAAAACGCAAAGGCGCGCAAGGGCGGGAAGAAGGGCAATAAGCCAAAGCGCCAGAAGAAGCAAAAGAAGGAGAAGCCGAAGGTCGAGGTCTCGAAGTCCGGCAGCGACGGGCTCGTCCCGGCCCGCGAAGCCGGCGAAGCCGAGGCCAAGATCGCCCTGCGCCGCGGTCGTGGCCACTTCCCGATCTTTTACCCGACGCGCCTGCCCGAAGGCGCCTTCTACGTCGAAAGCGACCCTTACGAGAAGGTCGTCGACCCCTACGTCTACAACCTCAAGGACGAGGAGGGGAACCGCCATCTCGCCTACCGCATGGTCTTGGTGATGGAAGAGTCGGACGGCACCCACTACTTCGGGGTGCAGGGGATCCGCGGCTGGTCCGACCCGCCGATTCTCAACGACCCGAGCCTGACCAAGGAGATCAACGGGCGCGAGTACGAGATCTTCGTCGACGGCGAAGATGTGAAGATGGTCGCCTGGCGGCGCGGTGAGAACGTCTACTGGATCTCGAACGACCTGGCGCGAACTTTGACCAACGACCAGATGATCGGAATGGCGCGCTCGGCCGACGTGGTCGTTCCGAAGAAGAAGTCGAAGCGTGGAAGGAGCAGGGGATGAGCGAGCAGAGGGACCCGGTAGGCGTCATCGGCGTGGGGTGGGTCGGACTGGTCACCGCCGCCTGCTTCGCCGAGCTCGGTCACCGGGTGATCGCTCGGGACATCGTCCAGGAGAAGGTCGACTCGCTTTCGCGGGGCGAGGTCACGATCCACGAGCCGGGGCTGGAGGATCTGCTGCGCCGCAATGCCGAGCGGATCACCTTCACCACCGACATGGACGAGCTGCTGCAGGGCGCGCGCCTGCTCTTCGTCTGCGTCGACACCCCACCCACCTACTCTGGCGACGCCGACCTCTCGCGGGTGCGGGCGGTCGTGCAGGAGCTCTCGGGCGACGGCAGCCACGTGCTGATCATGAAGAGCACGGTGCCGGCCGGCACCGGCGAGTCGATTCGCCGCGACATGCCCAGCCTCTCCTACGTCTCCTGTCCGGAGTTCCTCAAGGAGGGGACCGCGGTGGCGGACTTCATGAACCCCGACCGCGTCGTGATCGGCGCCGACCCCGGCGACGAGGAGGCAGCCGACGCGGTCGAGCGGCTCTACTCGTCCCTTGACGGGGAGATCCTCCGCACCGACGTCGCCAGCGCCGAGATGATCAAGCTCGCCTCCAACGCCTTCCTGGCGACGAAGATCTCCTTCATCAACGAGATCGCCAACGTCTGCGAGGAGGTCGGAGCCGACGTCGGCCAGGTGGCGAGGGGGATGGGGCTCGACGAGCGGATCGGGACCGCCTTCCTGCGGGCCGGGATCGGTTACGGCGGCAGCTGCTTCCCGAAGGACGTCAGCGCCCTGAAGATGCTGGCCGGGAACACCGGCTACCACTTCCAGTTGCTGACCGCGGTGATCGAGGTCAACGAGCTGCAGAAGCGCCGCGTCGTCGGCAAGCTGGAGAAGCACCTCGGCTCGCTGATCGGCAAACGGGTGGCGCTGCTAGGCCTCGCCTTCAAGCCCGATACCGACGACATGCGCGAGGCCTCCAGCCTCGTCCTCGCGGCGCGGCTGCAGGGGGAGGGCGCGGAGGTTGTCGCCTACGACCCGGTTGCCGCCGAGCGCGCCGCGGGGATGCTGGGATCGGTCGAGATGGCGACCTCGGCGATGGAGGCTCTCGAGGGCGCCGACGCCGCCGTCCTCGTCACCGAGTGGGGCGAGTTCGCCGAGCTCGACTGGGCCGCCGCCGCCGAGCGGATGACGCGGCCGCTGCTCGTCGACGGCCGTAACTTCCTCGACCCCGAGAAGCTGATTTCCGCGGGCTTCGAGTACGAGGGCATCGGCCGCAGCGTCCAGAGCGCCCCGACCCCCGCTTCGTAGGGCTGCTGTGCAAGCCATCGTTCTGGTCGGCGGCGAGGGCACTCGCCTGCGGCCGCTGACCAGCGACGTTCCGAAGCCGGCGGTGACGCTCGTCGACCGGCCGTTCCTCGCCTACGCGATCGAGTGGCTTGCCGCCCATGGGGTGAGCGAGGTCGTGCTCGCCTGCGGTTTCCTGCCGGACGTCCTCCGCGAGGCGCTGGGGGAGGGGGAGCGGGCGGGCGTCTCGATCACCTACGTAACCGAGCCCGAGCCGCTGGGCACCGCGGGGGCGATCCGCTTCGCCGCCGAGGCGCTGGGCGACCGGCTCGAAGACCGCTTCCTCGCCCTCAACGGCGACGTCCTCGCCGATCTCGACCTCTCGGCGCTGCTGAGGGCGCACGAGGAGCGCGGCGCCCGGGCGACGATCGCGCTGTACCCGGTCGAGGACTCCTCCGCCTACGGGCTGGTGCGGTGCGACGAGCGAGGCGGGGTGCTCGAGTTCCTCGAGAAGACGGGGGAAGAGGTGCCGGGGGAGATCAACGCCGGTGCCTACGTGCTCGACCGCTCCGTCCTCGACCTGGTGCCGGCGGGCCGGGCGGTCTCGATCGAGCGGGAGGTCTTTCCGCGGCTGGTCGGCGACGGCCTCTCGGCGCTGTTGCTGGACGGCTACTGGATGGACATCGGGACCCCCGAGCGCTACCTGCAGGCGAGCTGGGACATCCTCGAAGCGAAGGTGCGGACCCAGGTGGAGCCCACCGCACCCGGCCTGCTCGTCGGCGCGGGGGCGACGATCGCAGCGGATGCGCAGGTGGGTCCGCGGGCGGTGGTCTCCACGGGCTGCCGGGTGGAGGCGGGCGCCGAGGTGAGCGAATCGGTTCTCCTCGACGACTGCACCATCGGCGAGGGGGCTCGCGTTCAGAGCTCGATCCTCTCCCCTGGGGCAAGAGTCGAACCGGGTGCTCAACTCGTTAACGCCGTAGTCGGCCGAGATGAAAGAGTGCTCGGCTGAGATGGCGATGATCGACGACGTTCTCGGCCTCCCGGATCAGCTGCGGGACGCGCTGTGGCGGATCGAAACCGCGCGGCTGGCGCCGGTCGACTCCGCCGGCGTGATGGTCTGCGGGATGGGCGGCTCGGCGATCGGAGCCGATCTCGCCGCCGCCGCGATCGGCGACCGCTTGACGAAGCCGCTGATCACGATCCGCGGCTACGAGCTGCCGAGCTGGGCGACGCCGGAGTGGACGGTTCTCTGCTCCAGCTACTCCGGCAACACCGAGGAGACCCTTGCCTGCTTCGAGGCGGCTGAGGCACTGGGAGCCCACCGCTTCGTCCTCAGCACCGGCGGCCGCTTGGTCGAGGGAGCGCGGGAGGCGGGGGTGCCGGTGGTGGCGCCCCCAGGCATCTATCAGCCGCGGGTCGCCGTCGCCTACATGTTCGCCACCGCCGCCGAGGTGGCGGCGCTTGCCGGCGCGGCGCCGCTGATCCACACCGAGATCGACTGCGCGGCGGCCTTCCTCGAGGCGCAGCGGGAGGAGCTGAAACGGCAGGCGGCCGAGATCGCGGAGCGCCTAGCCGGCTCAACCGCGGTGATCTACGGCAGCGACCTCACCACCCCGGTGGCGCGCCGCTGGAAGACGCAGATCAACGAGAACGCGAAGCTTCCCGCTTTCTACGCCGAGCTGCCGGAGGCTGACCACAACGAGATCTGCGGCTGGGATTCGGATGCCGCAGCGGGGGCGATGGCGGCCGTGTTCCTCGAAGACTGCGACCAGCATCCGCGCGAGCGCCAGCGCTTCGAGCTCACCGCCGAGGTGATCGCGCCCGGCGCCGCCGAAGTGGTCCAGCTCGAGACCAGGGGCGAAAACAGGGTCGAGCGCCTGCTCTGGGCGATGCTGCTCGGCGATCTCGTCTCGCTTGAGATTGCCCGTCAGCGGGGAGTGGACCCCGGAAGCATCGAGGCGATCGACAAGCTGAAGGAGGGCATGGCGGGATGAGGGCGATGGTGCTGGCGGCAGGGTTGGGGACGCGGCTGCGGCCAATCACCTACGAGATGCCGAAGCCGATGGTGCCGGTCCTCAACCAGCCGGTGATGGAGCACATCCTCCGCCTGCTGGCCCGCCACGGCTTCGCCGACGTGATCGCCAACCTGCACTGGTTCCCGGACCTGATCGAGGGCTACTTCGGCGACGGCTCTAGCCAGGGCGTCTCTCTCACCTACAGCCGCGAGGAGCAGCTGCTGGGAACCTCGGGCGGGGTCCGCAACGCCGCCGAGTTCCTCGGCGACTCCTTCCTCGTCATCTCCGGCGACGCGCTCACCGACATCGACCTGCGGGCGATGCGGGAGTTCCACGAATCCCATGACGGGATCGCGACGCTGGCGATGAAGCGGGTCGTGGACACGAGCCAGTTCGGGGTCGCGATCGTCGGCTCCGACGGGCGCATCCAGGGCTTCCAGGAGAAGCCGGATCCCTCCGAAGCGCTCTCCGACCTCGCCAACTGCGGCATCTACATGTTCCGCAAGGAGATCTTCGACTTCTTCCCCGAGCCGGGGACCAGCAAAGCGGCGAAGGAGGGCGATCCGGCCGGCTTCGCCGACTGGGCGATGGACGTCTTCCCGCGCCTGCTGGAGAGCGACGTTCCCTTCTACTCGCATGAGATCGACGCCTACTGGAACGACATCGGCAACCTCGAGGAGCTGCGGGAGGGCAACATCGACGCCCTCACCGGGGCGGTCGCGATCGATCGCGAGGGCGAGCTGGTCGAGGGGTTCCGCAGCGGCGAGCGGATGGAGGGCGAGCCCGACCCCGTCGGCCCGGTCCTGCTCGGTCCCGGCTGCGAGATCGGCGACGACGTCCGCATCGACGGCCCCGCCGTGATCGGCGAAGGAGCCAAAGTCGGCGTCGGCGCCCGCCTCAAAGAGGTAATCGCCCTCCCCGGCGCCGAAATCCCTGCCCGCTCGGTCCTGATCGGCGCCATCGCCGCCGCCCGCGGCTGAGTTCGGGTGCGGCAGGGGGAGGGTGCCGGTATCCCTCTCCGGAATTGACCTCCCCTCCGCTTCGCTCCCGGGGAGAACCTGCTGCGCGCTTCGCGCGCAAGAACCAGATTGCATATCGCCGAACATTCCTCCGAGGGACACCGGCACCCTCCATCCAGCGAGCTCCGGTCCTTCGCCGGTCGCTCCTCGGGTGGGTGGCGACGATCGGGAGGACTCTCCCGGTAGGGAGAGCCCCCGATCGGAGACAGGACCCGCCCGCCGGCGTGCAGTCTGGCGCGAAGTTGAGGCAGAGAATTTGCTTTGTGCGCGCCACGCTTGCGGTGTTGCCGGGCAGGCTCGCGGGGTGGAGATTTTGCGGGCTATCGAGGTGGCGTTGGTGCCGGCACTTTGCGCTTCTTGTGGGCGGTCTTGTCGGTCGGAGGCGGTGGTCTGTACGCGGTGCGGGCGGCGGTTGGCTGATGCGGATCCGTTTTTTGGGAGCGGGCCGGCGGGGTTGGACAAGGCCTGGTCGTCAGCTCCTTATGAGGGGGTCGCTCGGAACTTGGTCGGCGCCTTGAAGTTCCGGCGGTTGTTGCCGGTCGCCGATCTGATGGCGGAGCGGATCGAGTGGCTTGCGCCCGCTCACATGTTGAGCGGAACGATCGTTCCCGTTCCGCCGGCGCAGGCTCGCTTGCGCCGGCGCGGCTTCGATCCCGCCGGTGAGCTGGCCGCCGCCCTGGCGGCACGGCTGGAAGCGCCGGTCTCCAACTGCCTGGAACGGCGCGGCCGCGGTCGGCAGGTGGGGCGCCGGCGAGCGGAGCGAGTCGCTCACCCGCCGCGCATCCAGGCGCGGTCAGCGGCTCCGCGCAGCGTGCTTCTCGTCGACGACGTGCTCACCACCGGGTCCACCCTCACGGCCTGCGCGAAAACGCTGCGGGCCGTGGGGGCGTCCCGTGTGGTTGCGGTGACTTTTGCTCGGCGCCTTTAGTGCCTTCCGCGGCCCTACGGCCGTGCCTCGGCCGGGCGTCCCCGCATCTGGTCCACAAGTCGCCGCGTGCGGCGGCGCTTGCGGCGCAGCTCTCGATGCTTCTTTACCTGGCGATTCATGTCCTCGACCAGCTCGGTTATCGAGTGGCTCATGCCCGGAGAAGCCTCGCGGGCATGCAGCGTCACTCCCTTCAGGTGAAGCGTTGCCTCCGCCACCTGGCTGTCGGCGACCCGCGGGTTGCGCTCCTCCGAGAGCACCACGTCCAAGGTCGCCAGCGGTGAGACCTGTCGGCCCAGCCGCTGGAAGCGTTTCCGCACCATCTCACGCAGCTCGTCCGTCATCTCGACGTTTCGGCCCCGAATCTCTATCCGCATGAGTGCCTCCTTGTGGGTTCTGACACGATCGTAGACCCGAAAGTGAGTAGAGGCAAGGGGCAATTTCAAAGCGGAGATCGGTGGCCACCCCTGCACCGCTACTCTTGACCAATGCCAGCGATGGACCTCGTAACTAAGGCGCTGCGCGCGGGAGAGGGAAGGAAGTTCAAGGCCTACCAGAAGCGCGTCGCCGCGATCAACCGCTTTGAGCCGGAGATGGAAGCGCTCACCGACGAGGAGGTTCGCGAGGAAGCGGACTCCCTCCGTGAGCGTGCCCGCAACGGCGAGTCGCTCGACGACCTCCTGCCGCATGCCTTTGCGCTGACCCGCGAGGCATCCCGCCGCACCACCGGGCAGCGCCACTACGACGTTCAGCTGATCGGCGGCATGGTCCTCCACGACGGCGCGATCGCCGAGATGAAAACCGGCGAGGGGAAGACCCTGACCGCGACCCTGGCCGTCTTCCTCAACACGCTGGCTGGCAACAGCGTTCACGTCGTCACCGTCAACGATTACCTGGCCCGTCGCGACTCCGAATGGATGGGGCCGATCTACGACGCCCTCGGGGTCACCTACGACGCGCTGCAGGACGGCGACGACCACGCCACCCGCCAGCGCAAGTACGGGCTCGACGTCACCTACGGGACCAACTCGGAGTTCGGCTTCGACTACCTCCGCGACAACATGGCGGAGTCGCTCGAGAACTGCGTTCAGCGCGACCACAACTTCGCGATCGTGGACGAGGTCGACAACATCCTCATCGACGAGGCGCGAACGCCGCTCATCATCAGCGGCCAGGCCGAGGAGTCGGAGGATCTCTACTACCAGTTCGCGCGACTCGTGCCGCGCCTGCGCGAGCGCCGAGCCGACTGGAAGGAAGGCGACGCCCCCGACGGCGACTACTTCGTCGACCTCAAGGAACACGCCGTCTCGCCGAGCGAGGAAGGCATCGAGAAGATCGAGCGCCTGCTCAAGGTCGACAACATGTTCGACGCCGATCCGCGGCTGGCGCGGCACTTCGAACAGGCACTCAAGGCGCACGCGCTCTTCCAGCGTGACCGCGACTACATCGTCGAGGACGGCGAGATCGTCATCGTCGACGAGTTCACCGGCCGCCAGATGCCCGGTCGGCGCTGGTCGGAGGGCCTCCACCAGGCGATCGAGGCCAAGGAAGGCCTGCGCGTCCAGCGAGAGTCGGTGACGCTGGCCACGATCACGTTCCAGAACTACTTCCGGCTGTACGAGAAGCTGTCAGGCATGACCGGCACGGCGCTGACCGAGCAGGAGGAGTTCTACAAGATCTACGGGCTGGACGTGGTCTCCATCCCGACCCACCGCCCCATGGTCCGCGATGACAGTGCAGATCTCGTCTTCCGCACCGAGCAGGACAAGTTCAACGCCCTGATCGACGAGATCGTCGAGA
>DATIMV010000035.1:0-21665 GCA_035474955.1 Solirubrobacterales bacterium
AAGTTCCAGCCGTTGACCACTCCCGAGATCAACTCCCCCTCGCGGACCACGTAGGCCTCGACGTCGTCGACCGCCCGCGGCAGCAGCCCGTTGAGCGCCCGCCCATGGGAGTGCATCGCCCGGAACGCGAGGCCCTTGTTCAGCATCAGCTCGGCCGTCTCGCGGTCGTAGAACTTGACGAGCTGCTCGATCACGATCGGCGCCACCTTGTAGACGTCGCGGTCGAGGCGCTCCTCGGCCTTCGCCTCCTTGCTGAACAGCCACTGGCTCGTCGCCCAGTTGCCCGCGTAGTAGCGCATCGAGGGCAGGAACGAGACCAGGTCGGGACGGAAGTTCCCCAGCAGCGGCAACCCGACGCAGATCGGCAGCAGGACCGCCAGCAGCAGCGGGTCCTCGAGCGTCCACCAGGGCAGGTCGCCGTAGTGGCCGAAGAGGAAGAAGAGGCCGAAGATCATGAACACGTTCCACTCCAGCGGCACCGCCAGCGGGAAGGTGGAGAAGATGTGGACGTGGAAGATCACCATCCCGACCAGGGCGATCGTCCCCAGCAGCCCCCCCTGGGTCAGCAGCAGGACCAGCGGCAGGGTGAACTCGATCACGGTCCCGAGGTGCGCGCTCATCGCCCCGACCCGCGAGGGCCGCAGGTCCTCCGGGTGGTCCGCGTAGAGCTGCCGCTTCGCCCGCCGCGATTTGTTCCACGGCGTGTTGCTGATCATCACCGTCACCACGAAGGGGAAGTGGCGGTTCAGCTTCGAGGCCGCCGCCCCCCACCAGATGCAGAAGAAGACGATCTGCGCCGCGATCACCATGTTGACCAGCGGGAAGAGGAAGATGATCGCGAGGGTGCCGTAGATCTCCGCCCGCGCCGCCAGGAACGGGACCTTGTCGCGCAGGCCGAGGGCGCCGAGGAAGGCGAGCATGACGCCGACCGCGAGGGGGTCGAGGGCCATGGGAGGTTCGAAGACCAGGTTCAGGCCCACGTTGTCCATCGTCTCCATCGGCGCCCACCCCGCGTCCGCCTCCACCCCCGGCGAGAGCAGCAAATACAGCGCCGTCCCGACCAGCCCTATATATAGAGCGACGTCGAGCCAGGTCCGGGTCGTCCCCCGCGTCCCCGGCACCCGCTCGGGCCAGGGCGGCAGCCGCGTCGTCCCCGGCCGCAGCCAGTAGAGGAAGCCGCCGATCATCGGGCTGAAGCGCAGGGTCAGCGGCAGCGAGCCGGCGCCGAGCCCGAGCACCTCCCAGAGCAGGGTCCAGATCACCGCCTTCTGGAAGACGATCGGCGCGGTCCACTCGGGCCAGCCGCTGGTGGCGAAGATCAGCAGCGCGCCGAGCCCCGCGTAGGCGAGGACCTTGAAGACGTAGAGGAAGTAGACCGCGACCGGGGTCCCGAACCCGTTCAGCGCCCAGTCCTGCGCCAGCGGCTTGATCCGCTCCAGGTGCGACAGCCGCCTCCACTCGGAGACCTCGAACGGCGGCGGCGCCGGGTCCAGCAATCCCATCCCGTGCAGCGCTCCTCTAAATGCTCAAGTGGATCAGGGGCATGGCCGATGACTCTATGCCTTGTCCGACACCCCGCCAACCTCCTCCCCACCACCCGGCGCCGCTCCTCTCTGGGGAAGCTATGACGGCAAGGGCGGCGAGCCCGCACCCGCCCAGACGGCGCCGAGCGCGGGCCGCACCAGCCGCCGCGCGAGCGCGATCGGCGACCTCTTCGGCTACGAGCAGCTGGACCCGCCCTCGCAGCGCCTCCTCAAGCTGGCCGGCCTGCTCGCGGTGCTGCTGCTCCTGGTCCTCCTCAACGCCGCCCTCAACAGCGGCGGGAGCTCGGCAGCGGGGGCTCCCACGGCCTCGCCTGAGCTCAACCCAGTTGCCTCGGCGGCAGAGCGGGTGGAGAAGTTCGGGGGCGGGCGCATGTCTCTCTACATCGTCTACAGCTCCCCCGGCCTGCCCGGCCCGCTGACCGCCAGCGGCAGCGGCGCCTACAACGAAGAGACGGGACGCAGCCGCATCGCCCTCGACGTCAAGAACCCGCTGACGGGGGCGCCGATGAGATCGGTCCAGATCAGCGACGGCAACGTCGAATACGAGGGCGGCGACATCATCGCGGAGGACCTGCCGCCCGGTAAGGAATGGGTACGAACCGAAGGGGAGGACGACGAGACCTCGCTGAGCTTCGAAGACTCGATGGAGCTGCTGGAGTCCCCCGAGACGTTCCAGCTGGTCGGCCGCGAATCGATCAACGGGAAGACGGCCCGCCACTACCGCGGCGAAGTCAAGATCAACGACCTCGTCGACTGGCTGCGAGAGAAAGGCGCGGATGAAAAAGCCGACGCCTACGAAGAGATCGAAGACGTGGCTCCCACCGAGATCAGCGCCGAAGGCTGGGTCGACGGCAACGACTTGCTGCGACGGCTGCGGATGGTGATCCCGATGCCGGGCGAGGACGGCCGACCGCCGATGACGATCGACATGCGGATGGACTTCTTCGACTACGGGGCCAAGCCGGACATCCAGCTCCCCGATCCCGCCAGCGTCGTCGACGGACCGCTCGAGGACGGCGGCGCAGCCGCTCCGGCCACGGTCAGCTGAGCACCTTCCCGGGCTAGCTAGACCGCGGCGAGGATCCCGATCGGGCGGGCGATCCGCGCCGGGATCGCCGACGGCTGCGGCAGCTGGAAGCGCGGCTGCAGGGCGCCGGCGGGCGCGTGGCGGGTGGCGACGCCGAAGAGGACGCCGTCGGGCTCGCGGAAGAAGAAGCAGCGGTAGCCGTCGCACTCGATCAGGCGGCTGACGGTGGCGCCCATCCCGATCACCCGCTGGCGCCAGGCGCGCTCCTCACCCGGCCGGCAGGACCAGGCGACGTGGCGGACGGTGCCGGCGCCCTGGACGGGACGCGAGGGCGGCGGCGGATCGCAGGCGTAGCTCGCCGCTTCGTCCCCCGCACCCACCCGCCAGGCGCCCTCGCCGCGGGCGGCGAAGCCGAGGCGGCCGGCGAGCAGGTCCCCGCTCTGGACGCTGGCGGCCGCGTAGGCACGGAGGCCGGTGAGCGCAAGGCCCCGTTTTCCGGGGCCGAGGGCAATCTCGTGCTCGAGGCCGTCGGGGTCGGAAAAGCGCAGCGCCAAGGGATCGCCCCGCCCGTTGAGCCAGGCGGTGACGCCAACGCCCACCGCCTCCAGGCGCCGGCGCCAGGACTCGAGGGTGCCCACCTCCGAGACCGACCATTGCAGCCGGTGGACCAAGCCGCGCCCTGCGGTTCCCAGGGGCGCGCCGGGGGCGACGTCGAAGCTGAGGACGGGCCCGCCCGGCCCCTCCTCGGGGGCGAACCCAAGCGTGCCGTCGGCGTTGCTGACCCTGTTCAGCCCCAGCAAGAGGCCGTAGAAGTCGCTGCAGTCCCTCCAGTCGGAGGCGATCGCGGAGACGTGATGGAGGCCAAACAGGTTCATTCGGATCGGGATTGTATACTTTTCTGATCAACAAGCTACCTAACATCCTCTACATCCACTCCCACGACACCGGCCGCTACGTCCAGCCCTACGGCTTCCCGGTGCCGACGCCGAACATCCAGCTGCTCGCCGACCAGGGCGTCCTCTTCCGCAACGCCTTCTGCGCCGCCCCCACCTGCTCGGGCAGCCGCGCCTCCCTCCTCACCGGCCAGTACTGCCACAACAACGGCCTGCTCGGCCTCGCCCACCGCGGCTGGGAACTGAACGACTACGGCCAGCACCTCGTCCACCCCCTGCGCGAGGCCGGCTACCACTCGGTCCTGATCGGCGAGCAGCACATCTCCGAGGACCCGGAGGTGATCGGCTACGACGAGGTGATCGAGGTCGACAGCCACCACGCCGCCGATATCGCCCCGACCGCGATCGAGCGCCTCGGCGCCACCCAGGAGCCCTTCTTCATGTCGGTCGGCTTCTTCGAGACCCACCGCACCTACCGCGTCCCCACCTCGGTCCGCGACACGCTCTACTCGCTGCCGCCGGCGAACCTGCCGGACACGCCGGAGACCCGCGCCGACATGGCCGCCTTCAAGGCCAGCGCCCGCTCGCTCGACCAGGGGATCGGCGCCGTCCTCAACGGCCTCCACCAGTGCGGCCTGCAGGACAACACCCTGATCATCTGCACCACCGACCACGGCCTCGCCTTCCCGGGCGCCAAGGCGACCCTGTACGACCGCGGGATCGGCGTGATGCTGATCATGCGCGGCCCCGGCGGCTTCCTCGGCGGCCGCGTCTTCGACGGGCTCGTCAGCCACCTCGACATCTATCCCACGCTCTGCGAGCTGGCCGGGATCGAGGAGCCGCCCTTCCTCCAGGGAACCAGCCTGCTGCCCCTGGTCCGCGGCGAGAGCGCCGCGGTCAACGACGCGGTCTTCGCCGAGATGACCTACCACGCCGCCTACCAGCCCCTGCGGGCGATCCGCACCGAGCGCTTCAAGTACATCCGCCGCTTCGCCGAGTACGACCGCCCGGTCCTCGCCAACTGCGACGACAGCGCCAGCAAGAAGATCCTGATGGAGGCCGGCTGGGGCGACCAGCACGTCCCAGAGGAGCAGCTCTACGACCTCCTCTTCGACCCCAACGAGCTCAACGACCTCTCCGCCGATCCCAACCGCCAGGACACCCTGACCGACCTCCGCGAGCGCCTGCTCGAGTGGATGCTCGCGACCGCGGACCCCCTCCTCGACGGCCCGGTCCCCGAGCCCCCAGGTGCGTGGTCTAACGACCCGGCCCAGGCGAGTCCGAACGACCCGACGAGCGCCGCGGAGCGTTAGGCGGACGCCAGCCCGAGCAGGTCGGCGGCCTCGAGCACGACCGGGTGCTCGACGGTCAGCTCGTCGACATCGCCGACCTCAAGGGACGGGCCGGCGCGGTCGAACAGGGTCCAGTTGATCCAGCTCGACTCCAGGGTCGACCACCAGCGGAGCGCGACCGCTTCGGAATGCGACTCGTAGATCTCAGCCGCGTGCCGCTGAGTGGTGGTGCGCTTACGCGTTGCCACCTCTGAAGGCCGCAAGCTGGTGGCCATCAACGTCGCCGGCTCGTCCAGGTCGACGACGGTGATCCCGTCCTCCAGCTCGATCGCCGCCAGCGCCAGGGGATTCCCGTAGCGGACCAGCATCGAGGGCAACAGCCTGCCGGTGCCCCGGAAGGGAGCCAGCAGCTCGGCCACGCACGACACGGCCTCCTCGGCTACGTACAGGCACCCGTAGAGGTCCGGGTTGTCGTGCCGCCCGCCACCCTGCTGCAAGCGCGGGAACCACAACGGCCCGCCGGCCTCAGTTGCTTTCGCGCTCCTGTCGAGCGGCAGGGCCCGCCAGAGCCTCACGCAAAGCCGCCGGCGCGCTCCGCCGACAGAGCTCCGAGCAGCTCCTGCGCCCGCCCCGCCCGCACCAGGTCGACCGGCCGCCGATCCCCCAGGTGTGGGTTCACCCCCAACAGCCACTGCTCCGCGGCCTCCGCCGGATAGAGCCGCAGCAGGCTCGCCACCACCAGCTCCAGCAGGTCGACCCGCTCCGCATTCTGCAGGTCGATCCCCCCGCCGCGGCGCCAGCGCGTCACCTGAGCGGGGCTGACGCCAAGCAGCTCGGCGAGGCGCCGCTGCGAGCCAAGGTCGTGGCTGAGAGCGGTGATCTTCTCGGCGGTGGCTACAGGCACGCCGAAAGCTTAGCGCAACGTTTTTCGTTGCGCCACAACAAGCAGCGCCCGATTTCGGGCCGACTGCCGGCAGGCCCTATCGTCCAGGCATGGAGCTGAGACCAGAGCCGCTCACCGCACCCCAGCCGCCGACGGCCGAGGAGCTGGACAAGGAGCGCCGGCAATCGCGGCTGAAGAAGCTCGGCGGGCTCCTGATCCCGCTCGTCTTCCTGGCCAGCAAGGGCAAGGGCCTTCTCCTGGCGGTGACCAAGATCAAGGCGGTGACCACGCTCGGGACGATGTTCGTCTCGATCGCCGCCTACGCCTGGGCTTTCGGCTGGCCCTTTGCCGTCGGCTTCGTCCTCCTCATCTTCATCCACGAGATGGGCCACGTGATCCAGCTGCGCCGCGAGGGGGTCGAGGCCTCCGCCCCGATCTTCATCCCCTTCCTCGGCGCGATGATCGCGGCCAAGTCCCTGGGCGATGACGCCGCAGCGGAGGCCCGCGTCGGCCTGGCCGGCCCGATCCTCGGCACGATCGGAACCCTGGTCCCCCTCGCCATCTGGCTCGCGACCGGCAGCGACCTCTGGCAGGCCCTGGCCTACGTCGGCTTCTTCCTCAATCTGATCAACCTGCTGCCGGTCCTGCCGCTCGACGGCGGACGGGCGATGGCCGTCCTCGGCCCCAAGGTCTGGATCGCCGGCATCCTCATAGCCGTCGCCGTCGCCGTCGTCTTCCTCGGCCCGTTCATGCTCCTGATCGTCGCCCTCCTCGGCGGCCCCGAGCTCTACCACCGCTTCAAGAACCGGAACTCAGAGGAAAGCCGCGACTTCCACTCGGTGCCGACGAGAACCAAGGTCATCGTCGCCGCCGTCTACCTGAGCCTCGCCGCCCTGCTCATCGTCGGCGTTGCCGAGACCTACGTTCCCCGCACCCTCTAGCCGACCTACGCAGATAGCGAGTGGTCGCCCCGCCGGTTTGAACGTCACACCCACCGGCGCTCGCGCATGGATAGGGAGATGCAGGAGCAGCCCCGATGATCCTCTTCGGAAGCCTTTTAGGGGGAGAAGGCAGCGACGAGGCCGAAGCTTCAGCACCGGCCAAAAGCCGCGGCGCCCTCCTGGCGGAAACCCGTCGCAACGCCGAAGCCGATGCCATCCGGCACGCCGAGAGCCTGCTCGAGCGTGAGTTCCCGATCGTCGACACCGCCGAGCGCACGGCCGAATCGACGCTGGCCGACCTGCGCTCCACCTATACCGAGGAACGCGGGGAGCTCGAAGCCAAGCGAGAGGGAGTCGAACGGAAAGTCGAGGTCGCGGAGACGCGCCTGCACCAGACGGAGGCCCTGCTGCGCGAGGCAGGGGTTCCGGAGGCCGAACTGGGCCTCCCGCCGTCGCGAAAGCGGGGTGTCCAGCCGCGCGATGCGGCAGCGGCGATCGGCGGCGTCGCCCTCGCCGTTTTGGTTCTCTCTCAGCTGGTCTCCGGGCTGCCGCTTGTGGCTCTCGGCGCCCTGGCCGCGGCCGGGCTGATCTTCGGCCTGACGCGCGGGCCGGTCGAGGAGACCGAACCGACGCGGTTGCGTCGGCTGCGCGAGCACCGCCAGGAAATCGACCGGGAAAGACAGGGCCTGCTCGACCAGCAGATCCTCAACGCCGAGGCGATCGAGCTGCTCGACCGTCGCACCTACAGCAGGGGGTTGAGTGACATCGCCTTCGCGGGGGAGCTGGTCGCCGCCTACGCAAACGCCGCTTTCAGCGCGCTGCCCGCCGGCAGCCTGGAAGGCGGGCGCGAATTCGCTGCACAGCGCCAACCGCACGTCGAGATTCCCGCCTGGCTGGAAGCGCTCGCGCCGGAGGACGAGTGACCCGGCACTGGGGCTCTACGCGTCGCAGCAAGGTCAGGGTCGCGCGGATCGTCGATCGCACCCTCGTTCTCGGCCCTGGGCCACGCGCGGTGGTCGTGGTTCAGGGATGCGAACTTCGCTGCCGAGGCTGCACCGTGCCGGAGACCCACGACCGCGACGGCGGCAGCAGCATTCCGGTCGCCGACCTCGCCAGCAGACTGAACGCGATCGGCGGGATCGCCGGCGTCACTTTCACCGGCGGTGAGCCGTTTCTCCAGGCGGGAGCACTGGCGACGGTCATCGAAGCGCTGCGGGCCGAGCGGCCGGAGCTGTCAACGATGGCGTACTCCGGCTATCGGATCGAGTGGCTACGGGCCAAGGGCAGTCCCGCCCAGGTCGAACTCCTCGACCGCCTTGACCTGCTCGTCGACGGTCCCTACGTGGAACGCCTGCACGCGCCGCTGCGTTGGCGTGGATCGAGCAACCAGCGGATTCACTCCTTGACCGATCGCCACCGCGGGGAGCTGCGGGAAATGGAGGACGGCAGCGCGGGCATTGAGCTGAGTTTCGACCGGGAGCAGAACGTGGAATGGGTCGGGGTGCCGCCTGTATCCGGTTTCGCCCGCCGGCTCGCCGGAACCGGGAGACAGGCATGAGCGCCAGCAGCATCGCCACCAGGGTCCCGGTCGGCCAGGCGACGAAGGAAGCCTTCCACGCTCGCAGCCAGGAGCTTCTGGCGCAGCGGGCGGGGCTGCGCCGGAGCCGGGTCGCCGAGCGCAGGGCCGAGTTCGCCGAACGCGGGATCGGCGGCGCCGAACGGCTCGGCGAGCTGGCGGGACGCTGCGACGCTGTTGCGGGTCTCGTCCCCGAGCGCGAACTGAGCCAGGTCCGCGAAGCGATCGAACGGGGCAGCGGTGAGAAGACGGCGGCGCGGATCGAGCAGCTCGAAGAGCGGGCCGAGCGCAACGGGGAAGAGCGCCTGCGGCGCGAGGTACTGCTCGAGGAGGTGGTCGCGGCCAACGGCGGCGAGGTCCTCGGCGAGGTCGAGTGGAGGGCCGATGGCTCCTCCTCGGCAATCGTCGGCTTCCCCGACGAGGTCCGGATCAGGGTGACAATGACCGCCGATCCCGCGGCCGCCGACGGCGCGACCGAGACGATCGCCTGGCACACCGCCGACAGCAACATCGCCTCGCAGGCGGCGGCGGAAGGAGCCAAGGCTGGCTGCGCGGCGGAGCTCAGCTACGTCGAGGGGATCGTCGCCTCCTATCCGGAGATGAGCTTTGACGAGCGGTCGCGGGCGGAAGCCGAAGCGATCGCCGCCGAAGAGGCCGAAGAAGAAGAGGAAGGCTGGGAGGAGATGGAGGCCTGATGACCGTCACCTCCCGTCATCTGCCCGCCCTCGCCGACTACGTGCAGTCAGGCGCCCACGTGATCCTCCGCGGCCACCTCGGCGACGAGGTCCTCGCCGGCGATGGCGTCTTCGACGAGATCGGCGCGATCGGCGATCTCCTCCAGAAGGAGGCGGGCATGGAGGCAGTGATCGTCGCCAATCAGGCCGACGGCGTCTACTGCCTCGACCGCAGCCGGGAGCGGCTGGTCGGAGACATGATCGCCGCCGAGCGCCTTGCCGCCGCTGGCGCCGGCCTCGGCGCAACCCAGCCCTACGACATCGCCCAAACGGTACGGGCGCTGCTCTCCCAGGATCAGATGCCGGTGGCGGTGGTCTTGCAGGAAGCGGCCCTGCTTCTGCAGGGCAGACAGGAACGGGACAGACAGGCGCTCGGAGTCCTGATCGAGGCGATGGCCGAGGCCTGCATCCCCAACCCCAACGGGCCTACCTCGCCCCGCAACACGCTGATCGTCTTCGGCACTCCCAGCGGCCCGGTCATCGACCAGATCGCAGCGGTTCCCGGCGTAGTCGAACTCGAGGTCGACGCGCCGGATCGCTCCGAGCGGCTCGCAGCGCTGCGCTTCCTCGGACCGGATTTCTACGGCGCCGAGGAGGAAGACGCCCTCGACAAGGGCCTGGAATCGCTGGCTCGCATCACCCACGGCTACTCGCTGCGCGGTCTCGAGCAGCTGCGCCGCCGCTCGCACGCGGTGCAGATCTCCCCGGCCCGGCCCGAGTCGCTGTACCGCGCCGCCCGCCGCGAACGCGGCAGGACCCCGATCGACAGGCTCGGAGTCGACTCGATCATGGCGATGCTCGAAGAAGAGATCGTCGGCCAGGAGCGCGCGATGGCGTCGATCCGGCGAGTACTGGAGCGCGGCCGCTGGCGCTCGGCGAACCGTCCCCCTGGCTCGACGCTAACGCGGCCGATGGCAAAGATGGTCCTGCACGGGCCGACCGGCGTCGGCAAGACCGAGACGGCCTACATCCTCGCCGAAGCGATCGTCGGCAGTCGCGACGCCGTGCGCAGGATCGACTGCGCCGAGTTCCACGGCGACCATGACACCGCCCGCCTGACCGGGGCCCCACCCGGGTACGTCGGGCACGACGAGGGCGGGGCCTTCAGCGGCGTGACCGGAGAGGAGGCGGCGGTGATCGTCCTCGACGAGTTCGACCGCGGACCGCCCCGCCTGGTCGAGATGCTGCTCGGCATCCTCGACGCCGGCCGCCTCACCGACGGGCGCGGGCGCACCGTCACCTTCGAGAACACGATCATGATCCTCACCACCAACGCCGGCGCGGCAAAACTCGACGAGTCAGCGAAACTCGTCGAGTCGTCCGAAGGCGATCTGCTGCCCGATACGGAAACCCTGCTCAACACGAGCGAAGCGATCCTCGAGGAAAAACTCAAGGCTCCGCGGATCGAAAACGGGGTCGGCTCCCGCGCGCTCTGGAGTCGACTCCAGGACTCACTGGTCGGCTACGACTACCTGCGTCGCGGCGCCCTCAAGGCGATGGTCGGCAAGTCTTGCCGTCACCTCGAGGCCAACCTGGGGGACGAATTCGGGGTCTGGCCGCGGTTCGACGCCGAGCTCTTCGCGGAGTCCCTCGACGGGAGGCTGCCCCGCGACGGCACTTGGGACGGGCGTTCGGTGGCGCCGCTGATCTACGAGCTGATCGAGGGACCGGCGCGAGCGGCACTCGAGGAGAGCCCGCGGCCCGACATCGAGTTCGTTCCCGATGACGAGGGCCGGGCGATGCCGCTCTCGACCTAGACCGGCGCCTCAGTCGCGTCCGTCATCTCCGAATCCACCATCTCGCGGCGCAGGAGCTGCAACCGTCGCGAGCAGATCTTCCTCACCCCGGCGGCGCCTATCTCCAGCCGCTCGGCAACTGCCGCCGCCGGCCAACCCTCGACGTAGCGGAGGGTGAGGACGAGCACATCGCGCTCGTCGAGCTTTTCTTCGGCGCAGAGCCGCAGCAGGGTCTCCCGCAGCAGCACGGCGCGACGGGAGACCTCTGCATAGTCCTCCGGCAGGAGCTCTTCGCTCTGGCGAAAGCGGTGGAGCTGGCTCTCGGAGAGCTGGAAGAAGCGCCGTTGCCGTTCCCCCTCTCGGAGGAAGAGGCGGAAAGCGGTTTTGCGCGCCAGCGGCCGCAGCGGCTGGTCGATCGTGACCCTGCCGTCATCGATTCTCTGCGCGAGCCGCAGGAACGTTTCGTGCCAGACGTCTTCATTTTGCCAGCGATCCCAGGCAGGCCAGCCCGAACGCGCTTCTCGCCGGCAGATCGCAGCGAGTTCCGCCTTCGCGCGAGCGATCCTGCTTCTCCCCTTCATCTACTTCGCCCCCCTGCGTTCGTGGAAAATAAAGGGGAAGTACTACTACGGATAACCGTCAGTATGTAAAGGGGACCTGTCTGTTAAAGGAATATCAAGTGGTCTTTTCCACCAATAGTGGGTCAGGCCTGTCCGGGAAGCACCATTTCGGCGCCGGTCTCCTCCACCCACGCCTTCCAGAAGCTCTTTATACCCAGGGCCGTTTCTTCACCGTTGGGAAGGCCACCGGGATGAAGGAGCATGAAGGGAAATTCAATTTCCACTCCCTCGAGGTCGGGTACCAACCCGATGCCGTCGAGCTTGCGAATCAGGTCTTCGATCGCGACCGGGTCGAGATCCATTTCCTGCAGGTGGCCAGCGGTGGGGCTCCACTGGAAGCCGTCGGAGAGGATCAGCAGCCGGTCGCCGGGTTCCAGCACGTCAGCGGTCACCGTCGCAGCCTCGACCAGGGCCGAGCCTTTCTGGTCGACGCTGGGTTCGGCGAGCAGCTGCGAGAGCTGCGAAGTGGCGGTCTGAACGCGCTGTTCGACGTCTCCCTTCGCCTGCGGTTTGTCGACGTGCTCGGGGTCCGGCCCCACGTAGGCGGAGATCGGCGTCCCCTCGGTCAAAGGCTTGGCGGCGGCCACCACCAGGCAGAGCTCCCCGGAGCCTTCGTTGCCGATCCCGCTGGCGAACTCTCCGAAGGCCGCCGCGTAGCGGGACCGCGCTTCGCTGGTCGATTCGGAGACGTCGGCGATCACGCAGCCGGATGCCTTGCTGTCGGACCCGCCGGCGGCGAAGACCATGGCGGCAACCGCCGCCGCCAGAACCAGGGCGAGCACGCCCGCGGTGATGATCTGACGTCTGCGCCGTTGCTGCTTTAGCCCTTCCGATTCGTACACAGGCGGTCCTTTCCGTTGCTCTATCGATCGCTTCGGCCGGTGGATCCCCAGCCGGTCGGTCTTTTGTCCTCGCTACGGCGCCGCGGTCGCCGCGACGTCCGCGGAGGTGGCTCGCGCCGCCGCCCGGCGCCGTCCCCGGCCGCCTGCTGCTCGCCGGCAGCGGTCGCTCCGCCCGCGGGCGCCGGCCCGCCGCCGGCCGCGCCGGCGCCGGGCCCGCCCGAAGGCTTGTCCTGAGGCGGCGCCTCGCCGCGGGTCGGGCCATCCTCCGCGCCTCCGAATCCATTCGACGACCCGGCCGGCGGCCCCCCGCGAGGAAACAGCAGGCGGGTGAGAGCCTCCTCCGGGGCGGGCAAGCGGGGGACGACGATCGAGCGAGGATCGGTTTTCTCCACCGCGCAGTAACGCTGGTACTCGGCGCGGAAGCGCTCCATCCACCCGGTCATGACGCCGTGTTCACGCTCCACATAAGCGGACGCTTCCTGGAAGATCTGATCGTCCGGCAGGGCGGCCTCGTTGGCCGCCTGACGCGCATCCGCTTCGCGTTTGCGGCTCTCCGCCGCCGCCATGCGGGCGTCTTCGATGCCCTGGGTTCGCTCGTTCCACTCCCTCGCGGCCTCAATCCGAAAGGCGACCAGCGTCGCGGTCGAGAGGATCAGGAACGAGAGCGGGATGAAGAAGGTGAAATTGGGGCCGGGGAGCTCTTCGATCGCCGCCTGGCGCCTAGCCGCTTCGGCCGTCACCTCTTCCGCTTCTGCTTCCCGTTTTGCTTCTTCTTCGGCGTTGTTGCGAGGGCCCGACAGTTCGTCGAAACCGCCGAAGCCGCCGCTCGTATCGCCGCCGGCGCTTTCGATCGCTTCCAGCTGCTGCTCGCGTGCCAGGTTGTTGGTGCGGCTGTCGGCGAGGTCCCTGATCGCCCAGGCGCCGGCGATTACCGCCACCGCGACCAGCAGACCGGCGAACAGCGCCGTGCGGCGGCGAGAACCCTCGGCAGCGCCGCCAAGGGCGTTGCCGAGCTGGTCGGCAGCAAGGATCAGAATCGCCGATATCGCCACGGCAAAGACGGTCGACCACAGGGTCGAGATGTCGAAGGCAATCTCCAGCGACGGCGCTGAGCCCAGAACCTCGATCACCGCACCCGGGATGAGGCAGAACAGGATCGTCCAGGGCTGGGTAAAGATGGTGCCGGTGAGCGGAGCTCCCGCAAGCTTGGCCTCCGCCTCGAGGTCGCGGCGTCGCCGTTCGGCGCGGGTGGCTTTCTCCCTGGCGACGTTCGCGTCGGTGTTGGTTTTGCTCAGGTCGGCTTCGAAGCCTGCCCGCCGCTCGGCATCGAGGGGAGGATCGCGGAAGAGGCGGTGCCAGAAGAGCGAAACCAATTCGCGCAGGATCGGGGGGCTGACGGGCCCCTCCCCTTTCGCCGCCGCCAAGTCCGCCGCGCAAGCGGTGATCCTGGCGTCGATCTCGCCCAACGTGTAGGGATGCGTCCCCTTTTCGCGATGCTCCGCGTAGATCGTGGCGTCCTCGCGATAGCGCCGGATCTGCTCTTTGCTGACAAGAGGAATCGTGCCAGCACTCGGGGGGACTTCACGGGGATCGCCCACGTACAGTTCACACGCAGGCGGTAGAAGTCGTGACACCGACCCAGCCCGAAGAGGAAATACCGCTACGGGGATTCGAACCCCGGTTTCCGGACTGAGAATCCGGCGTCCTAGTCCCCTAGACGATAGCGGCGAGGAACGAGCATTTTAGCGAGCCGGGCGGTGGGGGTGCGAGACGTCGGTCACAGGGTGCAATCCCAGAGCCGGGAATAGGCGCGAGGCGGGCAACCGGTAAATTGCCTGCTCCGCGCGGCTGTGGCGGAACTGGTAGACGCGCACGGTTCAGGTCCGTGTGGGCGAGAGCCCGTGGAGGTTCGACTCCTCTCAGCCGCATCACGAGTCTGTCTCCGACCCCCATATACGGGGACTGAGACAGATTCGCCGTTCAGGCCGGTTGGGCGACCGACTCCCGCTTTGGAGCCCGCGCCGCGTTGGCGGCGATCTCCTCGACGAAGGTCGGGTAGAGCTTGCGGGGCATGTCGTGCCCCATGCCGTCGATCATCTTCAGGCGGGCGCCCGGGATCGCCTTGGCGGTGGCGCGGCCGCCGGAGGGGTTGACGAGGATGTCGTTCTTGCCGTGGATGACGGCGGCGGGGAGGTCGAGCTCGCGCAGGCGGGCGGTGCGGTCGCCGGAGGCGGTGATCGCGTGCAGCTGGCGGGCGATCCCGGCCTCGCTGTGGCCGCGATCGAAGGAGCGGTTGGCGAGATCGCGGATCCGCTCCTCTTCGAAGGGGTAGCCGGGGGAGCCGATCACTTTGAAGGTGTTCACCGCGCGCTCGATCGCCGCCTCGCGTTCGCGCGGCCGCTTGCCGAGCAGAAGGCCGAAGGTGCGGTAGCTGGGGTGGCCGACGCGGCGGCTGCCGGTCGTCGACATGATCGAGACGAGCGAGCGAACCCGCTGCGGGTGCCCGATCGCGAGGCACTGGGCGATCATCCCGCCCATCGAGGCGCCGACCACGTGGGCGGAGTCGATCCCGAGGTGGTCCATCAGCCCCACGGCGTCGGCGGCCATGTCTCGGAGGCGATAGGTAGGGGTGCCGCGCCCGATCGTCATCCCGAGCATGCCCGGCACGCCGCCGGAGATCTTGGTCGAGCGGCCGATGTCGCGGTTGTCGAAGCGGACGACCCGGAAGCCGCGCTCGGCCAGCATCCCGCAGAACTCCTCGTCCCAGGCGATCATCTGCGTCGCCAGCCCCATCACCAGCAGCAGCGGCTCCCCGTCCGGGTCGCCCATCTCCTGGTAGCAGAGCTCGATGCCGTTGGCCGGCGCCAGCCGCTCGTCGCTGAAGGCGTGCATCCGGGAATCGTACCCACCCTGGCTGTCCAGCCAAACGTCATACTCGCGCGGATGCGGACGGCGATCATCTCCGACCTCCACCTCGGCGTCGCCAGCGACGAGGACGTGCTCCGCGACCCCGAGGTGCGGCGCGCCCTGCTCGAGGAGATCGCCGGAGCCGACCGCGTCGTCCTCCTCGGCGACGTGATCGAGCTGCGCAACCTGCCCCTCGGTCCCTCGCTGGCTCGCGCCAGGCCCTTCTTCACGGAGCTGGGTGAGGCGCTGGGCGAGGCGGAGGTGACGCTGGTGCCCGGCAACCACGACCACCGCCTCGCCGAGCCGCTGCTCGACGAGCTCTCGATCGCCGGCGACCCCACCCTCGGCCTCGAGCACCGCCACGTCCCCACCGGCCCCGCCGTCCTGGTCGACGAGTGGCTCGGGGCCGCGCGCCTGAAGCTCGCCTACCCCGGCGTCTGGCTGCGCGACGACGTCTACGCCACCCACGGCCACTACATGGACGTTCACCTGCGGCTGCCGCGAGCCGAGTGCCTTGCCGCGGCGACGATGGTGCGGCTCTCCAAGCCACCGCCGAACCGAGCCACGCCGAACGACTACGAGCGGGTGCTCCGCCCCCTCTACGGGTTCGCCTACGGCCTCGCCCAGGTGATGCCGATCAAGCGTCGCCGCAACGGGCCGTTCGAGCACGCCTGGGAGGTTCTGGCGGGGGAACTCGCGCGGCCGAGCGTCAAGGCCCGAGCCGCCCGCGCCGGCTGGCCGGCGACGGTCCGCGCCATCAACGGCCTGCTCCGCGCCGACTTCGACCCCGACGTGAGGCCGCCGGCGATCTTCCGCGGCGGCGTCGAGGCGGCGATCGAGCTGGCGGTGCGGCTCGGGGTCGACGACGTCCACGTGATCACCGGCCACACCCACCGCGGCGGCCCCCTGCCGAGCGAAGCGGAGTGGCCCCTCCCCCGCGGCGGCCGCCTCCACAACACCGGCAGCTGGGTCTTCGCCTCGGCTTTTCATCAGCCAGGGGACCCGCCCAACTCTTATTGGCCCGGCACCGTCACTTGGCTGGAAGGCGACGACCCACCTCGCCGAGCCCGGCTACTCCAGGACTACTCCCACGATCAGATGATCGATCTGATCAACCGGTCGAACGCAGCCAGTCCGCGATGATGGCTCCGATCTCGGGGCCAGCGTCCTCCTGGAGGAAATGGCCCGCGTTCTCGATCGGGCGAGGCGGCGGGAAGTTGAGCTGACTGGAGACTCGTTCTCCGACTGAGAAGGGCAGGACCGGGTCCGAGTCGGCCCAGAGGACCAAGGCCGGCCGGTCGTCGTCGCGGAGGGCGTCGGCGACGGCTTTGCCCTCGGCGGCGCCGGGAGCGTCGGGCTCGGTGGGAAGGATCAGGGGGAAGGCGCGGGTGCCGGCCTTCGAGGGCCCGTCTATATAAGGGGCCTCGTAGGCGGCGATCACCTCGTCGCCCGGATCGTTCTTGCAGGCGCCGCGGACCAGCATCCCGACCGGGACCTCGTCGCTGTTGCGGACGAACTCGCGGAAGGCGAGCCAGGCGTCGCTCATCTTCTGGTGGCCGGTGAAGGGGCCGGTCTCCATGATCACCAGGCGGGAGATCCGGTCCGGGTGCTCGACCGCGAGCCGCAGACCGATCGGACCGCCCCAGTCGTGGACGACGGCGGTCGCGTTGCGAAGGTCGAGTTCCTCCAGCAGCGCCGCCATCAGCTCGACGTGGCGGTCGTAGGTGTACCAGCCGACGTCGGTGGGCTTGTCGGAGCGGCCGAAGCCGGCGTAGTCGGGAGCGATGCAGCGGTAGCCGGCATCCCGCACCGGCGGGATCACCTTGCGCCAGAGGAACGACCAGGTCGGCTCGCCGTGGAAGAAGACGACCGGCTCCCCCTCCCCCTCGTCGAGGTGCGCCAGCCGCAGCCCGTCGACCTCCCGGTAGACGGACTCGAACGGGTAGTCCGGCAGTCCTTCCAGGAGCTCGTCCGGCGTGCGGACGGCGTCGACTGACATGCGCGCAGTCTATGCGGGTGTGGTTGAGCTTTGGGGCGCTATAGGAGGCCAAAGCTCAACCACACCCCGAAAGGAAGGGATTGTTGACCTGAAATCCCAGAATTCAGATCAGGATTCCCTACTTTCCTGATCGACTTTGTGCTACGGTGCCGCCCTCATTGAGCAGTAAGTTGCTCAAGAAAGTAAGTCACTCAACTTAGGAAGGAACTAAATAGATGCGGAACGCTCGCACTACCCGGCGGCGCAGCGTGAAGGTCGGCCTCCCCGCCGCTCTTCTCGTGCTGCTGCTCGCGGTCTTCGCCGCCGGCTGTGGCGGTGGTGATGACACCACCGGTTCTGGCTCCGACTCCTCCGGGGGCGGTGAGCTCGCGGTAGTCGGCTACTCCACCCCGGAAGCCGTCTACACCGAAGACCTCGAGCCCGCCTTCGAGGAAAGCGATAAAGGCAGCGGCGTCAGCTTCAGCAACTCGTTCGGCGCCTCCGGCGATCAGAGCCGTGCCGTCGTCGCGGGTCAGCCCGCATCTGTTGTCCACTTCGCCCAGGGCGGCGACATGGAACGTCTGGTCGAGGAAGGCGAACTCGTCGCCAAAGACTGGAACAAACAGCCCTACAACGGGATCGCCCAGAACTCGGTGGTCGTGATCACGGTCCGTGAGGGCAACCCGGAGGGGATCAAATCCTTCGACGACGTCCTCAGCAAAGACGTCGACGTGATCACCCCGAACCCGTTCAGCTCCGGCGCGGCGCGCTGGAACATCATGGCCGTCTACGGCTCCCAGATCAACGCCGGCAAATCGGAGGACGAGGCGCTGGCCGCGGTCAAGACCCTGCTCGAAAAGGCCGTCGCTCAGCCGGGCAGCGCCCGCGACGCGCTCTCGGCCTTCACCCAGGGCCAGGGCGACGTTCTCCTCGGTTACGAGAACGAGGCGATCAAAGCCGAAGAGGAGGGCGAAGAGATCGAGTACGTGATCCCGCCCTCGACGATCCAGATCGAAACCCCGATCGCGGTCACCAAATCCGCGCCGGAGCCGGCCGCCCAGGACTTCCTGGACTTCATCTGGTCGGACGAGGGGCAGCAGATCTGGGCCGAGAACGGTTACCGCCCGGTCAACCCGAAACTGGTCGACGAGAAACAGTTCCCGACTCCCGCGGACCTGTTCACGATCGACCAGTTCGGCGGCTGGGGCAAAGTCAACGATGAGTTCTTCGACGACGAAACCGGCTCCGTAGCCGAGATCGAGAAAGAACTCGGAGTCTCGACGAGCGGCTGATGGAGGCGCACCCGGCAAACCTCCCCGCACCGACCGAGCACCGGGCAGGCCTGCGCCTGCCCGGTCTCGGCACCGGCATCGGCGGCGGCATGGTGATGCTCTACCTGAGCATCATCGTGCTGCTGCCGCTGGCGGCCGTCGCCAGCGAAGCCTTCTCCGGCGGAGTCGGCACCTTCTGGGACCAGGTCACCTCACCGCTGGCGGTGAAGTCCCTGAAACTGACGGTCGTCTGCTCGCTGATCGTCGTCGCCATCAACGGCGTCTTCGGCACGATCCTCGCCTGGCTCCTGGTCCGCGACAACTTCCCGGGCAAGAGCATCGTCAACGCGGTGATCGACCTGCCCTTCGCGCTGCCGACGATCGTCGCCAGCCTCACCCTGCTGACGCTCTACGGCGCCGACAGCCCGCTCGGGATCGATCTGGCCTTCACCCGTGCCGCCGTCGTCGTCGCCCTCTGCTTCGTCACCCTGCCCTTCGTCGTCCGCGCCGTGCAGCCGCTGCTGCTGGAGATGGACCGCGAGATGGAGGCCGCGGCGGCCTCGCTGGGGGCGGGCAACTTCACCATCTTCCGCCGCATCATCTTCCCCAACCTCCTCCCCGGCCTCGCCGCCGGGATCGCGCTGGCCTTCGCCCGCGCCCTCGGCGAGTTCGGTTCGGTCCTCCTCTTCGCAGGCGGCAATCCGGACACCCTCGTCTCCTCGGTCTTCATCCGCAACCAGGTCGAGTCCGACAACCTGGATGGGGCCTCCGCCGTCTCTCTCGTCCTCCTTGTCGCCTCCCTGCTGCTGCTCGCCTGCGTCTCGCTGATCCAGCGCTGGGCGATCCGGCACGACCGCGGCTCGACCGACTTCATCGTCACGGTCGAGAACAAGGACGTCTCCGGGGGTGGTGCCTGATGAGCGCCAGCCTTCCCAGCCGCTGGGGCCTGCGGGTGCTCGGCCTCGGCTACCTGACGCTGCTGTTGCTGATCCCGCTGGTGATGATCTTCTGGAAGACCTTCGAGGACGGGATCGGCCCGCCGATCGACGCGATCACCACGCCCGACGGCCTGCACGCGCTGAAACTGAGCGTGCTGATGGTCGTGATCTCGGTGCCGCTGAACACGATCTTCGGCATCGGCTGCGCGCTGCTGCTGGTCCGCCACAAGTCGAAGCTGAACCCGCTGATCGACGGCATCATCAACCTCCCGTTCGCGGTCTCCCCCGTCGTCATCGGCCTCTCGCTCTACCTCCTCTACGGGACCAACGGCTGGTTCGCCTTCCTCGGCGAAGAAGGGATCAAGATCCTCTTCTCGGTGCCGGGGATGGTCCTGGCCAGCATCTTCGTCTCGCTGCCGTTCGTGGTCCGCGAGACGGTGCCGGTGCTGCAGGAGATCGGCACCGACCAGGAGCAGGCGGCCTCGACCCTCGGCGCCAACGGCTGGCAGACGTTCTGGAAAGTCACCCTGCCGTCGATCCGCTGGGGAGTCGCCTACGGCGTCGTCCTCACCACCGCCCGGGTGCTCGGCGAGTTCGGCGCGGTGACGATCGTCTCCGGCTCGATCAGCGGCCAGACCCAGACCCTGCCGCTCTTCGTCGAGAAGCAGTACCAGAACTTCAACCAAACCGGCGCCTACGGCGCCTCCCTGGTGCTGGCGCTGCTGGCGCTGATCACCCTCTTTGCAATGAACCTACTGAAACGAAAGGAGGACGCCTGATGGGAATCTCAGTCGAGGGAGCAAACAAGAGCTTCGGTGACTTTCAGGCCCTCAATGACGTGTCGATCGAGGTCCCGGACGGGTCCCTTACCGCCCTGCTCGGGCCCAGCGGCTCGGGCAAGTCGACCCTGCTGAGGGCGATCGCCGGCCTCGAGGACCTGGATTCGGGACAGGTAGTGATCAACGGCGAGGACGCCACCCACAAACCGGCGCAGAGCCGCGGTGTCGGCTTCGTCTTCCAGCACTACGCCGCCTTCAAGCACATGACGGTGTACGACAACGTCGCCTTCGGGCTGAAGATCCGCAAGTGGAAGAAGCCCGAGACCTCGAAGCGCGTCCACGAGCTGCTGCAGCTGGTCCAGCTCGACGGCCTCGCCGGCCGCTTCCCCTCCCAGCTCTCCGGCGGGCAGCGGCAGCGGATGGCGCTGGCGCGGGCGCTCGCGGTCGAGCCCAAAGTGCTGCTCCTCGACGAGCCGTTCGGGGCGCTCGACGCCAAGGTCCGCAAGGACCTGCGGACCTGGCTGCGGCGCCTCCACGAGGAGATGCACGTGACGACGATCTTCGTCACCCACGACCAGGAGGAGGCGATGGACGTCGCCGGCCAGCTGGTGGTGATGAACGAGGGACGGGTCGAGCAGTCGGGCACCGCCGACGAGCTCTACGAGCACCCGGCCAACGAGTTCGTGATGAGCTTCGTCGGCGAGGTCAACCGGCTCGGCGACGACTTCGTCCGCCCGCACGACATGGAGATCGTGCACGACCCCGACGAGCGCACCCAGGAGGGCATGGTGCAGCGGATCGTCACCCTCGGCTTCGAGGTCCGGGTCGAGCTCACCCTCGGGGACGGGACCGAGATCTGGGCGCAGCTGACCCGCAACGAGCTGCAACGGCTCGAGCTGCGCGAGGGGCAGATCGCCTATCTGCGCCCGATCCAGGCAAAAAGCTTCAACGGTGCGTCACCGTCCAACTCCCAGGGGGCCTCGACTCCCCCTGGGTCCCAGGACGGCGGCGACGCAGGTCTACCTGCAGCCGTTTGAAGGGGCGACGGGGTGGGGCGTCTTCTTGCCGGGTGACGCCCCGCCCCAACTCGCCACATCATAGGAATACGGCCAGCGCGTATCGCAGCCCCAGGGCGAGGGCGAGGACGCCGAGGGCTCGCCTCAGCAGCCTCTCCGGCAGCCGGGTCTGCAAGCGGGCACCGACGTAGGCGCCGGCCAGACCGCCCAGACCCATCCCCAGGCCCAACCCCCACTCCGGGGCGATGTCTCCCCCCGCCTCGAGGCTGAGCAGCAGATACGTCAGCACCCCCGCGACGGAGGTGAGGAAGGTCGCGGCCAGGGCGGCGGGAGCGACCTCGAGGACCGAGAAGCCGAAGCCGACCAGGATCGGCGCGAGGATCGAGCCGCCGCCGATGCCGTAGACGCCGCCGACCACCCCGACCGCCAGCGCCACCGGGACCACCCAGCGGGGGAGCGGCCGGTCCTCGGCGGCGGGTCGCGACCGCCCCCGCCGGAGCACGAGCCACGACCCGAGCGGGACGAGCACGCACCCGACGACCACGAGAATGGTCTGCGGCTCGTCGAGCACCGTCACCCGCAGCACGGCGCCGAGCACGACACCGGGCAGCGTGCCGAGCAGCAGCACCCGCGACAGCGGCGTCCGCAGCTGTCCGGTGCGCCAGAAGCGCAGCAGCGCACCCGGGGT
>DATIMV010000036.1:0-32129 GCA_035474955.1 Solirubrobacterales bacterium
AGACACTCAACCTCGAGCCATAGCGAGAGGTGTCTGGAGAGGGCCCACCCGACCCCCCTTACCGCCTACGCCCGAGCGGGCTCCGGCTCCGGCTCGACCTCGAACGCGGTGCCCTCCAGCGTCTCGCGCTCGATGTCCGACTCGCGCACCAGCCACAGCGCCAGCACCGCACCGGCGAAGGAGAGCAGCGCGCCGAGCAGGAGGATCTCGTTGAGGCCGTGGAGGAACCCTTGTTCCGCCGCGTTCCTCGCTGCGGCCTGAGCGCCCTCGGGCAGCCCGGAGACCGCCTGCGGCAGCGCCCCCGAGGAGGTCGCCTCGACGAGCTCCCTCGACTGCTCGCCGTTGAGCGTGCCGTTGGCCACCGACTCCGTCTTCGACGCGCCCGCCCCGAGGAAGATCGCGCCCCAGGCGGCGATGCCGACCGCGATCCCGACCTGGCGGAAGGTGTCGTTGATCCCGGCCGCCATCCCGGACTGCTCTTTGGGGACGACGCTGAGGGCGACGTCGGCGATCACCGGGTTGAGCAGGCCGACGCCGATCCCGGCGAGCAGGAACCCGAGCAGCAGCGCGGTCCACTCCGAGCTCATCTCCAGCCCCGACATCAGCAGCAGCCCAAGCCCGGTCAGGGCCAGGCCGGCGCCCATCAGGTAGCGGGCCTTGATCTTCGCCAGCGCCATCCCGGCCATCGGCGCGACGATGAACGAGGCGATCGTGATCGGCAGGTAGCGCAGGCCCGCTTCGACCGGCGAGTGGCCGAGGAAGCTCTGCAGGTACAGCGTCAGGTAGAGGAACAGCGCGAACATCGAGCCCGAGACCGCGAAGGCGGCGAGCTGGACGCCGGTGAAGGCGCGGCGGCGGAAGAAGCCGAGCGGCAGCATCGGCTCGGCGACCCGGCGCTCGATCGCCAGGAAGGCCACCAGCAGCACCGCGGCGGCGCCGAAGAGGCCGACGATCGTCGGGCTGCCCCAGCCCTCGGCGTTGCCGCGGACCAGCGCCAGCACCAGCAGGAAGAGCCCGACCGAGAAGGTGACGAGGCCACCCCAGTCGATCCGGGTCGCGTTCGGGTCGCGCGACTCGCGCAGCTTCCAGTAGGTCACCGCGATTGCCGCCACCCCGATCGGGACGTTGATCAGGAAGACCGACTCCCAGCCGAAGCCGTCGGTGAGCAGGCCGCCGACCAGCGGCCCGATCGCCACCGCCATACCGATCGTGCCGCCGTAGATCCCCATCGCCATCCCGCGTTCGGCCCCGCTGGGGAACTCCTGGGCTACCAGCGCCAGGGAGACGGCGAACATGATCGCGCCGCCGACGCCCTGCAGGCCGCGGGCGAGGTTGAGGAAGGTCGGGTCGGGCGCCAGCGCGCAGAGCAGCGAGGCGACGGCGAAGACGCCGAGGCCGACGGCGAAGACGCGGCGGCGGCCGAGCCGGTCGGCGAGCGAGCCGGCGGTCAGCACCAGCGCCGCCAGCGAGAGGGCGTAGGCGTCGATCACCCACTGCAGGTCGGTGAAGCTGCCGCCGAGGTCCGACTGGATCGCCGGCAGCGCCGTGTTCACCACGGTGATGTCGAGCAAGAGCATGAAGGTGGCGACGCAGACCGCGCCAAGCGTCCACCACTTGCGGCTGGCGGCCCCTGCGGGGGTCGCCGCCGCCGGTATCGAGTTCATCTGAGTTCTCCTGGTCATGATGTAGAATTTGTAAGGAAACCTTGTAAGGTGCCCTGACGGAAAGGCGACCTTATCAGGCTCCCTGACGAAATGTCACCAGGATCTAAAAATTCCCCCCTCGGCATCCCCCTCCCGGGGCTGCTCGACATCGTCTCCGAGGCGTTCTTCGGCGAGTTCCGCGCCGAGCTCGAACAGTCCGAGTTCGGCGACATCCGGCCCACCCACGGCTGCGTCTTCCGCTACGTGCCGGAGGAGGGGCTGCGCCTGACCGAGATCGCCGAGCGGGCGAACATGACCAAGCAGTCGGTGGGGGAGATCGTCGACGACCTCGTCGCCCGCGACTACGTCAAGCGCATCCCCCACCCGGAGGACCGGCGGGCGAAGCTGATCTGCCTGACCGAGAAAGGCGAAGCTGCCCAGCTCCACGGCCGCCGCCTCTTCGCCAAGGTCGAGAAGCGCTGGGCCCAGCAATACGGCGTCGAGCGGATCGCCGGGCTGCGGGAGCTGCTGGAGGAGGTCGCCGCCGACAAAGCCCCCTTCGCGGTCCCGGAGATCGCGCAGCCCGCAGCGGCTTGAGCGGCGAAGCAGGGGAAGGGCGCCGCAGCGCGAACCATCTCCTGCAATGCGCTTCGACGACAAATTCCTCGACGGCCTGATCACCCTCTTCTACGTCGCGATGGGCATCGCTGCCCTGACCGCGCTGATGGGCTCCCCCGGCTGGGGCTTCCTCTTCCTCCTCTTCGGCTCCTGCGCCCTGATCGCCCGCACGACGATCGAAACCCTCCAGAGCCACCAGGGCCGTCCCCAAGGCCCGCCGCCCCCCGCCAACCGCTAGATTTGCCTCCCGGGCCGCATCGCCGGCCCATCCGAGTTCCCTCGGGGGCGTAGCTCAGTTGGTTAGAGCGCCGGCCTGTCACGCCGGAGGTCGCGGGTTCGAGTCCCGTCGCTCCCGTCTCGCGTGCCCCATTGGAGAGGGGATCAACCCCTCGTCCCGCCCAGTGATCCTGGATTCGTGGGTACCAGCATGGGTACCCAAAGACAAGGACGCCTGTGGAGGCAGTCACAGACGAAGCCCGCTCATCTCCGTAAGGCGGTTGCGGTGGCTATGAGGCCTGGTGATATCGAGCGGCGTCCTTCTCGACGCGGCGCTTTTTCAGGGTCGCTGCGGACCGCGCCAGCCGACCTGCCCTGGAATGGGCCGGGGTCGGTGGTCGCCGTCAGTAGCCACTTCTAGAGTGGTTCGCGGTGGAACCCGGTAACTGGATAGCGCTCGGCGCCGTGGCGGTCGGCCTCGTCGGCAACAGGGTTACCTGGAAGCTGGCGAACCGGCGGTTCGACCACAGAAGAAGCTCGCCGACCGCGATGCCGTCGCAAAGATCTTCGATGAGGCGGTGATCGACATTCACAGGGTCAGCTACGTACTCGACGAGATCAGGGCCGGTCTTCGAGCTCAGCCCGAGTCCTACTTTCACACCGACGCAGGAACGCGGGTGCTCACCGAACTGGAAACCACGGGGCGCGACCTTGAACTCCGAGCCGACCGGGTTCGACTCCGGCTCGAAACCGATTTGCCTTGGGGGGCCCTCGATTCCCTTGCCAAGAACGCGCTCGCCGCCTTCCGCGCGTGCGTCCAGTTGCGCGATGAAGACGTGCCAGAGCCCGCCCATCGGACGGAAGCGTGGAGGGATTGGGTTCGAGGCCAGCGGACCGAGGTCGAAAAGCAGCGGTCCGTCTTCTACGAGAATCTGCGGGTGTTCCGGCGCTACGCCTTCCAAGCCGTCGGCATCGAGCCAGTGAGGAAGATCACGCCCGACGACGGACCCGGCAAAGGCGAGCTAGGCGAGTGGGGGAGTGCGGGCGAGGACAGCTTGGCCTAAATGCTCATACCTGCAGATGAGGCGCTCCTGTCGGCGAGTCAGTTTCGCGACCCTATGAGTTCCAGCGGCCCCCGCTCGGCCCCGTCCGCGGCTGCGTGGCCACCGCCCTATTCTCGCGACGATGGGATCGGATGACTTCTACCTCGCCCTGATTAAGCAGGCGGTCGAGACCTTCGTCGAGAAGGTGGGACCCGAGCGTGCCGCGGAGCTGCTCGACAAAGACGACAACCCCTTGGCGCGGGCGATGCCGGAGATCATCGACGAGAGCGCGGAGGTGATGGCGGCTGAGCTGAAACGCGCCGCCCCAAAAATGCTGCGCGAACGCCGCGCCAATCTCGAGCGCTACTCGCAGGTGATCGACGAGTATTGGGGCGAAGCCTTCGACCTCTTGGAGGTCGCAATCGTGATCGCCTTCGAGACCGGGGTCGACTTCCTCGAGTCCTATGCCGAGGAAGCCGAGGCGGAGCAGGACCTCGTCTTCTACGTACTCAGCCGCCTACAGATCAGGGCCTGCCGAATCGCCGAAGAGGTGGCGGTGCTTCTGAAGGCCGGTTACGGGCAGGGCGCCCATGCTCGCTGGCGAGCTCTGCACGAGGTGGTGGTAGTCGCCTATTTCATCGCGAACCACGGCGAAGAGGTGGCGCGACGCTACCTGATGCATGAAGGGATCGAGTCTTGGCGGGCGATCAACGAGTTCGCCCAAAGAGTCGAGCGCCTGCCCGACTATGAGCCGCCAAGCGAGCAGGAACTGCGCGAGGCAAAGGAACGGTATGACGCTTTGCTGGACGAGTTCGGCAAAACCTTCGCAGGTCAATACGGCTGGGCGGCGCAGGCGCTCTCTGAGAACCCGGATCTGAAGGGCAAGCGCGGGTTCGCGGCGATCGAGGAGGATGTCGGGCTCGACCATCTGCGAAGCCACTACCGCTTGGCGAGCCACCAGGTTCACGCCAACCCGAAGGGGATTCAACTGATTCCAGATGGGCATCCCCAAAGCGATGCCCTTCTGGGCGGGCCGAGCGTCTTCGGTTTGGCCAACGCCGGCCACTCCGTCTGCGTCTCATTGACCGCGATCACGGTTGCGACTTTGAATTCGAGACGGGGAGCCAGCGCCGGTTTCGTCGCGGCAACGATGCTGAGGTTGAGCGACGAGGCGGGTGACGCCTTCCTGGCGGCGGAGGCGGCGACCAAGGCGAAGGGTCCCGACCTTGGCGACCCGGCGGATGGAAAAAGGTCAGGTGGAGAGGATAGGAGTTTGCGCGCCCGGCTGCGCCGTTTGATGCGCTGGCACTAAGGCCCCAGTGGAGTACGCAGAGTGCGCAAATTGTGGGTTCGTTCCTCATCGTGATCCTCGTGCTCTGACACCCTCCACGGGGAGCGCCATGAGCCACGAGACCAACTGGGAAGCGATTAAGGGCTACCTGACCGAGACCTACAACCGTCAGGAAGCCCACGGCGTGCCGAAGAAAGCGGACCTGACCTTTGGCAACAGCATCAAGACGATGAAGTTCGCGGTCGTCTTCTACGTCGACATGCGCAGCTCTCGAAAGATCATGCAGGACACGACCGAGTTTGTGAGCGCGAAGGCCCACAAGGGCTTCCTCCAAGCGGTCATCTACTGCATCGAGAACCGCCAAGGGCACTTCCGTAGCTTCAACGGCGACGGCGCGCTTGCTTTCTTCCGAGGCGATAACGCAGCCTCGCGAGCGGTCCGTGCGGCCATGGATCTAAAGGCTTATGTGCGGAAGATGAATGAAGTGCTCGAACCAAAGGGAACCAGCGTTGACTTCGGTGTCGGTATCACGCAGGGAAAGGTCCACGTCGTCAAGACTGGTAAGCGTGGCGGCGATCAGACCAAGCAGGACCTTGTCTGGATCGGGCTTCCTGTCTACATGGCCGTCGAGCTCAGTGACTTCGGTAGCAAACCGAACAATATCTGGATCACCCACACCGTCCGCGAGAGCATCGGGAAGCAAAACCATCTCGGCGTGGTCTACTCAGGCGGAGAGAGCATGTGGCTCAAGACCACCAAGACGTTGAAGTCTGCGGGAAGCTACGACGTTCGCCACACCCGCTATTACTCGTCGATTTTCTAGGTGAAGTGGAGCGCAACCATCGCTATGGCCCACAGCAGTAGGAACGCGAGCGCGGAACGGTAGGCCCACTTCGCCCAGAAGTGCTTCCGCGCTGCGACGACAGCGACGGCCCACGCTTGTCGGGTGAGTTCCCGCTCCAAGCCCTCGGCATCGAGCTTCTCGAGTGCTGCCTCGTAGTCGTCTGCGGACTCGTACTGAGCTATTCCGCCAAAGAAGTAAAGAGAGTCGTCCCGACCATCGTTGGTCTTCAAACGCGGAAATAACCCAAGGCTCACGCAGAACACCGCGACCCCAGAGAAAAGGAGGCCCCACCAAAAACAGACCGTCGCCAGCCAGCCAGCAAAGCAGGTGGCATTGTGCGCATCGGCAAGTTCGCCAGCGTGATTCAGGAGGCTGGTCAGGCCCAGCCCCAGAAGAACCAAAACTCCCAAGAGCTTGGGGTCAGCGAAGCGGGCCCACTCTGACGAGGCCTGCAAGGACCGGGCTACGAACTCGCGGGTGGGCCGTTCCTCGCTCTCCATAGCGGCGAAAGTCTATGGCGATCAGCTGCGCACTACGCCACCTCCTGTGCAAACACGCTCGTTAACTTGGCAGCGTCGCCTGGCCGGGGCTTTGAATGCAGATAGCGCTCAGTCGTGGCGAGCTTCGAGTGGCCCATCATGTCCTTGACCGCGACGAGGTCGAACTGCTGGATCGCCAGGCTGCCGAAGGTGTGGCGGAGATCGTGGAAGCGACGGACTCGGACGCCGGCCTGTTCTTGGGCTCGGATGAAGCGGCTGCGGACAGCGGAGCGATCGAGCGCGGCCCGTCCGGTCGGCAGAAGAAATAGTCGATGTGGCTCGTGAACCTCGGCCGCCTAGATCGAGCTAAGGGTCAGGCGAGAGAGGGCCACCCCGACACCGGGGAAAAGCGTCAGGACGACGACGGCGATCAAAAAGCGATCCACCCAGCTATCGACCTCGACGCTCCAGCGCCTTTTCTCGCGTTCGCGCTCGTATTCGACTTTCATGCCGCGAGCCCATGAGCGTCGATTGCGTTGCGGATTAGAAGGCGGTTCGACCTCATGATTTCGTCTTCTTCCTCGGACGGCGGGTCCTCTGCTTTCCCTTCTTCCGGGCCTGCGCTTGCGGCGGCCCCTGCCAGAAGATTGGTTTAGCGCGGGCATCCTCTCCACGAGGCCCAAACGGCGGAAGCAACTGGTAGTGGTAGATGTAGGAGAAGCCAATCGGAGATTCAGGATCGGCCCTTCGGTGGCGCTCTCGGTGTAACAGGGCGTGCTCGCGCAGCTCTTTCAGCCCCCGCTCGGCGCTCGCGGAGGAGACTCCGTACCAGGCAGGCACCTTGTTGTACGGGAGCGCAAACCCATCGCCTTGGTACAGGGAGATCAAGAGCATCGCCTTAGCGGGCAGAGAGAGCTTCTCGTGCCAACGCTGCCGCCAGTATTCGTATGGGAGCTTCAGATATCCAGAGCCGTTCAGCTTTTGGCCCTTCATCCCGGCGCCTATGTGTTTGTAGGCATGCTTAGAGCCATCGTCGGCCAGCAGGTGCGCGCGTACTTGGCGACCAGCTCTCTCCGTCTTGACCAAGCCGATCTCCCGCAGGAATTTCCAGTTGCGAGAGACTTTGTGCAGGGCCGCCTGCTCGATGACCCCCGTCTCGGGATCGAAGTACCCGCCGATTGCCCTTGCCCAAGTTGCGGCGCTCAGGCGCACATCGAAGCCCTCTTCCTCGCCACTCGCAATGGCATGGAGGAAGAGATACTGCTCTAAGGCGCTCTCACGTCCACGGTTCACGAACTCGCTCAACGGCCCTGGAACCGGACGGTTCTGGTCCGAGCGGCCCTGAAGAAAGCCCAGCGCCAAGGGAAGAGCCTCGCGCTTGCTCCGTTCGAGGTAGAACTCGATCGTGTACTGGCGATCTGCAATTTCGGGAACAGCCATAGGGAAAATTATCGCAAACAGAAGCCCTAATCATGTACAGCCCAGATGAGATCGAGATGTGCTTTCAGCGCACATATAGAAGGGCCAAGAAGGTCCAAAAAGCACCAGGAGCAGATCCCAGTAACAGAGCCCTAGCCGGTAGCCAGGTGCTCCGGCCGAACGCGAGCAAGTGGCCTCCGCGATCGTCTTTTCAGCTGCCATGTGGCATGTGAATCAGGAGGCAGGATTCAGCGTGGCGCTGCCGCGAGTTTGGCAAGCTGCCCGGGAACAAGCTCGATTTCGATTAGGGGGTAGCTGGTGAAGAAGATGGTTGGGGTGGGGCTCCTGGTGGGGCTGTTGGGTCTTTTGTGGACTGGCTCGACGATGGCCGCCTCCCCGACCGGCTACTGGAAGATCTTCGTCTCGATGGACTACGAGAGCACCGGCACGGTTACCACCGCTCGGTGCTACCCGAACCCGGAACAGACCTTGCCCTCGCCTCTGACCGCGGAAGCGCGGGAGACGATCAAGGTTCGGACCGCCCGGCCGACCCTGATCGAAACGCACGTCTCCCCGAACGGGATCGGCGTCGTGCAGGACTGGCTCTACGCCCCTCCCTTCCGGTTCCAGATCACCAGCACCCGGGAGAGCGGGCTTGAAGGCGGCCGGCCCGGAGGCTGCTCGGGCAGCGGCGAGATTCCGCGTGGGGACTGCGGCACGAAGAAGGAGCGGACCGGCTTCTTCATCAGCCCGGTCGGGAGGATCAGGCACTGGGAAGGCTTCGACGTCGAGCCGCAGGAATTCCCCGAATTCGGGTCCTGCTCGCTGACCGACGCCCACGGGAAGCTGGGGGCCGACCTCGAGGTCGTCGTCAAGGACAAGCCCTCGCGCCTGCTCAGCCGCAAGATCCCGAAGCTCGTCTACCGCGGCAGGAAGACCTTCAAGAGCGGCCCGGTCAAGGAGGAAGACTCCACCTCCACTGCGACCGGCACCCTCAGCTGGAAGGTCACCCTGATCAAGGGGTACCCGAACTACCGCTGAGGAAAAGCGAGCTGGGACGGCCACGGAGGGAACCGTCCCAGCTCAGGTCAGTCTGGCTCCCTACCTCATCCGGGGGTCTACGAAGAGACCCCAGACGCGGAAGTCGCTGGACTTGGTGTTGTTGGCGTAGACGAAGCGAACTTCGCGCACGCCTTCCTGGCCACCGGCCATCTGCGGCTTGACGTTGAACTGCCTGGACAGGGTCCAGTTGCTCACCGACTTGTCGCTGAGGCGACCGGTGGCGACGCCCTCCGGCTTCTCCGGGTAGACGAGCTCGACGGTGACTCCACCGCCACCATCCACTGCGTCAACCCAGGTGCGGGCCTTCGGGTAGTCCAGAGTCACGCAGACCGCGGGACTGATCGCGACAGCGCCGCTGGGCAGGCTCAGGACGCCACCGATGCTGCCGTCGGGGCGAACCCCCTCGACAACCTCGGCGCCGTTTGAGAGCTCCCAGCCCTCTGCACCTCCGTTGAACTCACTTCCTTCTACCAGCGTGTACCAGTTGGAATCCCCAAACCCCGCAAACGTCTGCGAGAAGGTTTGGCCGGGGCATACCGCCGCTTCGGGACCGGCGTCAGAAGCCGTCGCCGAAGCCGACCAGAGGCAGAGCAAACCGAGGATCAACCCCGCTGCACAGCCCAGATTCCGTATGTAGTTACTTAGTGCCGTGGGGCGAAACAGAGACATTTAGCGTCCTCCGTGACGTTCCACTGGCGACCGAGCTATCTCACCTCCCGGTGAGACCTCTAGCTTTGCGTCCCCGCCTCGCGACGGGTTTGCCTTTTTCAGTGCTGGTTGTTTGCGTGTAGCGACTGGTTGCGTACCGACCGGTTATCGCCGCCCGAGCTGGCTTCTTCACTGAGTTGGACGCTTGTCCCGTTTAGGCCTAATCGTTTTTAAGGTGGGTCCGCGATCCCTGTGCGGCTGAGGTCACCGCTAATGCCTATGCCGGCCGCGGGCGATACAGACAGGGCCCCGATGTCCGTGCACGCGATCGACAACGCGGAGCGCACCCGCGACTCGAACGAGCTGCGCGAGCGCCCGATGAGCCCCGAGCTGCGCCGCGCCGAACTGCTGGGCGGCGCCGTCTTCCTCCTCCTCGGGGGTGCGCTGGCCCTGCTGGCCGGCGTCGAGTCCTTCTCGCCCCTGACCGCGCTCGTCTACGTGGTCGGGATCGCGATCGCCAGCAACGTCCGCTTCGACTTCGGCGCCGGGTTCACGGTGCCGACCCAGGCCGTCTTCGTGCCGATGCTCTTCGCGGTCCCGGTCGCGATCGTGCCGCTGCTGACCCTGCTGGCGCTGGTCCTGGGCATGGTCCCGGCGGTCCTGCGCGGTCGGACCGCGCCGAGCTGGATGCTGACCGCGGCCGGCAACAGCTGGTTCGCCTTCGGCCCCGCCATCGTCCTCGCCCTGAGCGGGGACCCGGCTCCCGACGCCCACTTCGAGATCCTCGCGCTCGCCCTGGCGGCGCAGTTCGGCTTCGACTTCGTTGCCGCCGCGGTGCGCGACCGGCTCTTCGGCGACGACCTCGCACTCTCCGAGCTCGCCCGCGAGGTCGCGCCGATCTACGCGATCGACGTCGCCCTCTCCTCGCTCGGCCTCGTCGTCGCTCTCGCCGTGGCAAAGGGCTACGGCCCCTGGCCGGTGATCCTGATCGCGCCGCTGTTCCTGGTCCTGCGCGTCTTCTCGCGGGAGCGCCAGGAGCGCCTCGAGCAGCTGGCCGAGCTGAACGACGCCTACCAGGGCACCGCGCTCCTGCTCGGTGACGTGGTCGAGGCCGACGACTCCTACACCGGCGAGCACAGCAAGGGCGTCGTCCGCCTCTCGCTCGACGTCGCCGGCGAGCTCGGGCTCGATCCGGCGCAGGCCCGCAACGTCGAGTTCGGCGCCCTGCTCCACGACGTCGGCAAGATCGCGATCCCCAACGAGATCATCAACAAGCCCGGCAAGCTGAACGAGCGCGAGTGGGAGATCGTCAAGACCCACACGATCGAGGGACAGAAGATGCTCGCCCGGATCGGCGGGGTGATGACCGAGGTCGGGAGGATCGTCCGCGCCTCCCACGAGCACTGGGACGGCAGCGGCTACCCCGACGGCCTGCGGGGGGAGGAGATCCCGATCGAGGCGCGGATCGTCTGCGCCTGCGACGCCTTCAACGCGATGACGACGACGCGCTCCTACCGGCGGGCGATGCGGCTTCAGGACGCGATCGCCGAGATGGAAGCCTGCGCCGGCTCCCAGTTCGACCCGCGCGTGGTCGAGGCGCTGCTGCGGGTGGTCGAGGGGGGAGAGGGCGAAGACGCGCAGGGCGAGCAGGTCGCCGCTCCGTCCGCGCCGGCCCTGGAGAGCAGCTGGAGCGTGCGGCGCAACGAGGACTTGATCAAGGCCCTGGCCGAGCTCGCCGTCGGCGTCGGGGCGAACGTCCAACCCGGCCAGCATGTCGAGGTCTCCGGCGAGACCGGTCACCTGGAGGTGGTGCGGGCGATCGTCGCCGCCGCCTATGCCCGTGGCGCCGAGTTCGTCGACGTCGAGATCGGCGACCCCCTGGTCCAGGCGGTGCGGATCGGGGCCGCCCCGCAGGCGAGCCTCGCCCACGTGCCGGAGTGGGAGGCGAAGCGGATCCGCGACCTCGCCCGGCGCGGCGGGGCGAGCATCCTCGTCACCGGGCCGACCTGCCCGGGACTCTTCGACGGCCTCGACCCGCGCCGCGTGGCTCTTGCCAGCGAGGGCCCGAGCGCCGAGTGGCGCGACGCGACCCGGGCGATCAACTGGACGATCGTCCCCGCTGCGACGGAGGGCTGGGCGGCGGAGCTGCGCCCGCAGCTGCCGATCGACGAGGCGGTGGCGGCGCTGTGGGCCGACATCGCCCACATCTGCCGGCTCGACTCGCCTTCCGCGGCCGCAGCCTGGGAGGGGCGACTGGCGCAGCTGCGCGAGCGAGCCGCCTGGCTGACGGCGCAGGAGCTGCGCGAGGTCAGGTTCGAGGGGCCGGGCACCGAGTTGACGATCGGCCTGATGGACGGGGTCCGCTGGGAGCGGGCCGAGATGGTCACGCCGGGTGGCGTCGCCTTCGTCCCCAACCTGCCCACCGAGGAGGTCTACACGACCCCCGATTCGGCCCGCGTCGACGGCCACGTCCGCCTCACCCGCCCGGTCGTGATCGGCGGCCGGCGGATCGCCGACGTCAGCCTCCACTTCGAGGAAGGCCGTGTCGTGGCGATCGACGGGCCGCCGGAGTCCGACGCGCTGCGCGAGTTCGTCGCCCGCGACGACGGCACCGCCCGGCTCGGCGAGCTGGCGCTGGTCGACGCCGACAGCCGCGTCGCCCATCTCGGCCAGACCTTCGGCGAGATCCTCCTAGACGAGAACGCCGCCTCCCACATCGCCCTCGGCTACGGCTTCCCGTCCCTGATCCCCTCCTCGAGCCGCCAGACCGCCAACGCCAGCGACCACCACCTAGACCTGATGATCGGCTCGCCGGAGGTGCGGGTCAGCGGCGTCGACCGTGAGGGAAGGGTCCTGCCGCTGTTGAAGAAGGGGACCTGGGTGGGGGCCGCAGCCACCCTTGCCGAGGCTTAGTCCTGCTTCTAGTGGGAGTCCACGCTTTTCGCGTGGAATTGGCCTTCCTTTGGCCGGTGACAGTAGAGGACGCCGATCGGAGTGTTGTCTGGACCGTCGAGGCGCCAGCTGGTTTGAATCGGATCCGATTTCCGCATGAGCTCGGACCTGTCCAGGGGACGGATCGTGAGGGTTCGCGAATCAGCGTCCACCGTCTCTACGAGGACCTCGTCGGGACCAAGATCGAAGTGAGAGTGAAGGAGGGTCAGGCCGAAGCGGTCGAGGGCTCCGTTCTCCTCGAGCACCCGGCGGACCTGGTCGATGACATCTTGGTCCTTTGAGCTCAGGGACTCGACCTCCTCGATTCTCTGCGGGTTCTCTGGCATCTCGCGCCTTTCAGCAGTTAGTGGCTAGTGGCAGTCGCATACCCAGGCGCAGACCCACTGCCCCCGGATCATCTTGCAGTTGGTGGGCCAGCAGTCGCCGTTGCCGTCCGGGCACTTGTACTTCGCCGGTTCGACCTGAGCGAGGGCGGCGACAGTGGTGCCGGGCTCCTCGATCGTGTGCCGCACTTGGATGGTTCCGTCTCCGGGCGGCTCCACACCGCGCTCTCGCAGGAAGCCCGTCGCGTCGGGGAAGGCGTCTTCCCCCTCGCCGCGCTCCCGCACGGCAAAGCAGGCCTCTGCAAGTTCCTCGATTGCCTTTACTGCCTCCGGACGAGCCAGATATTCGGCTCTATTCACGTCTCGCCTCCCGTAGCGGTGCGTTCGCCCCAGGATAGGCGGAACAGAAAACCCCGCTGTAGGCCCAAGCGCCGCGGCAGGAGGCGCTAGTACCGCGGCGGCGCGCCCGGGTCGCGGACTTCGCGGCGTTCTTCCACTGCGGGGGGCGGGGCCTCGCCCGGTGCGACCGGCCGCGTGCGGCGGGACCAGACGATTTCCTGGAAGAGGCCGATCAGGAGGCCGACAGCGCCGGCGATCATCAGGATCACGCCGATCGTGTCGATGCTGAGGCCCGAGACGTGGAAGTTGGTCGCAAACTTGAGGATCGCGCCAACAGCGATGAGGAAGATGCCTGCTCCGATAGTCATGGCCGCCGAATACCCCGGGTTTGGATCGACAAAACGCAGCGGTCAGAGAGACGTCCAGAGGCGGCGCTCGGCGTCGCGCACGCGCCCGGCGTTCGCCCCGACCGCCCGCCACAGCTCGGGCCGGGGCTCCTCGTCTTCGCTGGCCGCTTTGAACGCCTCCGCCAGCTCGGTCCAGCGCGCCGCCGCCTCGGCCGCCAGCGGCGCCTCCTCGCGGCCCGCCTCCGCGAGGAAGCGCGAGTACATCAGCCGGAAGCAGCCGCCGCCGGTGCCGCGGCGCTCGATCACCTGGTAGGCGAAGCGCGCGCACCACTGCCAGTCCTCGACCGCGTCGGGCCAGGAGCCCACCTCCGCCGCCAGCCGCTCCAGCGCCGGCACCCCGGCGAACTCGCCGAACGGCGGCTCGAGCATCTCGCTGACCGCGCGCTCGATCGCCCGCGGCGCCGCCGCTTGCAGCCGCTCGCGGTCGATCGCCTCGCCGACAGTGAACATGTGGCCTTCCAGCGGGTAGGCGGGGTGGCCGCTGTGGCGCGCCCGCGCCAGGTTCTCCAGGCGCGTCTCCTGCAGCTCCTCGAAGGCGGTGTCGGAGAGCTGCGCGACCTTCTCGTCGTAGCCTGCCAGCACCACCGCGTGCCCGGGGAAGTGGGCCGAGTTGCCGTAGTGGTCGAGGTAGTAGATGTCGGTCAGCAGCAGCGCCGGGTTGCCGGCGTCGACCTCGGAGCGCGCCGCCGCCCAGGCCGCCTCGCCCTCCTCCTCGCCGAAGGTGCGCAGCTCCAGCGCCGCCCCGGTCAGCTCGCGGAAGTTCTCCTCCAGCCGCGCGGTGCGGCCGTTGAACCAGCGGCTCGGCGATCCGTCCTCCAGCGCCAGGTAGTAGAAGCCGGCGCCGGCACCCAACCCGAACGCCGTCTCCTCGCTGATCTCGACCCCGTGGAAGGCGAGCAGGTTGCGCAGTGCGGTCGAGCCGCAGTGGTTGCCGGGGGTGTGGACGAAGCCGGGGACGGAAGGCATCGCCCAATAGTCTCTCGCGCCGATGAAGGATCTGGACCTGAAGCTGCTGCGCTGGATGCGCACCCACGGCCACAGCCGCGGCCTCGAGGACGCCGCCGTCGCCCTCGGCAAGGCCGGCAACAATGCCCTCGTCTGGTTCCTGCTCGGGGCGGCGCTGGCGATCATCGACAACGACCGCTGGGAGTCGTGGCTGATCTGCGCCCTGCTCGGACCGTTCGCGATCGGCCTCAACTACGCGATCAAGCTGGCGGTGAAACGGCCGCGGCCGGTGCTCGACGGGCTGCCCCCGCTCGGCGGCGCGCCCAGCTCGCTCAGCTTCCCCTCCGCCCACGCCACCTCCTCCTTCGCGGTGGCGACGGCGATGGTCCGGGTCGACCCGGCGATGGCGGCGACCTTCGTCGTCGCCTTCGCGCTGGCGCTCGGCCGCCCCTACCTCGGCATGCACTACCCGTCCGACGTCCTCGCCGGCGCCGTCCTCGGCGTCGTCCTGGGCCTGATCGTCCCGCTCTCCTTCTGATGATCGGGAGCGCGAGATGAAGGTCGGGATCGTCGGGTTGCCGAACGCGGGCAAGTCCACCCTCTTCAACGCCCTGACCAAGGGCGGCGCCCAGACGGGCGATTACCCGTTCACGACGATCGAGCCGAACGTCGCCGTCGCCCAGGTGCCGGACGAGCGGCTGGAGCAGATCGCCGCGACCGTCAAGAGCTCCGAGCTGGTGCCGGCGAAAATCGATTTCCACGACATCGCCGGCCTGGTCAAAGGCGCCTCGGAAGGGGAGGGGCTCGGCAACCAGTTCCTCGCCTCGATCCGCGAGACCGACGCGATCTGCCACGTCGTCCGCTGCCACACCGAATCCGACGTGCCCCACCCCGACGGCCGCGTCGACCCGCTCGCCGACATCGAGACGATCGAGACCGAGCTGGTGCTTGCCGACTACGAGCAGGTCGAGCGCCGGCTCGGCCGCGTCGGCAAGCAGGCGAAGTCGGGCGACAAAGAAGCGGCCGCCGAGCACGGCTGGCTGACCGCGGTGCACAAGGCGCTCGCCGCCGGCCGGCCGGCGCGCTCGGTCCCGGTGCCCGACCTGGCGCCGATGGCCGCCCAGAACCTGCAGGCGCTGACGACGAAGCCGATCCTCTACGTCGCCAACGTCGACGAGGGCGACGCCGAGGCGCCGGAAGCCGTTGTCTCCCACGCCAACTCGGTCGGCGCCGGGGTGGTCGCGGTCAGCGCCCGGATCGAGGGCGAGCTGGCCGAGCTCGACCCCGCCGAAGCCGAGGAGATGCGCGAGAGCTACGGCGTCAAAGGCTCGGGGCTGGCGCGCCTCGTCCGCGCCGCCTACGACCTGCTGGAGCTGATCACCTTCTTCACCGCCGGCGAGGACAAGGAGGCGGTTGCGCGGCCGCTGCACCGCGGCGCCACCGCGCTGGAAGCGGCGGGCACGATCCACACCGAGATCATGGAAGCGTTCGTCAAAGCCGAAGTGATCGGCTGGGAGCAGCTGGTCGAGTGCGGCGGCTACGCGCCGGCGCGGGACAAGGGCCAGCTGCGGATCGAGGGGCGCGACTACCTCGTCCAAGACGGCGACGTGATCACGATCAAGGTCTGACCGCCGCGACGGACAGGTGGCCGAGGCCTGACCGCCCCGCCGATCGGTGCTGCATCGGGGCGGTAGCTGTCAGGCCTCAGCCACCCTTATGAAGAGAGGTGGTCGGATAGGCATGGCCGCATCCGCTGATCTGCATACGCATCACCTCCTTTCCTCACCGGAAGCGTCCTTCGCGGCGATGCATTGGTTCCTATTACTTCGATCGGTCTCAGTAAAGGGCTCTAGCTAGCCATTTTCCTGCTCTTTCCGGTCATTTATGCCTTATCGTGATCGCTGCCGTGGAGCCGACTAATCGAAAGGGTCAGGGGATGGCGGGGAGCAAATCAGTGGAGAAAAAACGCAGCGAGACGATCTGCACCGTGCTCAAGCACCCGCTGCGGGTCCGCATCCTCGAAGTCCTCAACGAAGGCCCGCGCAGCCCCAGTCAGTTCGTCGAGGAAGGGCTGATCCCGAAGGAGCACTTCACGACCTACCAGCAGGCGCTCTCGCTCGCCTCCTACCACTTCCGAGAGCTCGAGAAGGAAGGCTGCCTGGAGGTGGTTGAATCGATCCCCCGCCGCGGGGCGATCGAGCACGTGTACCGCGGAGTGGCCCCCAAGGTCTTCTTCAGCGACGCCGAATTCGAGGCGATGCCCCTGGCCACCCGCCGCAAGCTCTCGCGGATCTCCCTGCAGGGGTTGATCGCGCGGGCCGACCGGGCGATCAGCACGAAGACCTTCGACGCGCGACCAGATCGGCACCTGACCTGGGTGCCGATGCAGCTCGACGAGCGGGGCTGGGAAGAAGTGATCGACACCCTCGCCACGACCTTCGGCGAACTGACGCAGATTCGCCACGACGCCAAGGACCGCCTCGCAGACTCCGGCGAGGAGGTCGTGCCGGCGACGGTGGCGATGCTCGGCTTCGAGTCGCCGCCCCCACCGCCGCTGACGCGCGACGAGAGTTAGCCCCGCCCCTTAGGGTTGGGGGATGGAGGAACGGGCGCGATTCCCGGAGGTAGCGGCCAAGGCCGGCCACTACGAGAGCTTCTACATCAAGGCTTGTCGCCCCGACGGGGGGCAGGGGGTCTGGATCCGCCACACCGTGCACAAGCGGCCGGGGGCGGAGCCGAACGCCTCGATCTGGTTCTGCCTCTTCGACCGGGAAGCGGACGGGCCGCGGGCGACGAAGGTGACGGTGCCGGCGGCGCAGCTGTCCACCCCGGCCGGCTCCTGGATCCGCGTCGCCGACGCCGAGATCGGTCCCGGCCGGGCCGAGGGCTCGGTCGACACCGACGCCCTCAGCGCCGCCTGGTCATTCACCTTCAGCGGCGACGCCGAGCCCTGCAAGTACCTGCCGGCCGACTGGCTCTACAAGGCGCCGCTGCCGAAGACGAAGTTCCTCGCGCCCTATCCCAACGCCCGCTTCCAGGGGCGGCTGGTGATCGACGACGAACCGTTCGAGCTCGCCGGCTGGCCGGGGATGATCGGCCACAACTGGGGGAGCGAGCACGCCGAGCGCTGGGTCTGGCTCGAGGGCACCGGCTTCCCCGACGCGCCCGACACCTACTTCGACGCCGGCGCCGCCCGCGTCCGCCTCGGCTCCCGGGTCAGCCCCTGGATCCCCTCCGGGATGCTCCTGCTCGACGGCGTCGCGCACCGCCTCGGCGGCCTCGGCGCGATCCGCTCGGCCGAGATCGACGAGCGGCCCAGCGTCTGCAGCTTCGTCCTCCCCGGCAAGGACATTCTCGTCCGCGGCCGCGTCTCCGCCCCCGAGAAGGACTTCGTCGGCTGGGTCTACGCCGATCCCAAGGGCCCCGAGCACAACACCGTCAACTGCTCGGTCGCCGATCTCGAGCTGACCGTCGAGCAGCCCGGCCTGCCGCCGCGCCAGCTCACGCTGCCGGGCGGCGGCGCCTACGAGCTCGGGATGAGAGAGACGGACCACGGCATCCCGATCCAGCCTTACCCAGACGGCTGAGTGGGGGCGCGCCGCTACTGGTTGATCTGGGTCGCGGTCGCACCCGTGGGGCTGTGGGCGCTGGTCCGCCTCCCGAGGCCGCCGGCCGCGAGACGATCACCGTGCTCTCGGCCAACATCCACCACGGCACGGCTGAAGCGGAAGCGCTGGTCGACCTGGTCGACCGCCACCAACCCGATCTGCTCGCGATCCAGGAGCTGACCCCGAGCTTCGCCCGCGACCTGCGCCGGGCGGGCCTCGACCGGCGGCTGCCGAACGCGATCCTGGAAACCCGCCGCAGCGCCTCCGGTGCCGGCATCTACTCGCACCTGCCGATGCGCAAGCTGGGCGGGGAGCAGCCCTTCTTCTTCCGCCAGCCGCGTGCTGAAGTGCGGCTGCCCGACGGCCAACGGTCCGCGTCGTCGACGTCCATCCCTACCCACCGGGTCGCGGCAACGTCGACATCTGGAGCGAAGCGCTGGAGAGCCTGCCTTCCACTGGCCGCGGCGCCCCCTGGCTCCTGATCGGCGACTTCAACGCCACCCTCGACCACTCACAGCTCCGCGACCTGCTCGACCGCGGCTACCGCGACGCCGCCGAGGTCGCCGGCAAGGGGTTGGAGCCGACTTGGCCCGCCGAGGAGTGGGCCAGCCGCCTCCCCGCCGTGACCATCGACCACGTCCTCGCCGACCGCCGGCTCGGCGTCGTCGACTACGAGGTCGAGGAGCTGCCCGGCTCCGACCACCGGCCGGTCTGGGCAGAGCTGGCGCTCCCCTGAGGTGCTAACGACGCGGGAGCAACCCCTGCTTCAACAGGTTGAGCGACCCCTCCCAGTAGTCGACCAGCGCCAGGGCCCGTCGCGCATGCTCCGGGAGGACGGCGATCGTGCGCTGCTGACGGTCGGCGTTCGATTGGGTGCTCACAGCGACGACTCCGGGAATGGCGCGGGCATAGTCGATCAACTTGTGGCAGCCGCTGTAGTCGGTGGGGTGGTAGACCTCTTCGAGGCTGAGGCCCGTCGCCTCCAGCGTCGCCACGTGATCGCCGAGTAACAGACGCGTCCCTGCCGCGATCGCGAGAGCCGAAACGCGCCGCAGCACCTCACGTTCCGGGCGTAGCGGTTCGACTGCATGCAGTTCGTGCTCTCGCAGCGCTGCCTCGTATGAACTCGCGGTGTAAAGGGGGAGAGGGTCGCGCTTGAGATGGAACCTGCCGGTGTAGCGGGAGGGCTGCCCCACATGCCTCATGGCGTCGGTGCCGAAGGGGGTGTTCCGGAAGACCACCAAGCGGCTCGACGGAACGTGAAGAGGATTTCCCCGCATTATTTCTTAAGTAGCTGGGGACAGAAATGCTCCCTGGCAAAGAAAAGGACAATTAGAGAGGCATAATGGCTGTCCTTATCCCTGCTGTTCGTCAGGACGTTATGCTAGAAGCCAGGGATGACTTCAGCGGTGACCAAAGAGATCGAGCAGGCCCGAGAGCCTGCGGAGGCCGCCTTGATGGCTCGACGAGTACTGGCCCTGACGGCGGATGAGATCGCCACGGCTACTGGCGCCGACCAGCGTACGGTGAGACGCTGGTGGCACAACGGCTCCTCGCCGACCCAGTACCGCCGCCAGCTAGACGACCTGCGGGCGATCGCGGAGATCCTTTCCGTGACCCTGGGGAAGAACGCGATCGGGTCTTGGCTTCGTAGTCGGAATCGCTACCTCAAATACGAGCGCCCTCTGGAGGCACTAGGCAGGGGGGAATTCGACGAGGTTCGTGAAGCCGCCTTCGCTTATGTCGAGGGAGCTGCCCTTTGAGGGCGCCTACCGGCTGACGACCTTCTGGAACTTCATCCAGGTGTCGTAGCCGCCGAGCGCGACGGAGAGCTGGGAGCCGGTGACGGTGGAGACGCCGCCGGTGCCGTAGAGCTTGGCGGTGATGATTCGCGGTGAGACCCCGGTCTTGGTGATCGCGACCCGTTTCAGCTTGCCCTTCAGGTAGCCGCCGAGGCGGGAGCTGATCTCCGGGCCGGTGAACTCGAGCGTCCACTTGTGCAGCGGGCAGTGGTAGTCGTAGGGGTCGGGGACCCCGACCAGGTAGGGGACGGGGGAGCCGAAGACGTTGACGGCGCTCTCGGTGTGGCCGCCGGAGCAGGCCGAGTAGAGGGTCTGGGCGATCTCGCCGCCGTACATCACGACCTGCCCCTTGGTCGCGGCGACGGCGTCGTTGGTGCGGGCGTACTCGCTTTCCAGCCCCTCGTAGACCTGGCTGCGGGTGTCGGAGTAGAGGTCGAAGCCGTTGCCGTCGACGTCGCCGGTGATCGCGATCGAGCGGACCGCCACCGCGTGCGCCTTCAGCTCCTCCGTCGGCCAGGAGGGTGGCACCTCGTTCGACATCACGCCTTTCGCGTACTGCTCGATCGCCAGGGCGTTGACGATGTTGAGCGAGCCGGCCTCGCTTTCGGTCGGCACCGTCTCCAGCGCCCCGCGGAAGGTGCCCTGCCCGGCGATCGTGATCTTGCCGGCCCCGGCGGCGCGCAGTTTGCCGCCGCAGCTGGCGAGCCGTTTGCCGCCGGAGCTGCGCAGCCTCACCGAGCGGCCGTCGCGATGCGCCTCGTAGCTGCGCCGCGGATCGAGCCGCTCCCCGCAGGCGCTGGTGGCGCCGCTGAATTCGACGTCGCCGGGGGAGATGTCGAGCAGGACCCGCACCACCCGCGTCTTCTCCAGCGTGCCGAGGCTGGTGCCGCGGTAGTAGTGGCCGAGGATGAAGCGGTAGCCCTTGCCCTCTTTGGCGAAGCCGTAGGCGCCGTAGGCGCTCATCCCGACCCCGTGGCCGAAGCCGCGCCCGTGGACGACCCAGCTGACCGCCCCTTGGGCGGCGACCGGATAGGCGAGGGCCAGGAGAAACCCGACCAGGAGTGTGCTGACGATCTTGGACATCTTTGAGCCAACAGATTCAACAAACGGGAGTAGCGCCCTGCATGCCGGGAGTCGTACTCTGGATCCATGCAGGCAACCGACCACAAGCTCCTCGCCGCCGGTGAGTGGCAGGCGACTGGCGAGTGGAGCGAGGTGAAGAGCCCCTACGACGGCAGCGTCGTCGGCCGGGTCACGCAGGGCGACGAAGCGCTGGTCGAGCGGGCGATCGAGGCCGCACACGAGGCCTTCGAGAACGCCGACTTCCCCCAGCACGAGCGCGCCACGGTCCTCGACCGTGCCGCCCACCTCGTCGCCGAGCGCAAGGACGAGCTGGCGGCGGCGATCGCCGCCGAGGCCGGCAAGCCGATCAAGACGGCGACTGTCGAGGCCGAACGCTGCGTCTCCACCCTCACCTTCTCCGCGGTCGAGGCGCGCAAGCTGACCGGCGGCACGGTGCCGATGGAGGCCGCCCCGGCCGGTGCCGGCAAGCTCGGGGTGATGCTGCGCGTCCCCTACGGGGTCGTCGGCGCGATCAGCCCCTTCAACTTCCCGCTCAACCTCGTCGCCCACAAGCTCGGGCCGGCGATCGCCGCCGGCAACGCGATCGTGCTGAAGCCGGCCGGCCAGACGCCGATCTCCGCCTTGAAGCTGGCCGAGATCCTGCTCGAGGCGGGGCTGCCGCAGAACTGGCTCTCGGTCATCCCCGGCCCCGGCTCCAAGGTCGGCAACACGATCGTCGAGCACCCGCTGACCAAGGCGATCACTTTCACCGGCTCCTCCGCCGTCGGCTGGGGCATCCGCTCCAAGGTCCCGCACAAGAAGGTGAACCTCGAGCTCGGCTCCAACGCGCCGCTGATCATCAACGATGACGGCGACTGGGAGACCGCGGCGGACAAAGCCCAGCTGCACGCCTTCTCGCACGCCGGTCAGAGCTGCATCTCGATCCAGCGGATCCTCGTCCACGAGGCCGTCGCCGACGCCTTCACCGAGCGCCTCGTCGCCAACGTGCAGAAGCTGACCGTCGGCGACCCACTCGACGAGAGCACCGACGTCGGCCCGCTGATCACCCCCGACGATCGCGACCGGGTCAAGGAGTGGGTCGAGGAGGCCGTCGCCGGCGGCGCCGAGTTGCTGACCGGGGGAGAGCTGGTCGACGAGGGCCGCTGCCTGGCGCCGACCCTGCTGAAGGCGCCGCCGAAAGAGGCCAAGGTCTGGTGCGAGGAGATCTTCGGCCCGGTGGCGACGATCGACACCTTCACCGACTTCGACGAGGCCCTCCGCCTCGCCAACGACTCCAAGTTCGGCCTCCAGGCCGGCGTCTTCACCCGCGACATCGGCCGTGGCCTCGCCGCCGGCCGCACGCTGGAGTTCGGCGGCGTCCTCGTCAACGAGGTGCCGACCTTCCGCGCCGACCAGCAGCCCTACGGCGGCGTCAAGGACTCCGGCAACACCCGCGAGGGCCCCGCCTACGCGGTGATCGAGCTGACCGAGGAGCGCTTCGTCACGCTTCAGGGCTGACCGGCTCGGAGCCGAAGCCGCGACGTTCCTGCTCGCCCCACTGGGACTCGCCGATCAGGTCGCGGAAGCCGGCGATCCGCCAGAGGTCGTTGAGCTGGCGGTAGCCAAGGTTCTCGATCAGCGAGTAGAAGACGAGCCGCCAGATGTCGCGGCGCTTCTCGTGGCGGCGGAAGGAGAACTCCTCCAGCGCCAGCGCCGAGACCGAGAGCAGCTGTCCGAGCAGGATCGCGACGACGAGGAAGGCGACGAAGGTCGCCAGGTTGATCGCGCCGAGGGCGAAGCCGAGCGGCATCACTATGTAGCCGAGCAGGGCGATGATCGGGCCGAGCATCTCGAAGAAGACGAAGTAGGGGAAGCCGATCATCCCGACCGCGCCGTAGCGCGGGTTGAGCAGCATCCGGCGGTGGGTCCAGAGGCTCTCGACCAGGCCCTGCTGCCAGCGTCGCCGCTGCTTCGACAGACCCTTCAGCGTCTCCGGCGCTTCGGTCCAGCAGACGGGGTCGGCGACGAACTCGATCCGGTACTTCTCGCCGCGCTCGCGGAAGTAGCGGTGCAGGCGCAGGACCAGCTCCATGTCCTCGCCGATGTGCTCGGTCGACCAGCCGCCCACCGCTTCCACCGCCTCGCGCCGGAAGAGGCCGAAGGCGCCGGAGATGATCAGCAGCGACTGCATCTTGCTCCAGGCGAGCCGGCCGACGAGGAAGGCGCGGAAGTACTCGAGCACCTGGAAGGTGGCGAGGGGACTGCGCGGCAATCCGACCTGGGTGACCTGGCCGTGCTCGACCTCGCAGCCGTTGATGATGCGGACGATGCCGCCGGTGGCGGCGACCAGCTCGGGGTCGTCGAGGAGCGGCTTGGCGATCCGCAGCAGCGCCCCCTCCTCGAGCGTCCCGTCGGAGTCGCAGGCGCATACGTAGGGGTAGCGGGCGACCGACAGCCCCGCGTTCTGCGCGTCGGCCTTGCCGTTGCCGTTCTCCTTGTCGATCACGACCAGCTCGGGATGGCGGGCGGAGAGGAAGGTGCGCCGGATCTGGGCGTGGGCGACGCCTTCCCGCGCCACGGTCGCGGTCTCGACCAGCTCGAAGGCTTCCATCAGCCGGGCCAGGGTGTCGTCGGTGGAGCCGTCGTTGATCACGACCACCTCGAACTCGGGGTAGCGCAGGGCCAGCACCGAGCGCACGCTCTCGACGATCGAGGCGGACTCGTTGTAGGCGGGCATGAAGATCGAGATCGGCGGCGTCAGCGGCGAGGCGAACGCCTCCTCGACCGCGTGATGGGAGCGCGAGCGCTGGTACTCGGTGATCATCCGCCAGGCCATCGCGGTGAACAGCAGGTAGGTGCCGTTGAGCAGCGCGAAGAAGGCGATCATGAAGACGCCGAAGCCCTCGACGAAGCCCTCGAGGGTCATGAGGCGAGCATCGCTCTCGTCGCGGCCTGGCGCAGGAAGGGGCCGGCCTGGTTGCGCTCGGCGCTCTCGATCAGGTCGCGCGGGTCGAGGGCGACCAGCGCCCTCGAGGCGGCGAGCGCCGGGTCGTAGAGGTCGTCGCGGGCCTGCTCGACGAGGATCGGGACCGCCGCCCGATCGCCCAGGCCCGCGGCGGCGTAGGCGGCGGCGGTGCGGACGAAGGGGATGCGGTCGCGGAGGGCGTCGCGGACGACGCCGCTCTCGGCCTTGCCGCCGACCTTGCCGAGCGCCCGCAGCGCGGCGCCGCGGACCTCGGCCGCCGGGTCGCGGGCGGCGTCGGCGAGCAGCGGCGCCTCGGCGCCGCCGCCGATCAGCCCCAGTACCTCGGCGGCCGCGCGGCGCACCGATTCTTCGTCGCTGCCGAGCAGCGGGTGCAGCTCCGGCGCCGCGGCGGAGCCGATCGTGATCAGCGCCTGGCCGGCGACGGCGCGGGGGACGGCCCCCGAGGCCAGCGACTCGACCAGGCGCGGCGCCGCCTCGACCGCCCCCAGTCGTCCGAGGCTGCGGGCGGCTGCGGTCCGCACCTCGCGGTCGCCGTCGCCGAGCGCCGCGATCAGCGGCGGCACCGCTCGCGCCGAGCCCATGTCGCCGAGCGCGAAAGCCGCGGCGGCGCGCTTCCAGGCACGCCGGTTGGAAAGTCGGCCGAACTCCCGCTCCACCTGTCCCTGCCCCTCGAAGAAGGTCGCGATCCGGGCGCGGCTGTCGCCCTGGAGGGCGCGCGAGTAGCGGGCCATGATCTCGGCCAGGATCGGCGCCTCGGCGTCCTCGACCGTCAGCTCCACCGACTCTCCCTCGACGATCGCGATCGCCAGCGGCCGCAGGCGCTTCTCCGCCTCGCGGCGGCGCTGGTCGGCGCGGGCGAGGAAGGAGCGCCTCGCGATCAGCACCGCCAAGGTCAGCACCGCGCCCAGCGCGAGCACGAGCGAAACAAGCTCGAGGGCGCGAACCACGCCCTAACGCCTTCCCAGGATCGCCTCGACCCGCGCCCGCAGCTCCTGCGGGCTGAAGGGCTTGCGGATGTAGTCGTCGGCGCCGGCTTCGAAGCCGCGGCTGACGTCCGCCTCCTGGACGCGGGCGGTGAGCAGGATCACCGGGATCCGGCTGGTCCCCTCCTCGGCCCGCATCGCCTTCACCACGTCGTAGCCCGTCAGCTTCGGCATCATCACGTCGAGCACCGCGAGGGCGGGACGGTGCTCGCGCGCGGTCGCCAGCGCCTGCTCGCCGTCGCCTGCGGTCAGCACCTCGTAGCCCGCCCGCTCGAGGCGGAAGGCGACCAGCTCGAGGATGTCCCGGTCGTCGTCGGCGACGAGGATCGTCTTGCCGCCATGGCCGTTGCCGTTGCCGTTCATCACGTCGTTCATCGTCAGCTCCCCGCTGGTTGCTTAACCGCGGGCTGCCGCAACGGCAGTCGCACGCTGAAGGTCGTCCCGACCCCGACCTCGCTCGCGACCGAGATCGAACCGCCGTGCCCGTCGGCGATCGCCTGGCAGATCGAGAGCCCGAGGCCGATCCCCGGCACCGCGGCGTCGGTCGCGGCCTGGGCCCGGTAGAAGCGCTCGAAGAGGTGCTCGAGCTCCTCCGCCTCGATCCCGGTGCCGGTGTCGCTGACCTCGATCAGCGCCTCCTCGCCCTCCTGGGCGATCCGCACCCCGATCCGGCCCCCCTCGGGGGTGAACTTGAGCGCGTTGGAGACGAGGTTGTCGACGAGTTGGCCGAGCCGGTCATGGTCGCCGCCGTGCAGCTCCAGCGGCTCTGCATCAAGCGCGAGCAGGACCCCCTGGCCGTCGGCGCGGGGGCGTGCCGCCTCGACCGAGTCGGCGCCGACCGCGGCCAGGTCGACCTCGCCGCGCTCGAGCGAGAGGGTGCCGGCTTCCACCTGGGCGACGAAGAGGAGGTCGCCGACCAGGCGCATCAGGCGGCGCGCGTTGCGGTCGATCACGCCGAGGTATCGACCCTGCTGCTCGTTGATCTCGCCGGCTTCCTCTTCGCGGACGATGTCGAGGTAGCCGATGATCGAGGTCAGCGGCGTCCGCAACTCGTGGGAGACCAGCGCGAAGAACTCGTTCTTGAGGCGCTCGGCTTCCTCCTCAGCCCGGCGCCGCCCGATCACCTGGACGATCAGCTGCATGATCCCTTCGACTGCTTCCAGCGCGCCCGGGTTGGGGGGCCGCTCGCTCTCGAGCAGGAACCGCAGCACCCCCAGCGGCTCCTCGCCGGCTTTGATCGGCAGCGCCAGCGTCGCCCGGATGCCGGCGCCGGCAAGCGCCCGCACCCGCGCGTCCTCGCTGTCGGTGGGGAGCGTCTCCCAGAGCGCTTCGTTGCGCTCCAGGGCGCGTAGGTCGACGTCGTAATCGGGTCGCGTGGCGGTGTCGAGCCTGGCGTGGCGGGTCAGCTCCGCGGCCTCGGCCAGCCGCGCGTCGTTGCGGTCGAAGACGTGGACGCAGCGGAGGGAACGGCCGCCCGGCTCCCACTGCCAGAGGGAGCCGCCGCGCCACTCCATCGCCTCGGTCAGCGAGTCGACCACGCGGGGCAGGACGTCCTCGCCCGGCGCCGCCTCGGCGAGGGCGCGGCTGACCGCCTCCGCCGCCTGGCGCTCGCGGCCGCGGCGGACCCGCTCGTCGATGTCGCGGACGAAGGCGCTCAGGGTCCAGCCCGCGCGCGACTGGATCGCTGCCGCCGAGACCTCGATGATGAAGCGACGGCCGTCGCGAGCTTCCGCGGTGGCCTCGAAGCGCATCGGCTCACCCCGTTCGCCGGCCTCGATCAGGGCGGCGCGGGCGCCGTCGAAGGCGGGTCGTTGCTCGGGGACGACCAGCTCCTCTTGGGGGCGGCCGATGGCTTCGGCGGCCGAGTAGCCGAACATCTCTTCGGCGTGCGGGGTCCAGGCGGTGAGCCGGCCCTCCTCGTCGGTCGCCATGTAGGCGTCGTTGGCGGTGTCGAGGACCGCCTGGTTGAGCTTGGCGGCCCGGTCGGTGCGCTCGTTGGCGAGCGCCCGCGCCAGCGCCACGGCTGCCGGCTGGGTCCGCTGCCGCAGGCCGTCGCGAACCGCGGGCGGAAAGGGCGCGTCGCCGAGGCGGCCCAGCGAGATGACCCCGATCGCCGGATCGTCGCCGATCGCGAGGTGGAGCTCATGCCGAACCGGGTTGGCACCCCCTAGGCCGGACACGCTGAGTCCGGCGCCTGGGGCGTGGTCGGAAGCAACTTCGCCCTCGCCCGCGAGCGCGCGTCCGGCGAGCCCCGATCCCGGGAGGACGGTCTCCGGCAGGGCACCGCGGTCGAAGCCGAGCGCGTGCGCCAGCGTCGCCTCCTCGCGTCCTTCTTCGCGCAGATAGAGCGCCGCGGCCTCGGCGCCGCTGTAGCGGGCTGTCTCGCCCAGCAGAAACTGGGCCAGCTCCTCCAGGCCTCTCTGAGCCGCCATCGTCGAGACGAAGGCGTGGAACTCCTCGATCCGCGCCTTTTCCTCGGCCAGCTCGTCCACCGTGCGCTCCAGCTCCTCCTGCTGCGCTTCCAGCTCGGCGTTCTGGTTCTCCATCTCGTCACGGCCTTCGCGCAGCGATTTCGCCATCGCGTTGAAGCTGACGGCGAGGTCGCGGACCTCGCCCGCGCCACGCTCGGGCACCCGCGTTTCGAGGTCGCCCTGGCTGACCCGGCGGGCGCCCTCGGCGAGGCGACGCACGGGCCCGGCGACGCCTCGGGCCCCCCAGGCGAGGGCGAGGATGAGCAGCAGCGGCACGGTGGCGAGGCTGACGATCGCGATCGTCTCGGCGCGCGAGCTCGAGCTGGCCGCCTCGTCGCGGCTTTGACGTTCCTCGGCCGACTGGCGGCGGATGAACTGGTCGAAGGTCTGCCGCATCGCGTCGACCTGCTGTTTGCCGACCGCGGTCGTGACCACGGCCCGCGCCGCCGCCAGATCCTCTTCGGCCAGGGCCAGGGTTCGGGCCTGGTAGCCGTTGGCGTAGCGGTCGATCTGCCGGAAGAGGCGGCGGAGGAGCACCTGATCCTCCGCGGACACCGTCTCCTCGGCGAGCAGTTCCTGCTCGAGTTGCGGGATCTCGCGCAGCGCGTCCTTGCGGGGCTGGAGGAAGCTGAGGTCGCCGGTGATCAGGTAGCCGCGCTGGCCGGTCTCGAGGTCGATCACGCGCTGCTCGAGTTCGTTGGCGAGCCGCAGGCTCTCGCTCGACTCGATCAGGCTGTCGTTGCTCTCTTCGAGGGTGTTGAGGGCGTCGATCGTGACCAGGCGGGAGCCGATCACGATCGCCAGCAGCAGGGCGCCGCCGATCACGACGATCGTCAGCAGGCTGAGGCGCGGCCGTTTCACGGCTGCCTCCGGTATGCGTGGGGCCCCGCGCCCTGCAGGCCCAGCGCCCGCGGGTCGCGGATGCGCTCGCTGCGCCCGACCATCAGGATGCCGCCGCGTCCGAGGGCGCCGGCCAGCGTCGCGTGCAGCCGGTCGCGGACGTCGGGGCGCATGTAGATGGCGACGTTGCGGCAGAGGATCAGGCTCCAGGTGCCGCTCGGCGCGCCGTCGACGGTGAGGTCGCGCTGCTCCCAGCGCAGGCGGCTGGTCAGCTCCGGCGCCTTGGTGACGGCGGCGCGGCGGGCCTTGTCGAGGTTCTCGGGCAGAAGGTCGCTGCCGAGCAGGTAGGACCGCCCCAGGGCCCCGGCGTCGTCCAGCAGGCCGGCGAGGTCGAAGAGCTCGGAGCCGTCGCTGCAGCCGGCCGACCAGATGCGGAGCGTTCCCTTCCCCTGCAGCAGCGGCGGCAGCAACTGCTCTTCCAGCAGCTTGAACTGCTGCGGGTCGCGGCGGGCGGCGGTGACCGAGTTGGCGATCGCGGCGCGCAGTCGCTCGCGCAGCCTCGGGTCCGCCTGCACCAGTTCGGTCAGCTCCGCGATCGAGCCGCAGCCGGTTGCGGCCAGGGAGCTGCGCAGCTGCTTGCCGAGGTGCTCCCCGCGGAAGGCGCCCAGGGGCAGGCCGCAGGCGCGGCCCAGGGTTGCGAGATCCTCCGCGTCGATCGCGGTGGAAGGGGTGGCGGTGTGCGGCACTCTGAAGGGATCGACCGCGACGGCGCTCGGCTTGAACAACCCACGCAAAACATTTCTCACCTAAAAGTGAGTAGGCTGTGAGGAAGCGGTACTACTCAGTCCTTTTTTCCAGTCAGAAGGTGGGAGATGAAGCTTCGGGGAGCGGTTCTCAAGTTCGGTGTCCTGATCGGGGCCTTGGCGGTGTTGGCGGTCGGCTCGACCGCGGCGCTGGCGGCGGTCTCCGACACGGAAGGGAAAACGACGCTCCAGCAGCGCGTGGTCCCAGCCACTAGCGGTGCATTTGACTTCCTCAAACTCGGCCCGGGCGAGCCGTACACCGTCCGCGAAGAGCTGGCCCCCGCCCAGGCTGGCCGCGACGCGCGCCGCAGCTCGCTCCTCTACTTCGGGCAGCTCTCCGACTTCCAGCTCGCCGACGAGGAGTCGCCGGCCCGGGTCGAGGTGATCGACCCGCTCTCGACCCCGCTGAACCTTCCCTTCGGCGCCGCCTGGCGACCCTGGGAGGCACTCGAGCCGCAGCTGACCGAGGCGATGATCCGCCAGGTCAACCAGTTCACCGCTGCCAGCCCGGTCCCCGACGGCAGCGGCAACCGCGCGCCGATGGGGCTGACGATCAACACCGGCGACCTCGCCGACAGCCAGCAGCTGAACGAGACCCTCTGGGTGCGGACCCTGCTCGAGGGCGGCCCGCTCAACCCCAACAGCGGCGTCAGCAAATCGACCTACTCGCACCCGCTCTGCCCGAACCTCTTCGTCCCCGGCGCCGCCGAGGCAGCCCGCTACACCGGCGTCCAGGACTACGACGACTACATCGAGGGCCCCTTTCCCGAGTTCTACGACCCCGACGTCCCGAAAGGCGTCCACGCCGCCTGGCCCAAATACCCGGGCTTGATGGACCGCGCCCAGCAGCCGTTCACCGCGGTCGGGCTCGACGTCCCCTCCTACGTCGCCTTCGGCAACCACGACGCGCTGGTGCAGGGGAACGCGGCCGCCAGCGCCGCCTTCGAGCAGGTCGCGACCGGCTGCCTGAAGCCGATGGGCCCGGTCTCGAATCCCGAAAACGCGAGCGGGCTGCTGGCCTCGCTGCTGAACCCGGTGACCCTGCTCGGCTCGTTCCTGACCAGCCCGCAGAACACGATCCTCGTCCCCGGCGACCCGAACCGCCGGTTCGTCTCCAAGAAACAGTTCAAGGACGTCTTCAAATCCGGCACCCAGGGCGACGGCCACGGCTTCGGCTTGATCGACCCCGCTCAGGAGACGGCTTCCAAAGGCTCCGCCGGCTACTACTCGTGGAGCCCGCAGCCGGGGCTGCGGTTCATCTCCGTCGACACCGTCGCCGAGGCCGGCACGATCCTCACCCCGAGCGGCAAATCGACCTCCGACGGGAACATCGACGACCCGCAGTTCAAATGGCTGCGCGGGCAGCTGCAGGCGGCGACCGCGGCCGACGAGCTGGTCGTCCTCTTCAGCCACCACGCGCCGGAGAGCCTCGTCGCCGACGCCCCCGACGAGCTGGCGCCGCCCTGCACGGTCGCCGACTCGCACGGGCACGACGTCAACCCCGGCTGCGACCTCGACCCGCGCCTCTCGTTCCCGATCCACCTCCAGGCCGACGCGGTGAAACTGCTGCACGAATTCCCCAACGCGATCGCCTGGGTCGCCGGCCACTCGCACGACAACATCGTCAACGCGTTCCCGAACCCGAGCGGGGAAGGCGGCTTCTGGAGCATCCGCGTCGCCGCCGAGGCCGACTGGCCCCAGCAGACGCGCCTGCTGGAGATCTTCGACAACCACGACGGCACGCTCTCGATCTTCGGCACGATCGTCGACCACGTCGGTCAGGCGGCCGCGCCGGCGCCGGGCACCGCGGCCTCGTCGATGGACTTCAACGACCTCGCCTCGGCGGGCCGGACGATGTCCTTCAACGACCTGCAGTCGGGCGCTCCGATCGGCGAAGGGTTGGCTAAAGATCGGAATGTCGAGTTGCTGATCGAGGATCCGAGGTAGGGGTTGCGCCCCCGCTGCAACAGCTAGCTCTGCTCGCGCAGGGCCTGCTCCATCTCGGTTGCTAGAGCTGGGTGGTGGTAAGGGCCCGGTTCACGCAGCGCCTCGATCGCTTGCCGGCGGCTGACTTCGTCCTTGTCCTGGCTCAGCTTGCGCTTGCAGGTGAAGCGGTCTACTCGGAGGCGGATTCCGACGGTTCCCTTGGCCGCCTGCGCTCCCCACTCCTGGTCGAGCAGGAGCGGCTCTTCGACGTGTTGCTCGAAGTGCTCGACCAGGCGGGTGAGCACCGCCAGGTTCTCCTCCTCGCTGAGGATCTCCGGCGTGCCGTAGCAGTGGGCGACGGTGAAGTTCCAGGTCGGGGCGGGGGTGGCGCCGGGCGCGTACCAGCTCGGCGACACGTAGCCGTGGTTGCCCTGCACGATCGCCAGCATCTCCCCGTCGCCGAGCCCGTGCAGCTCGTCGTCGGGCTTGCCGAGGTGGGTGAGAAGCGTCGGCTGCTCGGCCTCACGGTCGAGCAGCACGGGGCAGTGTGAGGCGACCGGGCCATCGTTGACGCTGACCAGAACCGCCCAGGGGTTCTCCTCGATCAGCCGCTTGACGAGCTCCGGATCCTCACTGGCATGTGCCGCCTTGTGTCGCATGCCGACACATTAAGGCGCTACTCGTGAGGCCGCGCCATCCGCCGGTGGTCCAGCGCCTCCTCGAGCACCGACGGTTCGACGCCCTGCTCGAGCGCGACCTCGCGCAGCGAGCGGCCGGACTCGGCCGCCGCCTTGACGATGTCGGCGGCGCGGTCGTAGCCGATGTGGGGATTGAGCGCGGTCGCCGTCGCCAGGGTGGCCTCGGCGTGACGGTTGGTCATCTCCTCGTTCGCCTCGACTCCGGCGACGCATTTTTCGTTCAGCAGGCGCGAGGCGGAGGCGAGCAGTTCGATCGAATCGAAAAGGTTGCGGGCGATCAGCGGCACCCGCACGTTGAGCTCGAACTGGCCCTGGCTGCCGGCAACGGTGATCGCGGTGTCGTTGCCGATCACCTGGGCGGCGACCTGGATCACGACCTCCGGGATCACCGGGTTGACCTTGCCGGGCATGATCGAAGAGCCCTTCTGCAGCTCCGGCAGGCGAAGCTCGGCCAGGCCGGCACGGGGGCCCGAGCCCATCAGGGCGAGGTCGTTGGCGATCTTGAGCAGGGAGACGGCGACCGTCTTGAGCGCGCCGCTCAGCTCCACCAGCGCGTCGCGGTTCGCCTGAGCTTCGAAGGGGTCTTCGGGAGCGAGGATCCGCACGGCCGTCTCCGCGGTCAGGCGGGCGCGCACCCGCTCGGCGAACTCGGGATGCGTGTTGAGCCCGGTTCCGGTCGCCGTCCCGCCCAGGGGAACCTGCGCGACCTGCGGCAGCGCGT
>DATIMV010000037.1:0-30861 GCA_035474955.1 Solirubrobacterales bacterium
CCTGCAGTCCGACCTCGAGGCCGGCGAGGGCGACGTGGTCGAGCTGAGCGCCCCCAACGGCAAGGCGCTCGGGCGCCTGCACGTCGAGGAGGTCTGGGAGCGGGACGTCGACTTCGAGGCCGAGAAGGTCTACGGCACCACCGACGACGAGCATCCCGGCGTCGCCGCGATCCGCGAGGAGGGCAGTCGCTGCATCGCGGGCACAATCGACGCCGACGCGGCGCCCGACCACGAGGACGCCTTCATGCGCCGCTACCTCACTCCCGAGGAGTCGCGCAAGGAGTTCGCCGACCGCGGCTGGAAGCGGATCGTCGCGTTCCAGACCCGCAACCCGATCCACCGCGCCCACGAGTACCTGACCAAGGCCGCGCTGGAGACCTGCGACGGGCTCTTCATCCACCCGCTGATCGGCAAGACCAAGGCCGGCGACATCCCCGCCGAGGTGCGGATGCGCTGCTACGAGGTGCTGATGGAGAACTACTACCCGGAGGATCGCGTGGTCCTCGGGGTGAAGCCGGCGAAGATGCACTACGCCGGCCCGCGCGAGGCGGTCCTGCACGCGATCGTCCGCCGCAACTACGGCGCCACCCATTTCATCGTCGGCCGCGACCACGCGGGCGCCGGTGACTACTACGGCACCTACGACGCGCAGAAGATCTTCGACGAGATCGACGTCGAGGAGCTCGGGATCGAACCGCTGATGTTCGAGCACACCTTCTGGTGCAACGAGTGCGAGGGCCTGGCTTCGAACAAGACCTGCCCCCACGACCAGGACGCGCGCCTGTTCCTATCCGGGACCAAGGTCCGCGAAATGCTCGGCAACGGCGAAAGGCCGCCGCACGAGTTCTCGCGCGACGAGGTCGCCGACATTCTTATCGACGCTTACAAGGAGGACTGACGTAGATGGCTGCTGAGAAGGGCTTCACCCTCTGGTTCACCGGGCTCTCCGGAGCCGGCAAGACGACCATCTCCCACGAGTTGGAGAAAGAGCTGCGCGCTCGCGGCTCGAAGCTGGAGATCCTCGACGGCGACATCGTCCGCGAAAACCTCTCCAAGGGCCTCGGCTTCTCGAAGGAGGATCGCGACACCAACATCCGCCGGATCGCCTTCGTCGCCGACTTGCTCAGCCGCAACGGCGTGCCGGTGATCACCGCCGCGATCTCCCCCTACAAGGAGATCCGCGACGAAGCCCGCCAGCTGATGGGCGACCGCTTCGTCGAGGTCTACGTCGAGGCTTCGGTCGACACCTGCGCCGAGCGCGACGTCAAGGGTCTCTACGCGAAAGCCTTCGCCGGCGAGATCAAGGAATTCACCGGCGTCTCCGACCCCTACGAGGCACCGGAGAACCCGGAGTTCGTCTGCCACACCGAAAGCGAGTCCCCCGAGGAGTCGGCGCAGAAGCTGCTGGCCTACCTCGAGGAGCGCGGCTTCATTCCCGCCAAGGAGGCGGCTGCCGCCTAAGGCGGTACACAAGCGTTAGGGAGGGGTGGGTGACCCTCTCCAGACACCGCTCGCTTATGGCTCGCGGTTGAGTGTCTGGAGAGGGTCACCCACCCCCTCTTTTTGCTCCCGCGGGCGGGCGTTGACCCGCTACTAGGCTAGCTAGGCGGACTTCTGAATCGAAGTGACGGGTGCTGCCTGGGCGCACGCTGAGATCTGCATTCGATTACCCCGCTTAGCCCATCTTGCTGATGCTGACGGCAGGAATGGTCGCAACAGCCCTCTCGATTTTCATCTCTGGCTTCACCTCCCTGAATCATTTTGCCAGGCGTTTTAGGAGCTTTTGCTCTTCTTCGAGAAGCTGCTTCAGGCGTTTCTGGAACTCCTCGTCGGCGCGACGTTCGGCGATGTGCTTCTCGATCGCCTGGCGCACTGCCTCTGAGATAGGTATGCCGTCGGCGCGAGCGACGGCGGCGAGTTCTGCCGCCATGGGTTCGGGGAGTCGGAGGCTCGTCGCTTTGCTGGCCATCGTGCGAGGAGGAGCTTAACGCATATATACCTCAACCGTCGAGCCGCCGCATCAAGGAAAAAGAAACTTTTTAGCTTGCGGCATTAAAGCTGTAATATGTATGCAAGATGCCGGATCGAGTGACGCTGATAGGCGATCTGCTTCTTGTCGCGGGAGCGCAGTTGGAGATGCCTGCCGAGGAGCTGCTGCACGCGACTTCCCTCGATTCCGATCCCGCATTCGGGACCCTGCTCACCGGCCTCGAAGAGGCGGATCCTCCACCGACGATCATCGAACTAGCCGCCATCTGCGGAGCCTGGGTCGTCCGCAACAAGCCCTTCCCACGTGACAACAGCAAAATCGGCTACCGCTTCGTGTGCTTGCTGCTGGACGGCGCCGGGGAACCGTGGAGGACGTCGCAGGAGGATGCGTTCGTGGTGCCGCCGATAATCAAAGCTCTGGAAGACGGCGTGATCAGCGAATCGGAGTTCGTCGACTGGGTGCGCCTGCGTGTGGCTACGGCCTAGGCGGCACCTGGGGCTCGCCGAGCCCGTAGGTGTCGTAGGCGCCGAACTTGGCGAAGGTCTTGTGGGTGGGGCCGTGGTAGTCGGAGCTGGCGGTGGGGACGAGGTCTAGCTCGGAGCAGAGCTGGAGGAGGTGTTCGGTCTGCTCCTTGGTGTGGCTCGGGTAGTAGGTCTCGACTCCGTCGGGCTTCAGGGAGCGGATCAGGTCCTCGACCTGGGCGGGGTCCTTGACGTCCCAGTAGGGGTGGGCGACGACGGCTACGCCGCCCGCCTCGCGGATCAGCTCGACCGCCTCCTCGGCGGTCGGCCAGCGGCGCGGGACGAAGGCCTTGGCCCCCGGCACCAGGTACTCCTCGAAGAAGGGGCCGAGGTCGCCGGTCGCGCCGGCGGCGCGGGCGATGTGGGGGCGGCCGATCGAGTCGGCGGCGCCCGACTCGCGGATCGCGTCCTCGAGGGTCAGGTCGAAGCCCTCGCGCCGCAGGTTCTCGACGATCTCCCCGGCCCGGTCCCGTCGCTCCTGCTGAGCCCGATCGCACGCCGGCCCCATCTTCTCCAGGTCGATCCAGTAGCCGCAGACGTGCAGGTCTTCGGCATAGCGATGGACGCAGGACATCTCGATAGCCGGCACCAGCTCGATCCCCACCCGCTGCGCGGCTTCCAGCGCCTCCGGCACCCCGGCGATCGCATCGTGGTCCGTCAGCGCCAGCGTGGTGACGCCGGCCTCGGCAGCTTTCTCTACGACCTCAGCAGCGGGCAGCTGCCCGTCCGAGACCGTCGAATGGCTCTGCAGCTCGATCAGCATTGACGGGGCACCCTAGCTGGACAAATAAATAGACTGCGCCGCCGTGTTCCAGAAGGTTCTCATAGCCAACCGCGGCGAGATCGCGATCCGGGTCGCCCGCACCCTGAAGGAGATGGGCATCGTCTCGGTCGCCGTCTACTCGGAGATCGACCGCGACGCCCCCCACGTGCGCGAGGCCGACGAGGCCTTCCTGATCGGCCCGGCGGTCCCCGCCGAGAGCTACCTGAACATCGAGAAGATCATCGAGACCGCCAAGGAGGCCGGCGCCGAAGGCATCCATCCCGGCTACGGCTTCCTCGCCGAGAACGCCGACATGGCTCGGGCCTGCGCCGATGCCGGCATCACCTGGATCGGCCCGCCGCCGGAGGCGATCGAAGCGATGGGCTCGAAGACGCGGGCGCGCGAGATCATGGAGAAAGCGGGCGTTCCGATCGTTCCCGGCTCGACCGAGGTCGCCGCCGACGTGGAGGACGCCAAGCGCCAGGCCGACGAAGCCGGGTACCCGGTCGCCTGCAAGGCCGCGGGCGGCGGCGGCGGCAAGGGCTTCCGCGTCGCGATGACGCCCGATGACCTCGAGGAGGCCTACGAGGGCTCCTCGCGGGAAGGCGAGAAGTTCTTCTCCGACCCACGCGTCTACGTCGAGCGCTACCTCGAGGACCCGCGCCACGTCGAGGTCCAGGTGCTGGCCGACTCGCACGGCAACGTGATCCACCTCGGCGAGCGCGACTGCTCGCTGCAGCGCCGCCACCAGAAGGTGGTCGAGGAGGCCCCGGGCCCGCACGTCGACGAGGAGATGCGCGAGCGGATCGGCAAAATCGCCACCGACGCGGCAGAGGCGGTCGGCTACCGCGGCGCCGGCACGATCGAGGGAATGCAGGTCGGCGACGAGTACTTCTTCCTCGAGATGAACACCCGCGTCCAGGTCGAGCACTGCGTGACCGAGATGGTCACCGGCGTCGACATCGTCCGCGAGCAGATCCTGGTCGCCGCCGGCGAGCCGCTCTCGATCGCCCAGGAGGACGTGAAGCTGAACGGCTGGTCGATCGAGTGCCGGATCAACGCCGAGGCCGCGCACAAGAACTTCGCCCCCGCACCGGGGCCGATCGGCGACTCCTACCGCGAGCCCTCCGGCCCCGGCGTCCGCGTCGACTCCGGCGTCGAGGGTGGCTCCGAGGTGACGCCGATGTACGACCCGATGGTGGCCAAGCTGATCGTCTGGGACGTCGACCGCGAGCACGCGACGCGGCGGATGCTCCGCGCGCTGGACGAATACGACTCCGGCGGCCTGACGACCCTGATCCCCTTCCACAAGGCGATCCTCGCCACCGAGCAGTGGGCTAAAGGGGAGACCTGCCGCGACCTGATGGAAGACAAGGAGTGGTTGAAGACCACCGCTCCGGCCGACCAGAGCCCGCCTGAACCGAGCGAGGACGGCGGTGAAGTCGTCACCCGCGACTACAAGGTCGAGGTCTCCGGCAAGCTCTTCGACGTCAAGGTGATCGGCGAGGCCCCCGCCGGAGGAGGCGTTGCCGCTGGGTCCGGGGCCGGTGGCGGGAAGAAACCGCCGAAGCGCGAGCGCAAAGGCGGCGGCGGCCCCAGCGCCTCCAGCGAGGCCCTGCCCTCGCCGCTCCAGGGCACCGTCCTCAAAGTCGCCGTCGAGCAGGGCGCCGAGGTCTCAGAGGGCGACCTGATCTGCGTGATCGAGGCGATGAAGATGGAGAACGAGATCACCGCCCACCGCTCCGGCAAAGTCGAAGAACTTCCCATCTCAGAAGGCGCCGCCGTCGGCAGCGGCGACACCCTCGCCGTCATCAAGTAACTAGCGCCGCTGCTCCCGTTTCGGGTGCCGTTTCTGTTCGCGTTCCTTTTCTTTGCGCCGTTCTTCTTCGCGCCGCTGCTTGTCGACCTTGCGCTGCTGCTCCCGGGTGAGCGGGAATTTGGGGGCGACTTCCTGGCAGCCGCGGCCTTTGCAGTCGACCAGGCGGACCAGCTGGGCGTGGAGGAAGGCGCGAATCGGTGAGAGGTTGCGGACGCGGATCAGGTTGTTGAGCTCGTGGGGGTCCTTGTTGATGTCGTAGAGCTCTTTCTCCCGGCTCGGCCACTCGATGTACTTGTAGGGGCCGAGGCGGATCCCGACGTAGTCCTTCGGGGGGGCGACGATCGAGGCGCTGGCGCCGTTGCGCTTGGCGGTTGACGGGCGCGCGGCGGGGCCGGGTTCGGGTTCGACCGGAGCCGCGCCCGGCTGGCCGTTGGCTTCGACGTCGTTGGTCTCGACGAAGGACTCGAAGAGGAGCGGCCGGCGCGTGCGCAGGGCGGGGTCGCGCATGAACGGCACCAGCGAGCGGCCGTCGATGCTTTTGTCCGGGCTGGCGCCGGCCAGCTCGAGGATCGTCGGCGCGATGTCGACCTGGGAGACCAGCTCGCCGGTGGCGGTGCCGGGTGCGATCCCCGGCCCCCGCATCAGCAGCGGCAGGTGGGTCGCCGGCTCGTAGGCGATGAACTTGCCGCCGGTGAGTCGGTGCTCGCCGAAGAAGAAGCCGTTGTCGGAGGTGAAGATGATGTAGGTGTTGCGCAGCCGGCCAAGGCTGCCGAGCGTGTCGTGGATCAGTTTCACGCCTTCGTCGACCGAGCGCAGCGACTCCAGCGCCTTCTGGTAGTAGACGCGGTAGGTGCGGATCTCCTGGAAGGAGAGGAAGGGCGCTTCGCGGATGAAGCGGGGCTTGTCGTTGACGTTGCCCTCGTTGAACCCTTCCGAGCGGCCGTGCGGGTACGGCGCCCCCGCGAAGAGGTTGTAGTGGCGGGTGGCGGGCTCGGGGCCGGCCGGGCGGCGGAAGTCGCCGTGCGGGGAGGTGTAGTCGACCTGCAGGTAGAAGGGCTGTTCGGGGGAGGTCCCCGAGATCTCTTCCCAGGCGATGCGGTTGAAGATGTCGGTCTGGTAGAGGCAGGGTTTGCCGTTCAACGGCGCCGCGGGGCAACCGAAGTCGTCGCGTTCGCCGTATTCGCGGGTGTCCCAGCTGCCGGGATCGCCGATCGGATCGCTCAGCACGCCGTTGTTGTTCAGCGTGTAGCCGTAGAAGTAGTGGTGGGTATCGGCGCGGAGGACGCTGTGCCAGGCGCTCCAGCCCGGCGGCACGTCTTTGCCTTCGTCGAAGGGTTCGTCGCCGTAGCCGTTGAGGAACTTGCCGATGTGGACCGTCCGGTAACCCGCCTGCTGCAGCCAGGGGGCGAGGTTGTGGCTGTAGGCCTGCCGCGCCTTGAAGCCGGTGAAGCCGCCGTTGGGCGGCACGTTGCCCTTGACGTTGTGGTTGTGCGCGTAGCGGCCGGTCAGCAGGCTGACCCGGGCCGGGCAGCAGAGGGGGTAGGGGACGTAGTAGCGGTTGAAGGTGATCCCTTTGCCGGCGATCAGCGAGAGCGTGTAGGGCATCGCCTGGATCGGGATGCCGCCGGGGCTGAAGGTCGCGTAGAGCTGGTCGATGGTCGCGTCGTCGACCTGGATGACGACGAAGCTGGGCTTCGGTTTCGCCGCCTGCTGGGCCGCGCCGGTGCTCGGAAGCGTGGCGAAGACCAGGCTCGCCAGCAGGGCGAGAAGGCCGGCGGCGATGGCCAGGCGGGCAGGGATCCGTGAAGAGTTAGAGCGGGGAGCGAACATGTGCATCGAGGTGAGGTCGGGGGCGGCTACCCCCGAAACCGGCGCCTCACGCCTGAGTTGCGGCTTGAAAGCTAAAAGACGCTTAGGACGCGCCGAGCTTTTTCACGGCTTCGCGAAAGTTTTTCACCGTCGCGCTGGGGGCTTTGCGCCCTTCCAGTTTCTCGCCGTGGCGGTTGACCCAGATCACCGGCACGTTCATTTTCAGCACCGGCGCGATGTCGGTTGCGTAGTCCGAGCCGATGTGGAGCCAGCCTTTCTTGCCGCCGATCCGCCGCGCGCACTCTTTGAAGTGGGTGGGGTCGGGCTTGTAGCTGCGCACCTGCTGGGCGGTGACGACGAGGTCGAGTTCGGTCCGCAGGTGGCGGCGCGAGATCCCCAGCAGTTTGTCGTCGATGTTGGAGACGATCCCGATCTCGTACTTCTTGGCGAGCCGGTCCATTGCCGCGTTGGACTCCCGGAACGGCAGCCAGTAGGCGACGCTGTTGGGCAGGAACTGGGCCCGCGAGGGCTCGACCTCCCAGCCGATCTCGCCGGCGACTTTGACGATCGTGCGGCGCAGCACCTCGGCGTAGAGCTCGTAGGAGCCGGCCATGATTTCCGCCTGCACCTCCATGAACCGCGCCAGGAACGGCTCCTCTTCGAAGCTGAAGCCGTCTTTGGTCGCCTCTTTCTTGCAGGCCTCGACGATGCCTTTCTCCCAATCGATCAGGGTGCCGTAGCAATCGGTGGTCACCCATTTGATGTTTTTGAGGCTGGGAAGAGGCATAAGAGGGGACTCGCGCCGGCTGCGGCGAGCCGCGGCATTATGCCATTCGGTAGTCTGCGCCGCCGCGCCCCCGGGCGTTGGCTCTTTCTATGGACCTCCTCGAGTACCAGGGCAAGCAGCTGTTCGCCAAGCACGGCATCGCCGTGCCGAGCGGCGAGGTCGCCGACACCGTCGACGACGCGGTCGCTGCGGCGGAGCGGATCGGCTACCCCTGCGCGATCAAGGCCCAGGTCCTGATCGGCGGCCGCGGCAAGGCCGGCGGGATCAAGATCGCCCAGAACGCCGAGGAGGCGCGCGAGCACGCCGACGCGATCCTCGGCATGGACATCGTCGGCCCCCACGGCGAGGGCCCGTTCCGCGTCGACCAGGTCTGGATCGAGGGCGGCTCGGACATCGCCGAGGAGTACTACGCCTCGGTCATCCTCGACCGCGGCGAGAAGAAGCTGCTGGCGATGGTCTCGGCCAAAGGCGGGATGGACATCGAGGCGGTCGCCGCCGAGGACCCCGACGCGCTGGTCAAACGCCACATCGACCCGAGCGGGTTCGACGCCGGCGCCGCGCGCTCGATCGTCGCCGACGCCGGCCTCGCCGAGGATGCGCTCGACGAGGCCGCCGAGGTGCTTGTGAAGCTGGCCGAGGTGGCGCGCGAGGAGGACGCGACCCTGATCGAGGTCAACCCGCTGATCGTCACCGCCGGCCGCGAGGTCGTCGCGCTCGACTCGAAGGTGACGATCGACGGCAACGCCCTCTTCCGCCACCAGGAGCTGGCCGAGATCGCCGACACCGTCGACGACCCGCAGGAGCAGATGGCGAAGGAAAAGGGGCTCACCTACGTCAAACTGGACGGCAACGTCGGCATCCTCGCCAACGGCGCCGGCCTCTGCATGTCGACGCTCGACGTCGTCGCCCAGGCGGGCGGGGCTCCGGCGAACTTCCTCGACGCCGGCGGCGGCTCCAAAGCCGAGGCGATCGTCAACGCGCTGGAAGTGATCAAGTCCGACGAGAAGGTCACCGCGATCCTCTTCAACATCTTCGGCGGCATCACCCGCTGCGACGAGATCGCCAACGGGATCGTCACCGCCTCACAGCAGATCGGGCTCGAACTGCCGCTGGTCGTGCGCCTCGACGGCACCAACTCCGAGGAGGGGCTGGAGATCCTCGCCGGGGCGGACCTGCCCAACCTGCACCAGGAGAAGACGATGCTCGATGCGGCCCGCCGCGTGGTCGAGCTCGCCGGGAGCCCCTCATGAGCATCATCGTCAACGAGAGCACGAAGCTGGTCGTCTCCGGCCTGACCGGCCGCGAGGGCTCCTTCCACGGATTGCGCAATCGGGCCTACGGGACCTATTTGGCGGCTGGCGTGACGCCGGGCAAGGGCGGCCAGGACGTCGAGGGCGTGCCGATCTTCGACTCGATCAAGGAGGCCGTCGACGAGGCCGGCGCCAACACCTCGATGATCTTCGTCCCGGCGCGCTTCGCCGCGGCGGCGATCGACGAGGCGATCGATTCAGGCGTGGAGACGGTGATCGCGATCACCGAGGGGATCCCCGTCCTCGACATGCTGAGCACGTACTGGAAGGCGAAGGAGGCGGGGGTGCGGCTGATCGGGCCGAACTGCCCCGGCGTGCTCTCGCCCGGCAAGGCCAACGTCGGGATCATCCCGGCCCAGTTCTTCGACCCGGGCCCGATCGGCGTCGTCTCCAAGAGCGGCACCCTGACCTACCAGATCGGCAACGAGCTGAAGCAGGCCGGCACCGGCAACTCCTCGATCGTCGGCATCGGCGGCGACCCGATCGTCGGCTCCGACTTCATCGACATCCTCAAGCTCTACGAGGCCGACCCCGACACCGAGCTGATCGTGATGGTGGGGGAGATCGGCGGCGACGCCGAGGAGCGGGCAGCCGAGTTCATCGCCGCCGAGGTCTCCAAGCCGGTGGTCGCCTACATCGCCGGCTTCACCGCGCCCCCCGGCAAGCAGATGGGCCACGCCGGCGCGATCATCTCCGGCTCCTCGGGCACCGCCCAGGCGAAGAAAGACGCGCTCGAAGCGAAGGGCGTGCGGGTCGGCGAAAGCCCGACCGAGACGGCCGCGATCGCGGCCGAAATGCTGCGCGGCTGATCGCTCCGCCCAGTTCCTCAGGCATTGACAAGTACCTAAAGGAATGGTTGGTTACTCCTAACCACTGAGCGTTGGGAGGCGCAATGGCAAACGGCGATCAGCAGCGGCCCGCGGGCAGCGACACGGCTCCGCAGAAGAAGTACCTGAAGAAGGGCTATCAGGCAGTCGGAGCAGCTGTCGTTGCCGCCTTCCTTCTGGAGGAGTTCGTCGACGTGACGATCGGGATCAGTGAAGGCTTTGCGCCCTTTGCCGTGATCTACATCGTTGCGCAGGCGGTCGAGCGACTGATCCAGCCCTTTACGACCTTCACCGTCAAAGCGCAGGACAAGAGCCAGGCGGTGTCTGAGCTGGCCAAGACCAGGGGAGCTCGCACGCTGGCGCTGCGAGCGGCAAACCTGGACCTTCTCGACGAGAAGACCGACGAAGCCGTCGAGAAAGAGAAAGAGCTGGCACAGATCAATGCCGATCGAGCGATGACGTACTGGGCGGCCGCCACCGCGATCGCTCTCCTGATCTGCGGCTTGCTGGGGTTGGGACTGATCGGGAGTGTTGCCACGCTCAGTGGCCCTTGGTGGGTCGACAACCTCGACGTCGTTATCACCGGGATCGCGATCGGGGCGGGTACCAAGCCGCTTCATGACCTGATCAGCTTCATTCAGAACAAGAAGCAGAAAACCGAGACCGCCGCCGGAGGTGCCGGCGCTTAGCCAGGGAAGGATCAACTGACGAGGAGGCGTTGCTAGGGTCGGAGGCCCGATGGCCCCCGACACCATTTCCTTCGCGCGCGGTGCCCCGAGCGCCGACATCCTTCCCCACGAGCAGGTGCGGGAGGCGGCGGCGCGGGCGCTTGCCTCGGACTGGGAAACGGCGCTCTCCTACGGCATCGGGATCGGCCATCCCGGGCTCTGTCAGTGGGTGGCGGAGCGGCACGGGGACCTCGACCCCTCGCAGGTGATGATCACCAACGGCTCGCTCGAGGCGGGGGCGATGCTCTTCGGGCACCTGCTTCAGCCCGGCGACCGGGTCATCGTCGAGCAGCCGACCTATGACCGCACCCTCCTCCTCCTGCACCAGCTCGGCGTCGAGCTGGTGCCGATTCCGCTGGAGGCGGACGGGCTCGACATCGGGGCGCTGGAAACGGCCGTCTACCGAGAGCCGGTCAAGCTCGCCCACGTCATCGCCAACGCCCACAACCCGGCCGGCTGCACGCTCTCGGAGGAGAAGCGCCGGCGCCTGGTCGAGCTAGCCGCCGAGCACGACTTCTGGATCTTCGAGGACGACCCCTACCGCGAGCTGCCCTTCGAAGGCGAGCCGCTGGCGACGATGCTCTCGATGGACGAGGGCGGCAAGGTCGTCCACGCCTCCTCCTTCTCGAAGACGGTCAGCCCTGGCGTCCGCGTCGGCTATCTGGCCGGGCCCGCCGAGGAGATCAAGAAGCTGGCGAAGAAAGCCAACGAGACCTACATCTCGCCGAACATGCTGGCCGAGTCGATCGTGCTGGAGCTCTGCCGCAGCGGCGAGCTCGACCGCAACATCGAGTTCGTCAAGGGCGAGTTGAAGGCGCGCTGCGACGCGCTCGTCGCGGCGTTGCGGGAGCAGATCCCCGAGGCCGAGTTCGTCGTCCCCGACGGCGGTTACTTCCTCTGGCTCGACCTCGCCGAGGGCACCGACGCCGTCGCCCTGCTGGCCGAGGCCAAGGACGAGGGCGTCTCCTTCGTCGCCGGCCCCGACTTCATGATTGCGGGCGGCGGGAACAGCCTCCGCCTCTCCTTCGCCCCGGTGCCGGCCGACCGCGCCGCCGAGGGCGTCTCGCGGATCGCTGCGGCGCTCGCGCGGATCCGCTCCTAGGGCCGCCCGCATACAGACGGCCCTAGGTCGGATGCCTGCGGGCTCAGCCGATCCCGTATGTACCGGAATTGGTCCCTTCGACTTTCCAGGAGCCGAAGGCTTTGTAGTTGGTGGTCGAGCCGCTGAATTCCATTTCGGCGATTTTCGAGGGGGTGTTCAGGGTCACTGTCGGGCTGATCGTTTTGTCGAGTTCCGCCAAGGCGCAGCCGGCGCTGAAGGTGCGCCTGACTCGCATGTTTGTGATCGTCAGGTCACTGGCGTTGACGTGAACGGTCCAGGGCAGGCCTTTGGCTTCTTTCACGGACACCGTGCAGCCGGACAATTTCCCGAAGGCGCCAGAGCAGCTTTTGATTTCGTAGGCGGTGATTTTCGCCGTGCTGCCGCCTTCGGTCGTCATCGTGGCTTTGACTTCGCAGGACATGCCGCTTTTTTCGCCGCTGATTTCGGTTTCGAAGACTTCGCCTCCCGGCAGGCTCAGCGAAACGAATTTCGCCAGGTTGACGCCGTTGTGTTTCCAGACCGCGGCCGAGGCCAGGGCCGGAAGCGCGAGCGCGAAGCAGGCGGCGACGGCAAACACGATCGCCAGCCGTTGCTGGTTCTTCATCTCTCTCCCTTTCTGAGTGACCGCCCGAGGCGGCCTATGACTGGAAGAGAGTGACTATATTCAAGGCTTCCTGAGCTTGAAGACGACCGGGACCCGGAGTTTCTGTTGGCCGCCGCTCAGCGGCCGCCAGGTGAGGGTGATGCCGACCCGCAATTTGTGCCGGCGCTCGAGGATCGCGCGGCCCTTGCCGCTCGGCCGCAGCCGAAGGACCACCTTGCCCGCCCGGGCCGTTTTCAGCGAGGCGGAGCGGGCTTTGCCGCTGCGGCTCTTGGCGACCAGCCGGCCTGCTTCGGGCACTCGAACCGGGAGCAGGACCGTCCCCTTCTTCAGGTTCGCCTTCGGCTTGCCGGGACGGATGCGCCGGCGCGAGGAGGTGAAGGTTCCATCGGGCGCCGACAGCTCCACCGCGTCGACGCCGGCGTTGAGGACTTCGTCGGTGGCGGCGACAGCGATCCGCAGCCGGACCGTCTGCCCGGCGAACGGCGACAGGTCGCCGATCAAGCGGGTCGCGCCCAGCTTCCGCGCGCCCCCGGCCCTGGTGCGGAAGAGGTTGAGGAGGACGTCTCCGGGGGTGAGCGAGTCGAGGGCGGCCTCCGGCTTGATCACGTCGATCCGGAACTGCTGGTTGGACTGGGGACCGAGCGTTTCTTCACTCACTGAGAGGGTTTCGGGAGAGGGGACGGCCAGCGCGGCGTAGGAGTCGTAGTAGGCGAGCAGGCCGAGCTTGTATTTGGAGCCCGGCTCGAGCCGGATGTCCTGAAAGAGCAGCAGGGAATCGGGATTGGCCTGGTCGGCGATCGCCGCGTAGCGGCCCTGGGGCGGGGGCTGGACCGAGACCGCGCCGCGTTCGTGCGGGATCGGCGGCTGCGTGCCCTCGTAGGCGTACCACTTCCCCGAGCTGGTCGAGCGCCGCGTCTCCCAGCCGGAGAAATCCCCCGACTCGAAGCCGCCGTTGACGATCGTCGCTGCAGGAGCGGCCGCGGGGGCAAGCGCCGACAGGGCGAGAAATACCACCAGGATCCACCTAGTCAAGGACCTCGAACCTCCTCTTCACCGGGGTGCGGTCGACGTTGCCCGCCGCATCGATCGCGCGGACGCGGAAGACGTGCTTGCCGGGGCGCAGGTTCCGATATCGCTTCGGCGATTTGCAGACGCGGAACCTGCCGCCGTCGAGGCGGCACTGGAAGCGGGATCCGGCCTCGTTGGCGGTGAAGGCGAAGCGGGCGACGCCGCCCTCGGGCACCTTCCTCGGCTGGCGGAGGATCCTGGTCCGCGGTGGTTTGCGGTCGACCGGGCCGCCGGCGACCGGCGGCTGCTGCCCCTCGTTCGGCGGCGGCACCGCCGCGATCTCCAGCTCCGAGGTTCCGCTCGTCAAGGTCTGCGACGCGGCGATCGCCGTCCCGATCGGCAGCGGCGCCGGGAAGGCAAGGCTCCAGTTCCCGTCCTCGTCCGCGGTCGCCTGACCGAGGAAGGAGGCGATCTCGCCAGGGGCCGGGGTCGACTTGCGGAAGACCCTGACCGTCGCGCCGGGTTCGGCGAATCCAGCGGCGCCCGTCCCGGAGATCGCCGCGATCGCGGGCGGCAGGATGCCACCGTTGGGGGCACCGGGTTCCGGGTCTTCGAGGTCGGGCGGGGAGGCGATCAGGTCGATGAAGAGCCCGCCGTTTCCGGAGCCCCGGTTGCGGCCGACTTCGTTCAGGCTCAATCTGGGGTTTTCGATCTCGATCGCCGCGCCGGCGCTGCCGTCGATCGTGTTTTCCGCCGCCGCGGTGTTGCCGCCGACGACGTTGCCGCTGACCCCGAAGAGGCCGGCGCCCTCGATGCGGATGCCGGTTTTCTGGCCGCCGTCGATCGCGTTGCCGGCGATCGTGTTGAAGGGGCCCTTGACGAGGATCCCGGTGCCGGCCGCTTCGACCCGGTTGGACTCGATCAGGTGTTCGAATCCTCCCGCCTGCACTTCGATGCCGGTGTCGGCGCCCTCGACCAGGTTGCCCGAGGTGTGACCGCCGAGCCCGTTCAGCGCGATCCCGACCCCGCCGCCGAGGCCGATCTCGTTCTCGAGCGCCTGCGCTTCTTCGGCGGGGAGGAGGAGGCCTTCGGAGTTGAGCAGCAGGCCGTCCTGCGGGACGGCGGCCGTTCCCGTTGGGTTGGCACGCGATCCGATCAGGTTGCCGCGGACCACGAGGTAGGGAGCGCCCCCGGCCGTGACGGCCGCGGTGCCGCCGGCGATCCTGTTTTCGTCCCCGGACCTGGGGCCGCCGATCGTGGTGCGGGGTGCCGGACCGACGAGGACGCCCGCGCCGCCGTTGGGGATGCTCCCGGCTCCGGTCGGGCTGAGGCCGATGTGGTTGCCGGCGATCGTGGTCCCGAGCGCCGGCCCTGAGCCGCCGAGGCCGGTGAGGTCGATCCCGCTCAGGTCCGAGCCGGAGATCAGGTTGCAGCCGCCGTCACAGGCCGCGGTCGCGACGGCCGTCGGGCTGACCCGGGTGCCGATGACGTTGTCCATCGCCGGGGAGCCCGCACTCGAGCTGATCGCCAGGTTCACTTCGTTGGCGGCCTGGGCGCCGGTGGGGGCGACCCCGAAGGAGTTGCCGAGGACCCTGGCGTTGCTCGAGCCAAGAATCTCGAGGCCGGTGCCGCCGCTGTTGGCAACGAGGTTGCCGGTTCCTGGTCCTTCGCCCCCGATCCGGCTCAAATCGGAGCCGGGGCCAAGCAGGATGCCGGTCCCGTTGCCAGCTGCGGCGCCGTCGAGCCCGACGCCGAACCAGTTGCCCCGGGCCCTCAGGCGCGGAGCTTCTTCGGCGGCGATCCCCATCTCGCCGTTGGTGAGGGCGAGCGTTTCGACTTCGACTTCGGCTGCGCCTTCGACGCTGAGGACCGGGGCGCTGCCGACGCCGTCGATCTCGGTGCACGGTCCCGGCGCACCCGCTTCCGTTTCGCATTCGCGGCCGTAGAGGCCGAGCGGAGCGGTGATCGCCGGCAGCGCCGAGGCGGGCTGGATGACGCTGTCGCTGTCCCCTTCGAAGATCCCTTCTTCGAAGGAGATCGCGTCGAATCCTTCGGTGGTGGAGTTTGCCTCTTCGATCGCGGCCCGCAGGGTGCATTTCCCGGCTGCGGTTTCGCAGAATTCGTTGCCTACGGAGGCGTCGACTTCGTCGGCGGTGCTGTTGACCGTGAACGTTTCTGCGCTGGCGAAGGTGGGCGCTGCTAGAGCGCAGATGAGCACGGCCCCCACGGCTGCGAGCAGGCGGCGGCCGAGCAGTCTCCCTGCCCGATTGACTGGCACGTGGCGACTTTAATCGCCCTGTGCTGAATAGGCAACCTTCTTCATATATTCGGTGGGGACTGGCTACTTGAGGCCGGACTTTTGCCTCAAGCCGGCGTTTCCAGCGCCACGGCGACGACCAGGGCGGCGGTTGCGGAGAGCTCTATCGCCGCGCCGAGCACGTCGCCGGTGACCCCGCCGAGACGGCGACGGGAAAGCGAGCCGACAAGCGCGGTGGCGACCGCGACCGCGGCGAAGAGGACCAGCGTGGGGAGCCCGGCCGCCACTCCGGCGACGAGGAGGGCGAGGGCGGTTCCCACCGCCGCCGATGCCGCGCCGATCCGGCCAGCCAGCAGCCGGCCGCTGCCGGCGCCGGGGCGCGCGTAGGGGAGCAGCCAGCCGAGCGGCAGCGGCGCCGCTCGCGAAAGCGCCAGGGCGGCGACCACGGCGCCGAGTGCGCCCGCCTCGCCGAGGTGGCCGAGCGCCACGGCTTTGACTGCGAGGTCGAGGAAGAGCGCGGCGGCGCCGTAGGAGCCGAGCGTGTGGTCGCGCATGATCGCCAGCGACCGCTTGCGGTCGCGGCCACCGAGGCCGTCGGCGCCGTCGGCGAGCCCGTCGGCGTGGATCGCCCCGGTCAGGACCAGCTCCAGGGCGACCGCGAGCAGGCCGGCGATCAGCGGCGGCAGGACCCCGGACAGCCCGATCGCGACGCCGCCGACCACCGCGCCGAGGCCGGCGCCGACGAGCGGGAAGAGGGAAACGGCCCGGGCCAGAGCTTCGCCGTCGGCGCCCGCCCCCCGGCGCAGCGGCAGCCGGGTGAGAAAGGCGCCGGCGACGGCGAGCGAGCCCGGCTCAGGCCTCGGCATCGCTGACCCCTGCCTCCGCGAAGGTCGCCATCTCGGCGAGGACAGCGGTCGCCGCCGCGACCAGCGGCAGGGCCAGCGCGGCGCCGCTGCCCTCGCCGAGCCGCAGGCCGAGGTCGAGCAGCGGCTCCTGGTGGAGGTAGTCGAGCAGCAGCCGGTGGCCGGGCTCGGGGGAGAGGTGCGAGGCGACGAGGAAGTCTCCGCAGCGCTCCTCGACGCAGACCGCGGCCATCGCCGCCGCCGCGGTGATGAAGCCGTCGAGCAGGACCGGGGTGCGGTTGGCGGCGCAGCCGAGCACCAGCCCGGCCAGGGCGGCGATCTCGAGCCCGCCGACCGCGGCCACGGCGCCGAGCGGGTCGTACGGCGAGACCACGTTGGCTTCGAGCATCCGCCATACGGTCGCCCGCTTGCGGGCGAGGCCGGCGTCGTCGACCCCGGTTCCCCGCCCGCAGACCGCGGCGGGGTCGACGCGCAGGAGGGCGGCGGTGAGTGCGCTGGCCGCGGTCGTGTTGCCGATCCCCATCTCGCCCAGCGCGACGATCCCGACTCCCTCTTCGGCGAGCTCGTCCGCCAGCTCGATCCCTGTCGACACCGCCTGGCGCATATCCGCCTCGCTCATCGCCGGGCCCTCGGCCGCGTTGGCGGTGCCGGCGCGCACCCGCCGCGAGAGGATCGCGGCGTCGGGCACCTCTTGCCGTACGCCGAGGTCGACGACGACGAGGCGGGCCCGCGCCTGCCGGGCGAGGACGCAGACGGCGGCACCGCCGGCGGCGAAGTTGCGCAGCATCTGCCCGGTCACCTCCGGTGGGTAGGCGCTGACGCCCTCGGCGGCGACGCCGTGGTCGGCGGCGCAGACGACGATGGCCGGGTCCAGCGTCCCTAGGTCGGGAGTGCCCCGGATCCCGGCGAGGCGGCAGGCCAGCTCCTCGAGCCGGCCGAGGCTGCCGCGCGGCTTCGTCTTCGCGTCGAGCGCGCGCTGCGCCGCCGCGGCGGCGTCGGCGGCGAACTCCGGGATGCGGGGGATCATCGCGCCGCTCCCAGCTCCAGGGTGCGGCCGGCGACCACCAGCAGCGCCTCGTCGGCTGCGGCCGCCCAGGCGGCGTTGACGCGGCCGAGCGCGTCGCGGTAGCGGCGCCCGAGCTCAAACTCGGGGACGACGCCCATTCCGACCTCGTTGCTGACGGCGATCGTCGCGCCCGGCCGGCTGCCGGCGGCCTCGGCCGCCCGCCGCGAGCGCCCCACGACCTCCTCCTCGCCGAGATCCTGCTGGACCAGGTTCGCGACCCAGAGCGAGAGGCAGTCGACGATCGCGCACCCCTCCGCCGGGACCGCCGCCAGCGCCCGCTCCAGGTCCAGCGGCTCCTCCACCGTCACCCAGGCGGGGTCGCGTTCGACCCGGTGTCGGGACACTCGCTCCTCCATCTCGGCGTCGAGCGCCTCGGCGGTGGCGAGGAAGACGACGGGGACCGCGAGCGCTCGCGCCCGCGCCACCGCCAGCGAGGACTTGCCGCTGCGGGCGCCGCCGAGGAGCAGGGTCAGCGGCATCAGAAGTCGATCCCCCGCTTGGCGCGGACGCCCTTGTCGTAGGCGTGGCGGACCTTGGTCATCTCGGTGACCGTGTCGGCGACCTCGATCAGCTCCGGCGGGGCGTCGCGCCCGGTGGCGATCACGTTGACCCGTTCGGGACGCTCGCGCAGCACCTGCGCGACCTCCTCGGCCGGGATCCAGCCCCAGTTGATCGGGTAGGTGATCTCGTCCAGCACCACCAGCTGGTGGTGCCCCTCGCGGATCGTGTCCTTGGCCAGCGCCCAGGCGGCCTCGGCGAGGGTGGCGCTGCGCTCGAGGTCGTCGCTGAGCCAGCTGAAGCCGTCGCCGGTCCGCGCCCACTCGACCCCGAGCTTGCGGCAGACCTCCTCCTCGCCGACCTTCCACTGGTCCGACTTGACGAACTGGATGACCGAGACGCGCCAGCCGCGGGCCACGCCGCGCAGGACGACGCCGAAGGCGGCGGTCGACTTGCCCTTGCCCTCGCCGGTGTTGACCAGGACCAGCGAGCGCTGCCGGCGCAGGGGCGGCTTCGGCGGCTTTGCGCGCCGCGGCTTCGACTCGCTCACGTTCCCACCCCCGCGAGCCGCTCGACCAGCTCGATGTCGAGGGCACCGACGACGGCGTCGGCGAGGTCGTCCAGGGCTTCGTCGAGCGACCGCGGCGGCGCCGTCCCGAGCAGCGCCGCGACCAGTTCGGGGCGCTCGAAGAGCCCGTGGAGCGCGATCCCGAGCACGCGGCCATAGGCCCAGCCCAGCCCTCCTTCGAGCGCTTCCTCCGTCTGCCCGCCGGCATCGGTGTGGCCGTGGCGGATCTCGTAGCCCTCGATCTCCGCGCCGGCCAGCGGCTTCCAGGGGGCGGGAAGGCTTCGAGAGAAGCGAGCCCGCGTGCGGCGCACCAGCTTCTCCGCCGCGAAGGTGGTGACGAGGGGTAGGAGGCCGAGGCCCTGCGCCGAGCCGTCGACCCCCGCCGGGTCGCGCAGCTCGTTGCCGAGCATCTGCATGCCGCCGCAGATCCCGAGCAGGCGGGCGCCACTCGAGAGCCGCTCCCAGAGGGGCGTTTCGAAGCCGCTCTCGCGCAGCCAGCGGAGGTCGGCGGCGACGTGTTTGGAGCCCGGCAGGACGACCAGGTCGGCCTCGCCGAGCTCGGCGGGGCGGCGGGCGAAGCGCAGCTCGGCCACCTGCTCGAGCGGCTTCAGCTCGTCGAGGTTCGAGGCCGCCGGGTAGGCGACGACGCTGACCCTGGGGCGGCTGCCCCCGGCGACCGCCAGCGGCGGCGCCACCCCGTCCTCGTCGGGGAGGCCGTGCCGGATCCAGGGGACGACCCCGGCCAGCGGCACCCCGGTCATCTCCTGCAGCCGCTGCGGCGCACCGTCGAGCAACTCGGGGTCGCCGCGGAACTTGTTGAGGACGAAGCCGCCGATCCGCGCCCGCTGCGCCTCCTCCAGCAGCGCCCAGGTGCCGTAGAGGTGGGCGAAGGCGCCGCCGCGGTCGACGTCGCAGACCATCAGCACCGCGGCGTCGGCCGCCGCCGCCGAGCGCAGGTTGGTCATGTCGCAGTCGGCGAGGTTGATCTCGGCCGGGCTGCCGGCGCCCTCCATCACCACGAGGTCGTACTCGTCCAGCAGCGAGCGCAGCGAGGTCTCGACCAGCGGCCACAGCGCTCCGGCCCGCTGGCGCCACGGCGTCGCGCTCAGCTCCGGGTCCGCCTGGCCGTGGACGACCACCTGGCTGCGCGTCTCTCCCTCCGGCTTGACCAGCACCGGGTTCATCCGCACCTCCGGATCGACCCCCGCCGCCAGCGCCTGCAGGTACTGGGCGGTGCCGATCTCGCCGCCGGCGACGACGCGGGCGTTGTTGGACATGTTCTGCGCCTTGAACGGCGCCACCCGCACCCCGCGGCGGGCGAAGTGGCGGCAGAGGGCCGTCGTCACGAGGCTCTTGCCGGCCCAGCTCGAGGTCCCCTGGACCATCAGCGCGCTCACGCCGCCACCCCCCGCCGGACCGGCAACACCACCGGAATGCCGCCCGCCTCGACCACCTCGACGTTGGCGCGGTAGTGGGCGCGGATCAGCTCCGAGGTCAGCACCTCCGAGGGTGGGCCATGCCGGACCAGGCGACCCTCGCCAAGCAGCGCCAGCTCCTCGGCGTACTGGCCGGCGAGGGTTAGGTCGTGCATCGCCCCGAGCACGGTCAGCCCCCGCTCGGCGCGCAGGTCGCCGACCAGCTCCAGCGCCTCCTGCTGGCGGCCGACGTCGAGGGCGGAGGTGGGCTCGTCGAGGATCAGCACCGGCGCCTCCTGGGCGAGGGCGCGGGCGAGCGTGGCCCGCTGGCGCTCGCCGCCGCTGAGCGCGCCGAGCCGGCGGCCGGCGAGCGGGTCGAGGTCGAGGCGCTCCATCGCCTCGGCCGCCGCCCGCCCGTCCTCGCGTCCGGCCCGGCCCAGCATCCCCAGGTACGGGGTGCGCCCGAGCATCACGTACTCGGCGACGGTCATCTCCGGCGGCAGCAGCGGGCTCTGCCAGACGATCGCGATCTGCCGGGCGCGCCGGGCGGCCGGGGCCCGCCGCGGGTCCTCGCCGCCGACGGCGAGGTGGCCGCTGTGGGGGAGGGCGCCCGCCACCGCCATCAGCAGGGTCGTCTTGCCGGCGCCGTTGGCGCCGATCAGCGTCGTCCAGCCGCCGCGCCGGACGCTGAGGTCGACGCCTTCGAGCACCGGTCGTCCCTCGCGTGCGACCCCGGCTCCGCGCAGCTCGATCACGCCGCGGCCTCGCGGCTGGTGCGGAGGACGAGGACGAAGAAGGGAGCGCCGATGCAGGCGGTGACGACGCCGATCGGCAGCTCCGCCGGCGAGAGGACGGTGCGGGCGACGACGTCGGCGAGGACGAGGAAGGCGGCGCCGAACAGCATCGAGAGCGGCAGCACCACCCGGAAGCTGGAGCCGGCGAGGAGCCGCACCGCGTGGGGGATGATGATCCCGACGAAGCCGATCAGGCCGCTGGCGGCGACGGCGGCTGCCGTGCCCAGGGTCGCGGCGCCGATCACCAGCAACCGCAGCCGGCCGACCCGGACCCCCAGCGCGACCGCCTCCTGGTCGCCGACCCGGAGCACGTCGAGGAGGCGGCGGTAGGCGAGGACGACGGCGATGCTGACCGCCGCGTAAGGGGCGACCAACCCGACCTCGTGCCAGCCCGAGGTCGAGAGCCGCCCCAGCAGCCAGGAGTAGATCGCCCGCACGTTCTCGGTGTTCTGCTGCAGCAGCAGCGTCTGCAGGGCGGTGAGGAAGGCGGCCATCGCAACCCCGGCGAGGATCAGGGTCGCGGTGCCGCGGCCGTCGCCGACCGAGCGGCCGAGCAGGTAGGCGCCGGCGACCGCCCCGGTCGCGCCGGCGAAGGCCGCCAGCGGCAGCGGCACGAAGCCGGCATAGACGATCGCCACCGTGGCGCCGAGGCCCGCCCCGGCGGCGGCGCCGAGCAGGTAGGGGTCGGCGAGCGGGTTGCGGAAGACCGCCTGGTAGGCGGCGCCGGCCGTCGCCAGCGTGGCGCCGACCAGCGCGCCGAGGAGGACGCGCGGCGCCCGCAGCTCCCAGAGGACCGCTTCCTGCAGGGGAGAGAGCCGGCCTTCGAACAGGGCGCTCGGCGGGATCCCGGCGGGGCCGACCGCGAGGCCGGCGAGCAGCGCGGCGAGTAGGGCGCCGACTCCCGCCGCCAGCCAGCGCCAGGAGAGCGATCCGGCGGTCAACTGCCCACCTCGGCGGCGCGCGCCAGCTGCATCGCCTCCACGACCTTGGCGACGAAGACGGGGATTCGCGGCCCCCAGCGGGAGGCGACGTCGTCGTCGATCGCGACCACGGCACCGTCGTCGACGGCGGTGACCCGCTGCCAGCCCGGCCGCCGCATCACCTTGGCCGGGCTCTGGTCGCAGCACTCGGTGTCGGCGAGGACGATCAGGTCCGGGTCGGCGGCGACGACCGCCTCCGAGGAGAGCTGCGGGTACGGGGTGCCGGCCCGGCGGGCGGCGGGCTCGGCGACGTTCTCGAGCCCGAGCCGCTGGTAGATGCGGCCGATGAAGCTCTTGGTGCCCGTGGAGAAGAGATCTGGATCGAGCTCGTGGAAGAAATCGAGGCCATGGCCGCTGGGGGCGCCGACGATCAGCCGCTCGACCCGCGCTTCGGTCCGCTCCGCCAGCTCTTCGCCCGCCTCGGCGTGGCCGGTCACCCGGCCCAGCTGACGCATCTGCGCGTAGGCGTCGTCGAGGTTGGCGGGTGCCGGCGTGCGGAGCACTCGCAGTCCCACCCGGCGCAGGCCGGCGGGGACGTCGCGGGGGACGCTGGCCGGGAGGACGACCAGGTCGGGTTCGTAACCGACGATCGCCTCGACGTTCGGCTGGTAGGAGGAGAGGTCGGTGCGGGGGACCCCGGCCGGGTGGTCGGATTCTTCGTCGACGGCGATCACCTGGCCGCCGGCCCCGATCGCGAACAGGGTTTCCGTCGCCGAGGGGGAGAGGGAGACGATCCGGGTCGGCCGCTGCTCGTCCGCCGATGACGACGACTCTCCGCACCCGGCTATCGCCAACGCGATCACCGCCACTACCACTGCTGCTGCCAACCTGGATCCCATCTGAAACCTCCGCGAGTTCGACGAAGGGAGGTCAGGTCGAACGGAGGGATCCCGAACGCACCGCCCTTCCTTCGAGGGCTGATCCGTCGGCGCGGGTCAGGCGACCTGGCTTGTCCCCCGAAGGGGCATCGCAGTTGCGGGACAGCTCCGGATTCGCACCGGATTCGCTGGCGTCGCGCCGGTCGGGGGATATGAGCCCGACCGCGCGCCAATCTAACAGCGGCCTCGGCCGGTCAGTCCCGTGGAGGCGACGCGGCTGAACGCAGTGCTCCGGCCGAGGCGAGGACAACCAGAGCGATCGCGATCACTTCCACCAGGCCCAGTCCCTGGGAGAGCGCGAGGAAGCCGATCGCCGCCGCCACCGCCGGCTCGAGGCTCATCAGTACGCCGAAGACCGCCTGCGGCAGGTGCCGCAGCGCCTCGATCTCGGCCGCGTAGGGGATCGCGGTGCTGAGGATGCCGACGGCGGCGCCGACGGCGAGGATCGATGGGTCGAGGAACTCGCCGCCGCCCTCCGCGAGCCCGAAGGGAGCGACGATCACGGTCGAGATCACCGCCGCCATCGTCGCCCCGCCCATCCCCGGGCCAAGGCGGCCGACCCGGGCGCTCTGGACGATGTAGGCGGCCCAGAAGAGGCCGGCGCCGAGCGCCAGCGCCACTCCCAGCGGGTCGACTCCGTCGTCGCCGCCCCCGTCGGAGAGCAGCACGATCCCGGCCGCCGCCAAGGCGACCCAGAGGAGGTCGCGCGGGCGCCGCGAGCCGAAGACGGCGACGCCGAGCGGGCCGATGAACTCGAGGGTGACGGCGATGCCGAGCGGCAGTCGCTCGAGGGCGGCGTAGAAGAGCAGGTTCACGACCGCCACCGAGACGCCAAGCAGCAGCACGTCGCGGTGCGGCCACTCCCGCAGCGGCGCCCCCCGCGTCACCGCCAGCAGCGCCAGCGCCCCGAAGAGGGCGCGGAGGAAGACCGCTCCCGAGGAGCCGACCGAGTCGAACAGCGTCGTCGCCAGCGCCGCGCCGCCCTGGACCGAGACGATCGATCCCAGCGTCAGCAGCGCCGCGACGCGCGTCCGGTCCTGGGTCTCAGCGGTGGTGGCCATCGGCGGATTCTGATCCACCCCTCCGCGCTCCCCGTAGGTGGGGGCAAGCAAACGACCAGGAGGCGACCCGAGATGGCCGACCCGAAGCAGCTTGCAAGACAACCCGTGTCGAGGCGCCGTTTCCTCGCGGTGGGAGGCGGTTCCGCCGGGCTCGCGGCCTTCCTCGCTGCCTGCGGCGACGACAGCAGCACGACCATGACCGACACCACCTCGATGGGGTCGGGCGGTGCGAGCGAAACCGCCGAATTCGGCAAGGGCGACGTCGGCATCCTCAACTACGCCCTCACGCTCGAGTACCTGGAGACCGCCTTCTACGCCGAGGTCGTCAAAAGCGGCCTGTTCAAAGGCGCCGACCTGGAGACGATTCGCAAGTTCGGCCAGGAGGAGGCCGAACACGTGAAAGCGCTGACGGCGGCGGTGAAAGGGATGGGTGGCAAACCGGCGCCCGAACCGAAAACCGAGTTCCCGCTCGACAACGCGAAATCGGTGCTGGAGCTGGCGGCGACGGTGGAGAACCTCGGCGCCGCCGCCTACCTCGGGCGGGCGGCGAACATCAAGAGCCCGGAAGTGCTCGCCTCCGCCCTCGCCATCCACAGCGTCGAGGGCCGCCACGCCGCCGCCCTCAACACCTTGCGCGGCGAATCGATCACCCCCGACGGCGCCTTCGCCAAGCCGGCGGACGTGAAGACCGTCCTCAAAGCAGTCGAACCCTTCATCGTCGGCTGAGGCCGGGCGAGACCAAAGGAGAAGAGCAATGAGCAACGAGCAGCTGAACACTCCAGAGCTTGCCGCGGTGCAGATCGAGGCGGACGACGAAGACCTGACGCGCAGCGACGTGATCCTCAAAGGGGCGCTGGCGGCGGGCGCCGTCTACGGTGCCCTCGCGGTCGGCCCCTACGTGCGGCGGGCGCTGGCGCAGTCTGGCGGCGGCGACGTCGGCATCCTCAACTTCGCTCTCACCCTCGAGTACCTGGAGGCGAAGTTCTACGAAGAGGCCAAGGGGCGGGTGCGGGCGAACGGAGAACTGATGAGCCTGATCGACCTCCTGGCCAAAGACGAGCAGCAGCACGTCGAAGCGCTGGCGGCGTCGGTGAAAAAGCTCGGTGGCAAACCGGTGGCGGAGCCTAAATTCGACTTCTCCTACAGCGGCACCTCCGGCTTCCTGAAGCTGGCGCAGACCTTCGAGGACACCGGCGTCAGCGCCTACAACGGGGCGGGTCCGATGATCAAGTCGAAAGAAGTGCTGGCCGCGGCCGGCGGGATCGTCCAGGTCGAGGCCCGTCACGCGGCGGCGATCCGGCTGCAGAACAAGGAAGAACCCGCGCCGATGGCCTTCGACGAACCGCTCGACGAAAAACAGGTGTTGAAAGCGGTCGAACCGTTCATCGCCTAGTCAGGGCGGGAGCGGGTAGCGGCAGAAGACACGATGGCGGTGCGAAGAGAGAAAGCGGAGCGGCTGGCCGACGAGGAGCTGATGCCCCTCGTCGGCAACCGTGACCCCGAGGCCTTCGAGGTCCTCTACGACCGCCACGGCGGCGCCGCCTACTCGCTCGCCTACCGGATCGTCGGCGACCGCGCCGCCGCCGAAGAAGTGACCCAGGAGGCCTTCATCTCGGTCTGGCGCAGCGGCGCCCGCTTCGACGCCGCCCGCGGCAGCGTCCGCTCGTGGCTGCTCAGCGTCGTCCGCAACCGCGCGATCGACTTCCTCCGCAGTCGCGCCGGCAAGGCGCCGAAACTGGACTTCGACGACGACTCGGTGCTGGACCAGCGGCCGGCAGAGGAGAAGACCGAGGAGGAGGCGCTGCGGCGGGAGACCGCCGCCGAGGTGCGCGGCGCCCTCGGCAAGCTGCCGGGGGAGCAGTCGAAGGTGATCGAGCTCGCCTACTTCGGCGGCTTCAGTCACTCGGAGATCTCCCGCATCCTCGGGCTGCCGATGGGGACCGTGAAGGGAAGGATGCGGCTCGGGTTGGAGAAGATTCGGGGCGAGCTTGCGGAGGAACTTGTATGAGCACCGCCGATCACAAACGCTGGAGCGAGGAGCTCGCCGCTTACATGCTCGGGGCGCTGGACCCGAGGGAGGCGGAGGACTTCGAGCGCCACCTGGAGGGATGCGAGCACTGCCAGGAGGAGCTGCGCTGGCTGGAACCGGCGGTCCACTCGCTGCCGGACGGGGTCGAGCGGGCCGAGCCGCCGCCGCAGCTGCGCGCGAGCCTGATGGCGGAGGTACGGGCGGAGGCCGAGGCGGAGACGCGCCCGGCTCCCGCCAAGCCCGCTGGGAGAAGGCGCTGGTTCATGAAGCCGGCGGTGGGCTTCGCCGTCCTCGCCCTGCTCGTCGCCGGAGTGGTCGGCTACGAGGTGGGCAAAGACGGAGGCGGCAGCGACAACCCCGTCGCCTTCGAAAAACAGATCAACGGGATGACGGTGACGATGATCCAGGAAGGCGACGGCGGCAGGCTGGAACTGGCGGGCGTGCCCCAGCCGCCCGAGGACAAGGTCTTCGAGGCCTGGGTGGAACGCGACGGCGAGGTCGAAGCGGTCCCGGCCCTGATCGTCCCCGACCGCCACGGCCACGCCGAGACGACGATCGCCGACATGAGCGGCGTCGAGACGCTGATGATCACCGTCGAGCCCCGCGGCGGCAGCGAGACGCCGACCGGCGAGACGGTGATGGAAATGGCGATCCCGCAGTAGCGGCTGTCAAGCCGCTGCGCTTCTAGCGGCCGTAGCGATCCTGCGAGAGCACCAGCTGCTCGGGGATCGCAGCCCGCGGCGGCGGCGCCGGGTCGGCGCGGACCGAGACCGTCTCGGCGACGCTGCGGCTGACCTCGTGCTGGCGGTCGGCGGAGGCGATCACGACGCGCTCGTCGTCAGAGCTCTCGACCTTCCCCTCCAGGCCCGGGTCCAGCCCCGCCGCCTTCAGGTAGTGCAGCAGCTCCTCGGCCTCGTTCTCGAAGCGCAGGACGACGACGTCGGCGCCGACCTCGACGTCGGCCAGCAGCGCGCCCTGCTCGCGGATCCCCTCGACGATCGGGTGGCCGTGGGGGCAGGTGGTGGCGTCGCCGATCGCCGCCCGCATCCGCTCCTCCAGCACCGGGCTCATCGCGTGCTCGATCCGCTCCGCCTCCTCGTGGACCTCGTCCCAGGGAATGCCGAGGACGTCGGTGAGGAAGCGCTCGATCATCCGGTGGCGGCGGACGATGTAGCTGGCGTGCTCGCGCCCGGACTCGGTGAAGGCGAGCGATTTGTCGGCGTTGCGCTCGACGTAGCCGTCGTCGATCAGCCGACCGATCATCTCGTGCACGGTGGGGGGCGAGAGCTGCATCGCGCGGGCGACGTTGGCGCCCGTCATCGGCAGCCCGGCCTCCTCCAGCCAGAACATGATCTCCAGGTACTCCTGCTCCGCGACGGTCGCGTTCTCAGACGACACAGGCTCTCCTTCTCAGGGCTCGGTAAAACCAGTCGCGCCCGATATTAGAAGGTCGCTCCAGGCCGCTCAGCGGCGTTCCATCAATGAGGAGACGACCGCCTCGTAGAAGCCGTCGCCCATGCTGCCTTCGGTGACCGTGACGTTGTCCCAGTCGGGGAGGGCGGCGCGCAGGCCGGCGTCGTGCTCGGGGCCGTTGGCGACGACGAAGAAGCGGCCGACGGAAGGGGAGACCTCCAAGTCCTCGATCGAGTCGCCGACGGCGATGCAATCGGCGGGGTCATAGCCGCGGGCGCGGGCGTGGCCGGCGACCGCCGCCGCCTTGCTGACCTGGCGGGGGACGAGGTGGTAGGCGTGGGTGCGGCCCTCGATCGCCGGCATCGGCCGGCCGATGGCGCCGTTGTCGAGCAGGCGCAGGTCGTCGTCGCCGCGCTCGTGGAGGAGCGCGTTGGCCTCCTCGACGTCGACTTTGCCGCGGAAGAGGTGGGAGAGGACGCGGCCGTGGTGCCAGGGCGAGTGGTACTCCAGCCGCCCCTCGAAGTGCTCGAACAGCAGCTTCGGGATCCCGCGCTGCTCGATCTGCTCGTAGATCGTGCCGGCCTCGTTCGGCGCCATCTCGCCGGTCATCAGCGTCGTCTCGCCGTCGATCGCGAAGGCGCAGCCGGCCTCGTAGATGTAGGAGGTCTGGCCCATCAGCCGCGCCGCCTCGTGCACCTGCGGCTCGCGGCGGCCGGACATGATCACGACCTCGGCCCCGGCCCGGTGGCAGGCCTCGAGCGCCCGCGCCTGCGCCAGGCTGAAGCCCCCCTCGGCGTCGCGGAAGAGGGAGCTGCGGTGCCCGAGCAGGGTTCCGTCGAGATCGGTGTAGACGCAGCGGAGCGGCATTGGCGCGGTCGCTACCGTAGCGGGCAATGGCGTGGAGGCTGGCTGACCGGACCCTCGACCTGGCGCGGCCGATCGGCGCCGGGATCGTCAACGTCACCGTTGACTCGATGTTCGAGGGGGCGCGCAGCGGCACCCCCGAGCAGGCGGTCGAGGACGGACTGGCGCTGGCCGAGGCGGGCTTCGAGATGCTCGACGTGGGCGCGGTCGCCGCCAAGGCCGGCCCGCCGGTGCCACCGGAGGATGAGGCCGCAGCCCTGGTCCCGGCGGTGGAAGGGCTGGCTCGACAAGCGAGCGTGCCGGTCTCAGCTGACACCTTCTCGGTTGAGGTGGCGCGGCGGGCGCTGGCGGAGGGGGCGAGCGTCGTCAACGACATCTCCGGCGGTTCGGAGGAGATGTTCGAGCTGGTCGCCGAGACGGGCTGCGGCTACGTGCTGATGCACATCGAGGGGCCGCCGCGGGAGGACCGGCCCTGGCGCGACTACGGCGACGTCGTCGACCACCTGCGGGCCTGGTTCGAGGGGAGAGTCGAGCTGGCTCGGGAGCTTGGTGTAAGGGAGGAGCAGATTGCGATCGACCCCGGACTCGACTTCGACCTCAGCCCCGAGCAGGACCTGGAGATCCTGCGGCGGCTCGGCGAGCTGCGCGCGCTCGGCCTGCCCCTCTACGTCTCGCTCTCGCGCAAGGACTTCATCGGCGCCTTGCTGGCGGGCTCTTGGGAGGGGCGGCTGCCGGCCGGCGAGCGCGAGTGGGGGACGGTGGCGGCGGTGACGCTGGCCGTGCGCGAGGGCGCCGACGTCCTCCGCATCCACGACCGCTCCTCGCTCCAGGCGATGCACGTCGCCGCCGAGATCGTGAGCCCGGTCTGATGGCGCGGGGGGGAAGCCTTCTCTCCTCCGAGTGGGCGGTTGCCATCGACCCCGGTCGTCGCGACGGGCGGATCGTCGCCGAGTCGGCCGAAGACGAGCGCCGCTCGCGGCCGGCGCCGCTGCCGGCCGAGCTGCACCCGGGGCTGTCCGACGCGCTCGGCCGGGTCGGGATCGACTCCCTCTACACGCACCAGTTGCGCGCCTTCGAGCTCGCCGCCGACTCCAACCTGGTGATCACCAGCGGCACCGCCTCGGGCAAGAGCCTCGCCTTCAACCTGCCGGTCCTGAACGGGATCGCGGCGCAGCCGAAAGACCGGGCGCTCTACCTCTACCCGACCAAGGCGCTGGCCCAGGACCAGGCCCGCGCCCTCGCCCGGCTGCGCCCGCCGGGCCTGCGCGAGGCGATCTACGACGGCGACACCCCGCGCGAGGAGCGCCCGGCGATCCGCCGCCAGAACAACCTCGTCCTCACCAACCCGGACATGCTCCACATGGGGGTCCTGCCCAACCACAAGAGCTGGGGCAACTTCCTCGCCAACCTCGAGTGGGTGGTCGTCGACGAGGCCCATACCTACCGCGGCGTCTTCGGCTCCCACGTCGCCAACGTGCTGCGGCGGCTGCGGCGTCTTGCCCGCGCTTACGGCTCCGAGCCGCGCTTCCTGCTCGCCTCGGCGACGATCGCCAACCCGGTCGAGCTGGCCGAGCGGCTGGTCGGGACCCCGTTCGAGCTGGTCGACGACGACGGGGCGCCGCGGGCGGGCCGCGAGATCGCGATGTGGAACCCACCGCTGCTCGACGAGGCGAGCGGCGCCCGGCGCTCGGCGCTCTCGGAGGCGGCCGACCTGCTGGCCGAGCTGGTCACCCACGGGGTGCGGACGATCTGCTTCCTCAAAAGCCGCCGCGGGATCGAGCTGATCCAGCGCTTCGCCCGCGAAAACCTCGAGCGGCGGGGGAAGCCGGAGCTGGCGAAGCGGATCGCCCCCTACCGCGGCGGCTACACCCCGCAGCAGCGGCGCGAGATCGAGTCCCGCCTCTCCAACGGTGAGCTGCTCGCGGTCGTCGCCACCGATGCGCTGGAGCTGGGGATCGACGTCGGCGAGCTCGACGCGGCGATCTGCGTCACCTTCCCCGGCACCGTCGCCAGCCTGCGGCAGATGTGGGGACGGGCGGGGCGCCGCCGCCGCGGCCTCGCCGTCTACGTCGCCGGCCAGGACGCGCTCGATCAGTTCTTCTGCCGCCATCCGGAGGAGTTTCTCGGGCGGCCGGTCGAGGCGGCGATCCTCGACCACGCCAACGACCAGATCGCTTCTCGCCATTTGATCGCCGCCGCCTACGAGCTGCCGCTGACCGACGAGGACGACGAGGTCTTCGGGGAGGGCTGGCGCGAGCGGGCCGAACGGCTGCAGGCGGCCGGCGAGCTGCGCGGCGTCGGCGGCAAGCTGCTGCCGCGGCGGGCCGAGTTCGTCGCCAACCGGATCGCGCTGCGCTCGGCCTCGGCCGACTCGGCGGCGGTAATCGAGCGCGATTCCGGCGAGATGCTGGGCCTGGTCGAGGCCGAGCGCGCCTTCACCACGATCCACCCCGGCGCCGTCTACCTCCACCTCGGCCGCTCCTACGAGGTCGACCGGCTCGACATCGAGGAGCGGCGGGCGATCGTCTCCAGCTTCGACGGCGACTGGTACACGCGGCCGAAGAAGGAGACCGAGATCTACATCGAGCGCGTGCACGAGCAGCGCGAGGTGGCCGGCGTGCAGCTGAACTTCGGCGAGGTCTCGGTGACCGAGCAGGTGATCGCCTTCCAGCGGGTCTCGATCTCCGACAACGAACCGATCGACATCGTCGCGCTGGAGCTGCCGGAGCAGAGCTTCGTCACCCAGGCGCTCTGGTACGTCCTGCCCGACGGCAACTTCGGCACGCTGCCGCCCGACGTCCTGCTGGGGGCGCTGCACGCGACCGAGCACGGGCAGATCGCGGTGCTGCCGCTGATCGCGATGTGCGACCGCTGGGACATCGGCGGCCTCTCCACCAACGTCCACTT
>DATIMV010000038.1:0-113905 GCA_035474955.1 Solirubrobacterales bacterium
GGTGTCCATCTTCCAGGCGGCCTTGAGGGTGAGGAGGCGGGCCTGCTCGGTCTCCATCCGGCTCTTCGCGACGAAGTCCTGGACGAATTGCTTGTCCGCGAGCTTGGACCCGAACGCCTCACGCTCGTTTGCCCGGCGGCACATCATCTCCAGAGCGCGCTCGGCGGTGCCGATGGCGCGCATGCAGTGGTGGATGCGCCCGGGGCCGAGCCGGTCCTGGGCGATCACGAAGCCGGCGCCGCGAGGGCCCAGCAGGTTCGCCTCGGGGACCCGGCAGTCGGTGTAGCGGATCTCGCAGTGGCCAGGGCCCCTGTCGTGTCCCATCACCGAGATCGAGCGGACCAGGTCGAAGCCGGGCGTGTCGGTCGGGACCACGATCATCGAGGCCTTCGCGTAGGGGGCCGCATCGGGGTCGGTGACGACCATCGCGATCGCGATGTCGGCTCCGACGGCGCCCGAGGTGAACCACTTGTGACCGTCGATCACCCACTCGCCGCTCGCTTTGTCGAGGTCGGCGCGGGCCTGGAGGGTCGTCGGGTCCGAGCCGGCGACCTCGGGCTCGGTCATCGAGAAGCAGGAGCGCGTGTGGTCGTTGAGCAGCGGCTCGAGCCAGCGCGCCTTCTGCTCGTCGGTCCCGTGCTCGGCGAGGATCTCCATGTTGCCCGTGTCCGGGGCGGCGCAGTTGAAGGCCATCGGCGCCGCCATCGGGCTGCGGCCCATCTCCTCGCAGAGCAGGCCGTACTCCCAGTTCTTCAGCCCGGGACCGAAGCGCTCGTCGGGCATGAACAGGTTCCAGAGCCCCTCGCGCTTGGCTTTCTCGCGGACCGCGACGAGGTTCCCGGGGTAGGGCACGCCCGGACCCACCTCCGCGTCGAGCGCTTCCATCAGCTCCCGCTCCTGCGGGTAGATCTCGGCGTCCATGAAGTCGAGCACGCGCTCGCGCAGGTTCGCGACCTCGGGGCTGGGGTTGAAGTCCATCGGTGTCCTCTCTCCTCGTCCTACTGGGAGAGGGAACGCTATTTGATCGGCCGCGTCAGGTTCGCCGGTAGCGGGCGAAGAGCTCGCCCTCGTGCTCGATCAGCCAGGCGAGCTCCAGCTCGACGACCTCCGGCAGCGACCCCTCGAGGATCCGCGGCCCCTCGCTGTCGTTCAGCTTCGGGGCGATCGTGAGGAAGAGCTCGTCGACCAGGCCCTCGGCCTGGAGGGCGCCGTGCAGCGTCGGGCCGCCCTCGCAGAGCAGCGCCCGCACGCCTTCGCCACGTAGCTCTCGCAGCAGCGCCGGCAGGTCGACCCGCCCGTCGGGACCGCTTTCGACCACGATCAGGCGCTGGCTGACGTTTTCGTAGCCCTCGGCCCGCTTCGTCCCGGCGCCGATCATCACCGCGTCGAAGCGGGTCCGCAGCCCGACCAGCATCTCGGTGTCGGCCGCCGAGCCGATCGGGCCGGAGCGGCCGTCGATCGTCGCCCGCCCGTCCAGCGTCGCGACGAAGTTCATCGCCACGAACGGCCGCCCCTCGCGCTCTTCCTCACTCGGCTGGTAGGTCTCGAGCTGCTCGGAGACCGTGGTCGGGCCGGGGTCTGGCAGCAGTCGCCGCATCGGTGGCGGGCTACCCGCGCTCGCTCAGGAGTAGTCGTGCCAGCCAGCGAACCCGCGGCCGGCGAATTTCTGCAGCTCGGCGACGTCCTCGGTGAAGCGGCCGCGGACGGTCTCGAAGAGGTCGTCGGGCAGCTTCGGCTTCGGCGCCGGCGGCTTGTCGGGGTCGTGGACGACCTTCTCGACGATCCAGCGCATCGACTCCGGCAGGCGGTCGAAGTTGCGGTCGAAGGAGCGGAAGCCGGGCAGCTTCACCAGCTTCTCCATCAGCTGGTATTTGTCGCCCTCCTTGGCGCTCGACTTCTCCCACTCGCGGTCGAACTGCTCGGAGGTGAAGTTCTCGTCGACGCCGGCGAAGGCGAAGGCCTTGCGCATCGTCTCTTCCCGTTCGGTCTGCAGCTCCTCCTGGGTGATGATCGAGATTCGCGAGCGGTCGAAGCGCTCGAGGTAGGGCTGCAGCTGCATCCAGTACTTGGAGCGGTTCATGTAGGAGCTGTTCGGGTTGGAGAGCACCTCGACCAGGTCGCCGGTCTCGTAGCCGGCGCCGGTGGCGTGGACCCAGTGGGAGAGGATCCGCTTGATCGGGTCGCGGACCATGTAGAGCAGGCGCGCGTCCGGGCAGTGCTGCTTGATCCGCTCCGGCACCCCCTCGAAGCGGGGCAGGTTCGTGTAGTGCGGGGAGGACTCGCCGCGCACCTTGAAGCGGTCGTCGAAGCGGCTCGCGTACCAGTCGAGCCCGAGGTCCCAGTTCAGCTCCTCGACGAAGAAGTTGAGCTCCTTCGGCTTCGACATCTGGATTTCGGGATGGAGGCCGAGGTAGTGGTGGATGCTCGTCGTCCCGCACTTGAGGCCGCCGATGATGATCAGGTTCGGCAGCTGCGCGTGGCGTTTGCGGCGTTTGCGCCAGCGGCTCTTGCGGTCGGCCGCGTAGCGCTCGCGCGCACGGGCGCACATCGCCTGGTCGGCGGGGTCCGGGGTGGCGGTGGGGGGCAACGTGTGCGTGTCGGTATCCGGCACGAGCGTGGCTAGTCTAGCTGCGATGGTCTTCGCCGATCTTCAAGGCAACTTCGAGGCGTTCTTCAACCGCACGGCGGAATTCTTCCGCCACCTCTCGGAAATCGACTGGTCGACCTTCGGGATCGCCCTCCTCTGCCTGCTGGCGATGCAGCTGGCCCGGGCCTGGGCCTGGCGCAACGTGCTGCGGGCGGCCTACCCGGACAAACCGATCCCCTTCGTGCCGCTGGCCGCCGCCTACCTGGCGGGCGCCGGGATCAACGCGATCATCCCGGCCCGCGCGGGCGACGTCACCAAAGTCTTCCTCGTCAAACGCCAGATCCCCGACTCCTCCTATCCGGCGGTCACCTCCTCGTTCCTGGTCCAGACCGTCTTCGACACCTCGATCGGGATCCTGGTCCTGCTCTACGCGATCACCCAGGGGCTGCTGCCGCCGCTGCCGCAGATCCCGAAGCTGCCCGCCTTCGAGATCTCCTTCTGGGCCGAGAACCCGCAGGTCTTCGCGATCGTCGTTGCGGCGACGCTGCTGGCGATCGCGATCGGCATCTACTTCCTCGCCCACCGCGTGCGCCGCTTCTGGGCGCGGGTGCGGCAGGGCCTCGTCATCCTCCGCGAGCCACGGCGCTACCTGCGCGAGGTGTTCGCCTGGCAGGGGGTCGGCTGGCTCTTCCGCTTCGGCGCTTTCTGGTTCTTCCTCGAGGCCTTCGGCATCGGCGGCTCGTTCGGCACCGTGATGCTGGTGATGAGCGTGCAGGCGATCGCCAACGTCGTCCCCTTCACTCCCGGCGGCGCCGGGGCCCAGCAGGCGCTGCTGGTCGCGACCCTCAGCGGTCCCTCGCGGACCGCCGTCCTCTCCTTCTCGGTCGGAACCCAGATCGCGATGGCGGCCTGGTCGGCGGTGCTCGGCTTCCTCGCGATCCTGCTGGTCTTCCGCACGACGGACTGGCGGGGCTTGATCAAGCAGGCTGAGGATGAGGCAGCTGCAGACGCTGAAACCGACCGCACTGCCCTCGCGTCTCGAGGGGGCGGAAGCGGATGAAGGCGGAGTGGCGGTGGAAGGGTTGCTCGCGATCCTTGGCGACGGCGGCTCGGTGGGAGCCGTCCCGGCGGCTGGCGTAGCCCCGCATCTCCGCGGCGCTGCGCCAGAGGGAGAAGGTGGAGACGAGGTCCGGCAAGCGCGCGAAGGCGGTCGAGGCAAGCAGGCCGGGCTCGGCGAGAACATCCCGTTCGGCGGGCGCGGAGGCGCGCAGGAAGGGCGGCACCCGCCAGGGCTTGACCCGGCCCAGGGTGAGGACGACCACCGGCTCCCCGTCGTCCACCGGCAGGGGCCGCTCGGGCAGTCCCGAGAGACCGGGCCAGCCGCCGAAGACCCGCAGCGGCTCCATCCGCGCGTGCCACCCGCTCGCCAGCTCTTCGGCGAGGGGGTGGGAGGCGAAGCGATCCAGGGCCGCCTCGTCCTCCCAGGCGGCGATCAGGGCGACCGTTCCGAAGCTGGGGGCGGGGCGGCTGGTGCCAAGCGGTGCGGTGAAGACGGTCTCCGCGTAGCGCAGGCCCTCGATCCGATCCACCCGGGGCGGTTTCGCCAAGGCGCGCAACCCGCGGCGGGGACCAACTTCGGCGATGTCGACGGAGACGATCAAGGGAGATAACCTAGCGAGCGTTAGGTCTGAGTGGGAAACTACCTAAGGAGCACTAGGTTGTCAACGAGCACTGGTCCCCGCAAGCGCCTCCCTCCCGAGGAGCGCCGGAGGATGATCGAGGCGGCGGCGACCGAGCTCTTCGCCGAGCGCGGCTACCGGGGCGCCTCGATCGAGGAGATCGCGCGGCGCTCCGGGGTGACGCCGCCGGTCGTCTACGACCATTTCTCCTCCAAGCTCGACCTCTACCGACAGCTGCTCGAGAGCCACTTCGCCGAGCTGCGGGAGATCTGGGGCCGCAAATGGCCGGGCGACGATCCACCGGCCGAGCGGGCCGCGCGCTCGATCGACACCTGGTTCTCCTACGTCGAGCGCTCGGGGGTGGCCAAGCTGCTCTTCCGGGAGCCGAGCGGCGACCGGGAGGCAGAAGCGGTGCACGCCGAGGTCTCCGCCCGCAGCCGCGCCAAGGTGATGAAGATGTTCGTCGCCGAGCCCGGCGCGGAGGAGGTGACCGGCTCGCTGGCGGAAGAGGGAGTGGAAATGGCCTGGGTGGTGCTGCGGGGCGTGCTTCAGGGGCTGGCGCTGTGGTGGGTGGACCACCCCGAGGTGCCGCGCGAGCGGGTGGTGGCGGTGGCGATGAACTCGCTCTGGATCGGCTTCGAGCGTGCCGCTGCGGGCGAGGGCTGGACGCCCTCTCAGCTCGACCAGCCGGGGTAGCGGCCGGCGACGCGCCAGCGCCAGGGCGGCTCCTCGGCGGCCGGGAACTCGTAGTGGTTGCGGCCGGGCAGGGTCTCCAGCGGGACCAGCGCCGGGTCCTCGCCGAGCAGGACTTCGACGCCGGCGGCGGCTTCGACGTCGGCCCCGGTGGCGCGGCGGGAGAGGCGCTGCCAGCCGAGCGCCGGGCGGTAGAGCCAGTAGACGACTTCCACCCAGCCGCCCGAGGCCCGGCGGTCGACCACCTCGGTGAAGGCGGTGGTGCGGCGGCCCGAGGCGGTGAGGTGGGGGCCGGCGGCGACGGCGCAGCTCTCGCGGCGGCAGCGGCGGAAGTCGACCGGCATCAGCGGCAGGCCCGAGGGGCCCGGCAGCGCCGCCGGCGCCGGGGCCAGCGCCCGCGCCAGCCTTGCCAGGGGCCAGCCATAGGCGGGCACGAGCGGGTGATGGCGGCAGCCGTCGGGCAGGCGCGGCGCGCACTCGAGCTTGCTGGCGATCGCCCCCGCCAGGCGTCGTCCGGCGTCGACCTCGCCGCCGGCGGCGATGGCGGATATCCCGGCCAGCAGGAGCAGCGCGACGAGCCCCGCCAGGGCCGCCTGCTCGACGCTCGCCGAGCCCTGCTCTGATGTCCACCGCTTCCGCATCGGCACCGACGCTAGGGCGGCCCGACGCGCGGGTGGTGCGCACGGTGTGCCGATTCAGGGTCGGCAGTGAAGCGGTTCTGCTTACATGCAAGGTGATGGAGGGCTTCAACCTTTTTGGCGACCCCGAGGAGTTCCGCGCCCGCATGGAGGAGCTCTCCGAGCAGATGCAGTCCTCGCAGCGGGTCGCCTGGGCCGACAACGCGATCAAGCTGGCGGTGGAGATGACCGTCGCCTCGATCGGCCGCCTCGACCTCACCGGCACCGCCGATGAGCAGGCGATGCAGGTTCGCGACGCGATCCGCGTCCTCTTCCCCGAGGCCGTGACTCTGGTGCGCGAGGCGCGCGAAGGACTCAGCTAGAGCAGTTCGGTCCGCAGCGAGTAGACCGCGCCGCGGCGGAGGAGGCCGCCCGCCAGCTCGACCGGGATCGCTACCAGCAGCGCCGGGATCGCCAGGACGACGCTGGCGAGGGCGTCGATCCGTCGCTGCCATGGCTCCGGTGCCGGCATCGAAGGCTCTCCGCGCAGGGCGCCGAGGGCGACGTCGTGGCCGAAGGTGACGCTGTTCAGCAGCGTCTGCCAGGTCGCCGCCAGGCCCGCCCCCGGCAGCCAGCGGCGCGACTTGACCACCTGATCGCGGTGGGCGACGAGGCGGCGGACCGACTCGAGCGTGAACAGGTACTTGGCCTTGGGGCGCAAGCCCGACCAGCCGGCGTTGCCTAGCGCGGCGGCGAAGCTGCCTCGGTTGACGATCCGCAGGGCGCCGTTCTCCTGCCGCAGGGTGTCCAGCTCACGCAGGGCCTCCTCGGGCCCCCCCGGATCGCCGACGACTCCCAGGCCGCAGCTCTCGCAGCGGCGCACCGGGCCCGGCAGCCCGGGCTTCTCGCCGATCCAGCCGAACAGCGGCTCGCCGCAGGCGGGGCAGGGCGGGTTTTCGGGGCCGGCGCCGGCCTCGAGGGGGACGACGCGGGTGCTCTCCGTCTGCTTCACGCCGATAGCGTACGGATCCGTGCCCCGGTTCCACTTCCACCAGAAGGGATGAGAATGACCCGAGCGGAAACGCTGGAGCAGGAGTCGCGCTGGGCGCTGCCGGTTGCGCTGGCGACCTTGCTCTCCGTCGTGCTGTTGGTCGCCTTCCGTTTCGTGCTCGGCGTGAGCGGAGACGGTGCGGCGGAGGTTCTCCGTTCGATCGACGAGAACAGCGGCTCGGTCGTGCTTGCGGGTCTGATGCAGGCGGTCGGCTTCGCCCTGCTCGTCTTTCCGCTCGTCTATCTCTTCCGCGCGGCCCGTGCCCGCAGCGAGCAGGTCCGCTCGCAGTTCATCGGACTCGTCATCGCCGCGCCGCTCTTCCTGGCGCTCGCCGTCGGTCTGTCGAGCGCGGCTCAGCGCGAAGCCGCCGACGAGTTCGTCGCCGGAGACGCGAAACCGGCGCTGACCAGGGAGGAAGCGAAAGAGGAGTGCGTCGAGGAGCGCGAGGACGACGGCAACGACTCCCTCGTCGACGAGTACGAGCCCGGCAAAGGCGAGAGCCCGCTGGCGGCCTGCGAAGACCGCAAGCTCGAAGACGACGCGGCCACCGAGGCCAGAACCGAAGCATCCCTGGCGCCGCTTGCCACCGGCTTCGGCCTGGCCGGCGCCCTTGGTCTTGTCTTCTCCTTCATCTACACCTGCCTCTGGGCGATGCGGACCGGGCTGTTGACCCGCTTCTGGGGCTCGCTGGGGATGGCAATCGGGATCGCCACGGTCCTCAACCTGATCTTCTTCCTCTGGATCTGGCTCTTCTACGTCGCTCTGCTCATCGCCGGGAAGGTTCCGGGCGGCAAACCGCCCGCATGGGAGCGAGGCGAAGCGGTGCCCTGGCCCACTCCGGGCGAGCGTGCGGCTGAGGAAATGGAGCCGGACGGCGGTTGGGGCGAGGACGACGAAGCCTCTGGGGAAGAAGACGAGGGCACGCCCAAACGCAAGCGCAAGCAGCGCGAGTAGTTCCCGCAACCGGTAGTTCTTGACATATTCCCATATAGGTATATATTGCCGGCATGAGTCGATTGCCGACCACCGCCGATGCCTTCAACGCCGTCGCCGAGCCTCGCCGGCGGGAGATCCTCGATCTCCTCGCCGACCGGGAGCGGCCGGTCAACGAGCTCGTCGAGCTGACGGGCCTGGGGCAGCCGCAGGTCTCGAAGCACCTGCGGGTGCTGCGGGAGGTGGGGGCGGTTCAGGCACGGGAGGAGGGGCGCCGGCGGCTGTACAGCGTCAATGCCCCGGCCCTTCGTCCCGTCTTCGACTGGGTCAGCCGCTACCAGCACCTCTGGGAGGAGCGCTTCGAGCGGCTCGACGACGTTCTGGAGGAACTGAAGAAACAGGAGGACGAAGGAGATGGCGATGACGACTGACAAGCAGGCGAAGTTGACGCTCCCGGCCGAGGACCAGATCCTCGTCACCCGCGAGTTCGACGCCCCCAAGCATCTCGTCTACAAGGCGTGGACGACGCCGGAGCTGGTGGCGCGGTGGTGGACCGCCCGCCGGGGAACGGCGCGGCAGATGGAGATCGACCTGCGGGTCGGTGGTCGCTGGCGCTACGTGATGGACGCCGACAACGGGATGGAGGTTGCCTTCCACGGCGAGTACCGCGAGATCGTCCCCGACGAGCGGATCGTCAGCACCGAGGTCTACGAGGGGGCGCCGCTGCCGCCCGAGGAGCTGGAGGCGAGCGCGACGCTGAACACCGTCACCTTCGCCGAGGAAGACGGCCGGACCACGATGACGATGCTGATCCAGTGCCCGAGCCCCGAGATCCGGGAGGCGATCATCGCCTCCGGCATGGAAGACGGCCTGCAGGACGCCCTCGAGCTGCTCGAGGAGGTCGCCCGGGAGCTCGACTCCTGAGGGTGGTCGCTACTCGGAGTGGCCGGCGCTGACCCGCTTGCGGTGGGTGCGGATCTCACTCATGATCCGCTCCAGCCGCGGCTCGACCGAAGTGTCGACGTGGGACATGGCGGCGGCCACTCCGGGGTGCACGGCGGCGACGCGTTCGTGCATCGCCTGGGCCACCGCCCGGTAGGTGGGGTGGCCCTCGCGGCCCGAGCGCAGCTCGATCAGGTGCATCGCCTCGCGGGCGTTGAGGTCGAGCGTGTAGCGGATCCGGTAGGCGAGGCTGAGCGCGTAGGGAGCCTGCTCGGCGAGGCCCGCCTCGGCCAGCCGCTCGTACTCGCCGCGGGAGACCTCGAGCGCCCGCTCGAACTCACCGCCGACGCCGGCTTCGCGCACCTCCTCCGGGATCCCGGCACCGAGGTCGGGGGTCAGCCGCTGCCACTGGCAGGTCAGCATCCGGTGGCGCTGCAGGTCGCGAAAGGCGCCGTAGTCGGAGACGATCTCGAAGCGGTAGCGCAGCGCCTCGAAGCCGCGCCCGGGCCGGTAGCGGCGGTTGGCCCGATCGCCGACCAGGGCGCCCAGCAGCTCGGCCCGCTCGTCGCGGTCGAGGACGTCGATGCGGGCGAGGGTCTCCGGCTCGGGGACGCTCGCCGACTCGAACAGCGAGGAGGCGAGGAGGTCCTCTTCAGAGCCGTCGACGTGGATCAGCTCCACCGAGGGGACGCCGTCGCCCTCGCCGCGGCGGTCGAGGCCGAGGCGGGCGACCCAGCTCTCGGTCTGCTCGCGCCGCCGCTCCAGGTAGGAGACCCACTCGCCGCCCCGGTCCGGTCGCTCGACCCGGGAGACGAAGCTCGGCATCACCTGCTTCATCTCGCGCAGGATCATCCCGCCGTACTCGCGCGCCTCCGGCAGCGGCGAGGACATCAGCCGCATGATCAGCTGCTCGTAGGCCTGCCCGGTCGCGTAGATGCCGACGTGGCTGAGGGTCGCCGCCGGCAGTAGCCCGCGCAGCAGGTCGAGCGCCTTGGCGCGGATCGAGCGCCGCCAGGCCGCCTCGGGCTCCTCGCCCCGCGGCCAGCGCGCCGCCGCCCACTCCTCGACCTCTGCCAGCGAGCGCGAGTAGATGGCGAAGATCTCGTCCATCGCCGCCGCGAACTCGGGCCCGAGCTCGTCGTTGCGGTAGAAGCGGTAGCCGCCGTCGGGCAGCGGCTTGTCGTAGGGGATGTAGCGGGTCGACTGCTCGAGGTAGGCGGCGAGGCGGCCGCGCTGCAGGACCTTGGTGAGGATGTTGGAGACCCACTCGCAGGCGATGTGGGCGCCGCCGAGCTGGGCGATCGAGTCGTCACCGTAGCCAGCGAAGACCCGCTCGTAGAGCTGTGCGGCACGCGCTCCCTCTTCTTCGTCGAAGGGTCGGCCGGCGGCGGGCATGTCGGCGGCGAACTCCTCCAGATAGAGCCGTCTGACGGTCCCGGAATAGCGCGAATAGCGGGCAAAAAGCGCCCCTTTCACGGTCTCCGGCAGGTTGACGAGGGCGAACACCGGGCGGTCGAGGTTGGTGAAGTGCGGGGTCAGCAGCTCCTGCTCGGAGGGGGTGAACTGTTCGACCGGGTAGCGCATCCGGCGCATCGTAGTGCGCGGGGGAGATGGGACCCGCGCGGCTCCGTACTCTTTTGGGATCGGTCAGTCGCCCAACTCCGCCCGCTACCTGCTCGCCGCTCTCTTCGCGATCGCCTTGGGGTTGCTGGCGCCACTGGTGCTCGGCGACTTCTCGCGCCGCCAGGAGACGATCCTGGCTGTGATCGAGGCCGCCAGCCTGATGGCGGTCGGCGCCGGGATCGTGATCCTCGTCCGCCGTCTGCGGGCCAGCCACGAAGCGCTCTGGGCGCTGTCCCGGCGCGACGAGCTGACTGGCGTCGGCAACTACCGCGCCCTGCAGGAGCGCCTCGCGGCCGAGATCGCCCGCCACGAACGCCACGGCCGCGAGTTCGCCCTGGTCCTCCTCGACCTCGACGGCTTCAAGCAGGTGAACGAGCGCTACGGCCACCTCGAAGGCGACCGTCTCCTCGCCGAGATCGGTAGCTCCCTGCGCGAAGAGCTGCGCCGCGAAGACGCGGTCTTCCGCCAAGGGGGCGACGAGTTCGCGGTGATCGTGCCGGAGGTGAACGCCGAGGAGGCGGGCGAAGTGGTCAAGCGCCTGGGCGACCGCGTCTCCCGGCGCGGGTTCGGCAGCGACGAGGTGCGGCCGGTCACGGCGGGCACGGGCTTCGCGATGTTCCCCGCCGACGGGAGGACCGTCGACGAGCTGCTCGGCGTCGCCGACGCGGACCTCTTTGCGTCGAAGCCGGGCGAGCGTTTGCGCGACGGCGTCTAGGTCTGGGGAGCGGGGGGAGCCGCCATCAGCTCGACCCGGTGGCCGCCGGGGGCGATCGCCAATGCCCGCCGCTGCCCCCAGTGTTCGCGTTTGGCTTCGACCTCGAAGCCGCCCTCGCGGAGGCGGGCGACGGTGGCGTCGAAGTCAGGCGCGACGAGGGCGATGTGACCGGGTGAGGGCACGGTGGGCGACTCCTCCGGCATCAAGTGGACCTGCGTCCCCTCGCGCTCGAGCCAGGTGTACTCGGAGAGCGTCGCCGGCGGCTCGACCCGCTCGAACCCGATCAGCTCGAAGAAGCCGGCCGCGGCCTCGATATCGGCGGGCGCTACCTCGATTCCGACGTGGTGAAGCACGGCCAAGAATCTACAGAGACGGCACCCATACGTAACATTTTGTCTGCTACGGTCCAAGCATGGAGGCAGCGGTCATGGACAGGGAGGCGGAGATGACGGAATGGAACGACAGGAGTCTGGACGAGAGGTTCCTGCATATCGATCAGAGGTTCGATCAAGTTGAACGGAAGGTGGATGAAGGGTTTGCCCGTACCGATGTTGGATTCCGCGAACTCGACAATCGTTTTGCCTCGATGCAACGCACCTTGATACAGACCAGCGGCGTGATCATCGCGGCTTTGATTGGGCTAATCGCTACCCAGCTTTGAGCGCTGATAGAGAGGGCAGGGAATGAAGGTGAAGAAGGGTCGAATCGTTGGCATTGAAAAGTGGATTGGGGTAGAAGAGAGGATCGACCGGATCAAGCGCTAAAGCAGCAGCGAGCCCAGCGCCGCCAGGACGACGATCGCGGTGGACCACGTCACGGCCTCGGCGGTGATCTCCATGTCGAGGCCGTAGGCGTGGGCGACGATCAGGGAGTTGAGGCCGGAGGGCATCGCCGAGAGCAGGCGGTAGGCGGCGGGGAGGTCGATCAGGGGGGCGGCGAGGAGCATTAGCAGGGCGGGGACGACCGCGAGGCGGGTGGCAATTACGAGCATCACCGGGCGGGTCAGGGGCGGTGGGATCGGCAGCTGGCCGTGCTCGGCGTTCTCGGCCAGGGTGGCGCCGACGGCGAAGAAGCCGATCGGGAGGATGGCGACGATCAGGATCTGCGAGAGGTCGACGAGGAGGTCGGGGGCGAGCGCGTCCGGCGCCAGCAGCCCGGCGATTGCCGCGTAGAGGGGCGGGTTGCGGGTGAAGAAGGCGCCGACGCGCTGGCGCGGCGTTTCCCCGGCTTTGGTCCCGAAGGCGGCGCCGACCGCGAAGGCGCCGAGCAGGAGGCAGGGGCCGGTGACGAGGACGTCGTAGAGGACGGCGTCGGGCAGATCGTTCCGTCCCAGCAGGGCGACGGCGAGCGGGTAGCCGAGGTAGCCGGTGTTGACGCTGAGCACGGTGCAGAGCACCGCCCCGACCTGGGGGCGGGTCAGATCCAGAAAGCGGCTCGCGACCGTCCAGGCGAAGAGCGCTCCGAGGGAGGAGGCGGCGATCCCGAGGACCAGGCCGACGCCGTGGCCGACGTCGATCTCGCTGGCGGCGATGTTGAAGAAGATCACCGGCGGCAGCAGCACGTAGAGCAGCAGCGTCAGGGCGCTGCGGGAAGCCTTAGCGGCGCCCGCGGGCCAGCGGCCCTCGGACCAGACGCCGATGGCGACGGCCACGACGATCGCGCCGGTGGTGAGGAGGACTCCGATCGGGCGTTTCTACCCGAAGAGGGCCGCGCCGGCGTGGGAGGCCCACTCGACCAGCGGCTGCGGGATCACGCCGAAGAAGACGGTTGCCGCCGAAGCGAGCAGCGCCGGTCCGACCAGGTACCAGCGGCGACCGGCCTCGGGGTCGACCGGATCGGCCTCGGGGGAGGCGCCCGCGATCGCCGGGGTCGCTCCGGGCGCGGACTCGCCTTCGGGCCGCATCCACATCGCCGCCACCACCCGCAGGTAGTAGGCGAGGGAGATCATCGTCCCGATCGCGATCATCACCCCGAGCCAGGTGTAGTCGCCCTCGACCAGGGCCTCGATCAGGTAGAGCTTGCCGATGAAGCCCGCGGTCGCCGGCAGCCCGGCGAGGGCCAGCATCGAGATCGTCAGCGGCCAGGCCAGCAGCGGCCGCTCCGCTCCCAGCCCGCGCACGGCGCGGATGTCGTCGCCGAAGATCGTCTCCCGCTCGCGGGCGACGATCACCGCGAAGGCTGCCAGGTTCATGAAGGCGTAGGCGGCGAGGTAGAAGACCAGGGAGCTCGTTCCCGCCTCGGAGACGACGACGACCCCGCCGAGCATGTAGCCGGCCTGGGCGACGCCCGACCAGCCCATCAGCCGCTTCAGCGAGTCCTGGCCGAGGGCACCGACGTTGCCGACGACGATCGAGATCGCCGCCAGGGCGGCCAGTGCCGGCTGCCAGACGTCGAGCTGGGAGCCGAGGGCGACGTCGAAGAAGCGGAGGAAGACGGCGAAGGCCGCGGCCTTGGTCGCCACCGCCATGAAGCCGGTGATCGGGGTCGGCGCGCCCTGGTAGACGTCGGGGGTCCACTGGTGGAAGGGCGCGATCGAGACCTTGAAGGCCAGGCCGACCGTCACCATCGCGATCCCGACCAGGATCAACGGGTCGCCGTCGAGGCCCTCGCGGGCGATCCCGTCGGCGATCCCGCCGAAGCCGGTCGAGCCGGAGCCGCCGTAGAGGAAGGCCATCCCGTAGAGCAGGGTCGCCGAGCCGATCGAGCCGACGATCAGGTACTTCAGCCCCGACTCCAGCGAGCCCTCGCGCCGCAGGTTGGCGGCGCAGAGGATGTAGAGCGGGATCGAGAGGATCTCGAGGGCGACGAAGAAGGTGACGAGGTTGGTCGCCTGCGCGAGCAGGACCATCCCCAGGACCGAGCCCAGCAGCAGCGCGTGGTACTCGCCCGAGCCGGCTTCCTCGGTCGCCCGCTCCCTAAGCGAGAAGAGGACGCAGAAGGCCGCGGTGAGGATCGAGATCAGCGAGATCGAGATCGCCAGGTCGTCGAGCCGGAGCGCCCCCGTGATCAGCGTCTTCGGGTCGTCCCAGTGCCAGATCAGCAGCCCGGCGGCGGCCGCGAGGGTGATCATCGTCAGCAGCGGCGCGCTCCGCTTGAACGGCTTGAAGACGGCGCTGAGGAGGACGACGCAGAGGCCGACGGTGAGGGCGATCAGGGGCGAGATGCCGGCGTAGTCGATCGTCGGCTCGTTGAAGTTCATTTTCTGACCAGTTTCGATTCGGGAGCCTCGTCGCGGTGCACCTTGGCGACGGTCTTCTCGACGGTGGGCGCCGTCCGCTCGAGGATCAGCTGCGGGTAGAGGGAGAGGCCGATGATGCAGAGCACCAGCGGCACCAGCACCAGCCCGTCGCGGGCGCCGATCTCACGCGACATCAGTCCCTCCGGCGCCCGGTTGTGCATCGTCTGCTGGTACATGCGCAGCGCGTAGTAGGCCGACATCGCGACGCCCGTGATCGCGACGAAGGCGAAGACGATCTTCTCCTGAAAGAGGCCGTTGAGGATGTAGAACTCGCCGACGAAGTTGGCCGAGCCGGGCAGCGCCAGAGTCGCCAGGGCGACGATCAGGAACAGTGCCGCCAGCACCGGCGCCCGCAGCGCCAGCCCGCCCATCTCGCGGATGTCCTCGCTGCCGGTCCGCTCCAGCAGCAGCGCGACGATGATCAGGATCGGAGCGACGACGAGGCCGTGGTTGACCGACTGCAGGATCGCCCCGTCGGCCCCGTCGGCGCGCAGGGCGAAGATCCCGGCGGTGATGAAGCCGAGCTGGGCGACCGAGGAGTAGCCGGCGATCAGCCGCACGTTGGTCTGGGTGAAGGCCATCGCCGAGCCGTAGAGGATCGAGGCTAGGGCGATCAGCAGGATCACCTCCTGGAACTCCACCGTGGCGTCGGGGAAGACCGGCAGGACGACCCGCAGGAAGCCGTAGGCGCCGACCTTGGCGAGGACGCCGGAGAAGACGACCAGCACCGGCAGCGGCGCCGCCCGGTAGGCGTCGGGCATCCAGCCGTGGAGGAGGAAGGCCGGCATCTTGACCAGGAAGGCGGCGGCGAAGAACCAGAAGATCCAGCGCTGGCTGCCCTCGCCGAGCGGCTCCCGGGCGAGCTCGGCGATCGAGAAGGTGATGTTGCCGCCGTCGGCGGCGAGGATCGCGGTGGCGATCGCCGCCACCAGCATCAGCAGCGAGCCGATCAGGGTGTAGACGATCATCTTCAGCGTCGCCGCCGAGGCCGTGAGCCCGCCTTCGCCGCTGCGGTCGTGGCCCCAGGCGCCGAAGAGGAAGTAGAACGGCACCAGCATCAGGTCGAAGAAGAGGACGAAGAGCAGCAGGTCCTGGGCCAGGAACGCGCCTAACGTCGCCGTCTCGGCGACCAGCATCAGGAAGTAGAAGGTCTTCGGCCGCTCCTGCTCGCGCAGCGCCGCGAAGGCGACGCCGCCGACCCAGAGCACCGCGGTCAGCAGCAGCAGGAAGAGGTTGAGGCCGTCGACGCCGAGGCTGTAGTCGACTCCGAGCCCCGAGATCCAGGGCTCGTCGACGACGAACTGCAGGCCGGAGCTGCCGGAGTCGAAGCCGACGACGATCGCGATCGCCAGGCCGAGGGTGGCGAGGGTCCCCAGCACCGCCCACGGGCCGACCGCCCGCCGCGGCAGGAAGAGGCCGACGAGGCCGAACGCGAGGGGTGCCCAGAGGAGCGCGCTGCTCATCAGCTGGCGAGGAGGAAGTAGAGGGCCAACCCGGCGAAGCCGGCGAACAGGAGCAGCGCGTAGCTGCGGACGAAGCCGCTTTGGACGGCGCGGACGACGCCGCCGGCACCGCGGACGGTCTCGGCGGTGCCGGTGACCAGGCCGTCGACGACGAAGCGCTCGAAGACACGGTCGGCGAAGCGGCCGGTTGCCAGCGCCGGGCGGACGACGAGGAAGTCGATCAGCTCGTCGAAGTACCACTTGTTGACGAACAGGGTGTGGAGCGGACGCAGGCGCGCTTCGAGCCGGCGCGGAAGCTCGGCCCGCGCGACGTAGAAGTAGTAGGCGATGCCGATCCCGAGCAGGGAGATCGCGCCGCCGATCCCGAGGCCGATCCATTCCGCCCTTGGCGAGGGATGGATGTGCTCGAAGATCGACGCCTCGAAGACCGGGTGGAGGAAGTTGGTGATCACATGGTCGACGTCGGGAACCTGGACCAGCCCGCCAACCAGCGCCAGCACCGCGAGCACGCCCATCGCCGCCCGCATCGGCCAGTTCTGCTCGGCGATGTGGTGCTCGGCGCCGGGGAAGCCGACGTCGGTGTCCTCCGGCTCGCCCGTCGCAGGGTTCTTCGGCGCCTCGTGGGCGACGTGGCCGGTGTCGATCAGCTCCTGCGCCTCCGCGCACGGCCGGCCGGGCAGCACCCGGAAGACGAGGCGGAAGGCGTAGACGGCGGTCAGCAGTGCGCCGACATAGCCAAGGACGGTGAAGATCACGTACATCCCGCCGCGGGCCTCGGCGAAGGCGAGGATCTCGTCCTTGGAGAAGAAGCCGGAGGTGCTGGGGAAGGCGGCGAGGGCCAGCGCGCCGCAGACGAAGGTGATCGAGGTGAAGCGCATCGCTTTTCCGAAGCCGGACATCCGGTCGATGTTCTGGTCGTTGGCCATCGCGGCGATGATCGAGCCGGCGGCCATGAACAGGAGCGCCTTGAAGAAGGCGTGGGTCATCAGATGGAACATCCCGGCGCTGTAGGCGCCGATCGATACCCCCATGATCATGTAGCCGATCTGGCTCATCGTCGAGTAGGCGATCGCCCGCTTCAGGTCGGTCATCACCAGCGCCATCGTCCCCGCCACCAGCAGCGTCGCCAGCCCGGTGAAGGCGGCGACGTCGGCGGCGGTCGGGGCGAGCTCGAAGAGGACGTGGGTGCGGGCGATCAGGTAGACGCCGGCGGTGACCATCGTCGCCGCGTGGATCAGCGAGGAGACCGGGGTCGGGCCCTCCATCGCGTCGGGCAACCAGGTGTGGAGCGGCAGCTGCGCGGACTTGGCGAAGGCGCCGACGAGGAGCAGCAGGCAGATCGCCGTGATCGTCCACTCGTTGGTCGTGAAGACCTCGGGCGCCCGCTCGAAGACGGTGCCGTAGTCGAAGGCTCCCACCTCGCGGAAGATCAGGAAGGCGGCGAGCACGAGGCCGATGTCGCCGACGACGTTGATCACGAAGGCCTTCATCCCCGCCTTGGTCGCCGTCTCGCGCCGGTACCAGAAGCTGATCAGCGCGTAGGAGGCGAAGCCGACGAAGGCCCAGCCGACGATCAGGAGGACGAAGTTGCCGGCGAGGACCAGCAGCAGCATCGAGAAGACGAAGAAGTTGAGGTAGCTGAAGAAGCGGTGGTAGCCCTCGTCGGACTGCATGTAGCCGTAGGAGTAGAGGTGGATCAGGGTCGAGACGCCGGTGACGACGAGGACCATGAACAGCGAGAGCGGGTCGACGAAGATCCCGAGCTTGATGTCGAGCCCGGCGACGCTGGCGTAGTCCCAGAGCGAGGAGGCGTGGTGGCGCGAGTGGGGCTCGTCGCCGAGCAGGCTGATCGTGGCGGCGACGCCGCAGGCGAAGGCGAGGCCGATCGAGAGCGTGCCGATGATGCCCGCGGCTTTCGCGGGCAGCGCCCGGTAGCCGAGCGCGATCGCGATCGAGCCGAGCAGCGGGAAGAGCAGGACCAGCCAGGCCCAGGCGGTGGCGCTCATCCGCGCAGCTCCCGCAGGTCGTCGACGTTGAGCGGCAGGCGGCGGCGGAAGATGGCGACGATCAGGCCGAGGCCGACGACGACCTCGCAGGCGGCGACGACCATCACGATCACCGCGAAGACCTGACCCTCCTCGTTGCCGACCATACGGCTGAAGGCGACGAGGGCGAGGTTGCCGGCGTTCAGCATCAGCTCCAGGCAGAGCAGGATGACGAGCGGGCTGCGGCGGATGAGGATGCCGACTGCGCCGGTGGAGAAGAGGAGGGCGCTGAGGACGATGTACCACTCGATGCTCATGCGTTCGCCTCACGGCGGCGGTGCGCCAGGACGATGGCGCCGACCGCGGCTAGGAGGAGCAGGAGGGAGGAGGCCTCGAAGGGGAGGAGGAACTTCTCGAGCATCAGCGTTCCGATGGCTGCCGGATCCCCGAAGCCGGCCTCGACGTCGGGTCCGTCGGTTCCCAGGGCGAGGAGGGAGGAGCTGAGGACGGCTACCGAGAGCTCGACGAAGAGGGCTATGCCGAGCAGGGGGGCGAGGAAGCGCTGGCCGGGGATCGGCTCCCAGGCTGACTCGCCGCCGCCGCCGACGTAGGCGACGACGAAGACGTAGAGGACCATCACCGCGCCGGCGTAGACGACCACCTGCGCCGCGGCGACGAAGGCCGAGGTCAGCAGCAGGAACAGCGCCGCCAGCGAGAAGAGGTGGACGATCAGCGCCAGCACCGAGTAGAACGGGTTGCGCAGCGCGATCACGCCGACGGCGCCGCCGAGCGCTCCGATCGCGGAGCCGAAGAACAGCACCTCTTCCATCTATTCGCCCTCGCTTTTCAGCGGCGTCCGTTCGATCGGCTCCGCCAGCAGCATCTCCTTGGTGAAGATCAGGTCGCGGCGGTCGTAGTCGGCCATCTCGTAGTCGTGGCCCATCGTGATCGCGTCGAACGGGCAGGCGATCTCGCAGTAGCCGCAGAAGATGCAGCGGGAGAGGTTGATCTCGTAGACGGCGGCGTAGCGCTCGCCCGCCGAGACCCGGTCGCCGGGGATGTTCTCCGCGGCGACGACGCGGATGCAGTCGGCCGGGCAGGCGGCGGCGCAGAGCGAGCAGCCGACGCATTTCTCCAGGCCGGTGTCCTCGAACTTGTGGAGTTTGTGGCGACCGCGGAAGCGCGGGTAGACCGGCGTCTTCTCCTCGGGGTACTCGATCGTCATCGGCCCCTCGACCAGCCGCGCCATCGTCGTCTTCAGCCCGCGCAGGGTCTCGCCGAAGGCGCGCCAGGTGCCGCCGAGCCCGCCCGGCTCAGGGCCGCGCTGCACCTCGACCACCTCGATCGAGTCGAGGTAGGGGGCCGACTTCGGGTCGAAGCCGTTGCCGTTCTTGGCCGCGCTCACGTGGCCACCACCAGGACCGCGGTGACGAGGACGTTGAGGGTGGCGAGCGGCAGCAGCACTTTCCAGCCGAGGCTCATCAGCTGGTCATATCGAAGACGGGGCAACGTCGCCCTCACCCAGATGAAGAAGAGGACGAGGACGAGCATCTTCGCCAGCATCCAGATCGGGTCGAGGAAGCTCGGGCCGGGCCCCATCCAGCCGCCGAGGAACATCGCCGCGGCGATTCCGGAGACGACCAGGATCTCCATGTATTCGACGAGGAGGAAGGAGCCGAAGCGCATGCCGCCGTACTCGGTCATGAAGCCCTGGACCAGCTCGGCGTCGGCCTCGGGCATGTCGAACGGGGTGCGGTTGGTCTCGGCGAAGCCGGCCAGCATGAAGATCAGGAAGCCGACGAACTGGGGGACGATGAACCACATGTCGCCCTGGGCGTGGACCGCGTCGACCAGCGAGAGGGAGCCGCTCATCATGATCACGCCGAGCAGCGCCAGGCCCATCGAGACCTCGTAGGAGATCAGCTGCGCGGCCGAGCGCATCGCCCCCAGCAGGCTGTATTTCGAGCCCGAGGACCAGCCGCCGAGGACCAGGCCGTAGAAGGCGATCGAGCCGACGGCGAAGAAGTAGAGGATGCCGATCGGGACGTCGATCCCGTAAAGGCCGACCCCGTCCTGGACGTCGCCCCAGGGGATGATCGCCAGCGCCAGCACGCCGGAGACGACCGGCAGCAGCGGCCCGAGGATGAACAGGGTCGAGACCGCGTTCTCGGGCCGGAACGACTCCTTGGAGATCAGCTTGCCGACGTCGGCAAGCGGCTGCAGGAGGCCGAAGGGGCCGACCCGGTTGGGGCCGTAGCGGTGCTGGAAGCGGCCGATCAGCTTCCGCTCGAGAACGGTGAGCAGCGGCAGGATGCCGAAGATCACGGCGAAGATGACGACGCTCTTGGCGACCATGATCCAGGTCGCTTCGGCGAACGTCGTGTCGGCGAGCGGCAGCATCAGGCCTGGATCTCGCTCAGCTTCTCGACCTCGACCTGGACCGGGCCGCCGTTCAGCAGGGCGTTGGCGTTGCCGTCGAGGACGCCCTCGGCCATGAAGACGACGCCCTCGCCGACCCGCTCCTTGACGTGAGCCTCGGCCTCGACGCTGGAGCCGTTCTGGCTGACGCGTACCTTGTCGCCGGTCTTGAGGTCGAGGCGGGCGGCGTCCTCGCGGGAGATCTCGAGGCGCTGCCGCGGGGCGAGGAACTTCAGCGGCGGGTTCAGCTCGGTGATCGGGCCGGCCCAGAGGTCGCGGTAGGTGCCCAAAAGCAAAGCGCCGTTTTCTTGGGCGGGCGGGACCGTCGCGTCGGGGTCTCCAGACGCGACTCCGCGAGGAGTCTGGTCGGGTTGGACCATGCTTATCGGCGCGTCGCGCTGAGTGTCTGGAGACCCCGACCCGACGGTCTCATCAGTTTCGGAAGCGCCGTCTTTGCTGTGGGCTTGCGCGGGAGAGTCCGTTGCTCCTACGTATCCCGGCTTGCTCGTGGCGCCGGTCTCGGTCGGGCCTTGCTCGGAAGAGTCGGTGGCGCCTTCGGGGCCCGGGCGCTCGGAGTCGCTTGGGTGACGGTCGCTGGTGGCTCCCTCGCGGTCCTGCCAGCGGATGCCGCGGCCGCCGATGTCGCTGTCGCTGATCCCGGCGTAGAAGGGGACTGCCTCGGTGAGGGCGGCGAAGGCGGTGGGCTGCGAATCGATGCCGGTGTCGAGGCCCAGCTTCGAGGCGAGCTCGGAGAGGACGATGATGTTGGGAAGGACTTCGGCGGGGCGGGAGGCGCTCGGGCGGACGCGCTGGAGGCGGCCGTCGGGGTGGGTGACGGTGCCGTCTTTCTCGGCGTGGGTCTCGAGCGGGAGGACGACGTCGGCCTTGGCGGTGGTCGCGTTCTCGTGCATCGAGAAGGAGACGAGGAAGTCGCAGGCGGTGAGGGCGGTCTCCCAGGCCTTGGTGTCGGGGAAGTCGCGCAGCGGGTCGGCCCCGAAGAGAATCAGTGCGCTGATCTCGCCCGACTCCAGTCCGGCGCGGATCTCCTCGGTCGACATGCCCGTCGCGGTCTCGGCGAGACCCGGGCCGGCGTCGGGGAGACAGCCCGCCTCGCGCAGGCCGCGGGCGTTGGTGGTGTCGGGAATTTCGAGCAGGCCCGAGCCCTCGCTGCCGGCGATGCCGGCGGCGGAGGCGACCTCGAGCAGCGCCTCGGCGGCGCCGTCCTCACGGGCGATCCGCTCGCCCCAGATGACGACGACCCTGCCGGCTTCGCGCAGCGTCTCGGCAACCGGGGTGGCGACGTTCTCGGCGCCGCCGATCGCGCCCGCCAGCTCGCGGACGAAGTGGGCGCCCTGGCCCGGCGCGTAGCGGGCGATCGCCTCGGCGCCGCCGTCGAGCGCGGTCGGGCGCTCGGTGGCGACGACCAGCTTGGCGCCGTTGCGGCGGATCGCCTTGCGGACGCGGAGGTCGAGGATCGGCGAGCTGTGCAGCGGATCGGTGCCGAGGACGAGGATCGCGTCGGCGTCGTCGATGTCGCGCACCTTCGCCGAGATCGCCGGCTCGGCCAGGCGCCGCAGCACCGCGGCCTTCGGACCGCGCGAGGGGCGCGAGTCGATGTGCGGGGAGCCGAGCGCGTCGCGGACGATCCGCCCGACGAGGAAGCCCTCCTCGTTGGAGGCGTCGCCGACGATCGCCGCGACCTTGCCGCCGGCGCGCTTCAAGCCCGCGGCAACGGCGTCGACCGCCTGTTCCCAGCCGGCCTCGGCGCCGCCCTTCAGCCGCGGGCCGTCGATCCGCTCCTCGGCGTCGAACATCTCGAACCCGTAGCGGCCGCGGTCGCAGAGCCAGCCGTCGTCGACCTCGTGGTTGTCGCGGGTGATCACCCGTTTCACCTTCTCGTCGCGGATGGTGAAGCTGAGGTTGCACTGGCTCGGGCAGAGCGTGCAGACCGAGCCGGCGTGCTCGATGTCCCAGGGCCGGGCGCGGAAGCGGTAGGTGTAGTTGGTCAGCGCCCCGACCGGGCAGATGTCGGTGATGTTGCCGTGGAAGGGGGCGACGTAGGGGCGCTCGTCGAAGGTGCCGACGAAGGTGCGGTCGCCGCGGTCGATCAGCTGCAGCTGGGCGTCTTCGGAGACCTCCTGGCTGAAGCGGACGCAGCGGTAGCAGAGGATGCAGCGCTCGCGGTCGATCGCGACCAGCGGCGAGAGTTCGATCGGCTTCTCGAAGTGGCGCTTTTCGTCGATCACGCGGCTTTTGCCGGGGCCCCAGCCGTAGGAGATGTCCTGCAGCGGGCATTCGCCGCCTTTGTCGCAGACCGGGCAGTCGAGCGGGTGGTTGACGAGGAGGAACTCGACCACCGCGTTCTGGGCGTCTTTGACCTCTTCGGTGCGGGTGTGGACGACCATCCCCTCGCGCACCGGCGTCGAGCAGGAGGTCTGCAGTTTCGGGATCCCCTCGATCTCGACCAGGCACATGCGGCAGGCGCCGACCGGGTCGCCGAGTTTCGGTTCGTAACAGAAGTAGGGGATCTCGACGTCGCCCTTGCGGGCGGCGTCGTGGAGCATCTCGCCCTCGGTCGCGGTCACCTCGCGACCGTCGATCGTGAGCGTCACCTCGCGCCCGGCGCTCATGCCTGCGCTCCCAGCGTCTCGGGCGCGCCCTGGACGACGGCGTGCGGGTCGAGGACCAGCTCGGGGTTGGCCATCACTTCTTCGAACTCCTCTCGGAACTTGCGGACCATCGCCCCGACCGGCATCGCCATCGAGTCGCCGAGCACGCAGAGGCAGTGGCCGATGATGTTCTGCTGGACCGAGCTGACGATGTCGAGGTCCATCGGCGTCGCCTCGCCGCGGACCATCCGCTCCAGCATCTTCACGGTCCAGTTGGTGCCCTCGCGGCAGGGGACGCACTTGCCGCAGGACTCGTGGTGGTAGAAGCGCGCCGTCCGCAGCGCCAGGTGCGGGATCGAGACGCGGTCGTCGCAGACGATGATCGAGCCGGAGCCGAGCATCGAGCCCGCCTCGGCCATCGCCTCGAAGCTGTAGGGGAGGTCGAGGCCCTCTTCGGCGGTGAGGACGGGGGAGGAGGAGCCGCCGGGGAAGAAGGCCTTGATCTCATGACCGTCCTCCGGCCCGCCGGCGATGTCGAAGATCAGCTCGCGGGTGGGGATCCCCAGCTCGACCTCGTAGTTGCCGGGACGGCGGACGCCGCCGGAGATCGAGACGACCTTGGTCCCGGGCGACTGCTCGGTGCCGTACTGGTGGAACCAGTCGGGGCCCTTGTCGACGATGTGGGGGACGTTGGAGAGGGTCTCGACGTTGTTGATCAGGGTCGGCCCGCCGTAGAGGCCCTGCACGGCCGGGAACGGCGGCTTCAAGCGCGGGTTGCCGCGCTTGCCCTCGAGCGCGTCGAGCAGGGCGGTCTCCTCGCCGCAGATGTAGGCGCCGGCGCCGCGGTGGACGACCAGCTCGAGGTCGCGGTGGCAGCCGAGGATGTTCGTCCCCAGGTAGCCCGCCTCATACGCTTCGGCGACTGCCGTGTCGAGGATGTCGGCCTGTTCGTCGTACTCGCCGCGGATGAAGATGAAGGCGTGGCCGGCGTCGGCGGCGAGGGCGGCAAGCGCGATCCCCTCGATCAGCTGGTGCGGGTTGCGCTGCATCAGCTCCCGGTCCTTGAAGGCGCCGGGCTCGGACTCGTCGGCGTTGCAGCAGAGGTACTTGGCCATGTCGCCGCGGGGGAGGAAGGAGGCCTTTTTGCCCATCGAGAAGCCGGCACCGCCGCGCCCGCGCAGGCCCGACTCTTCGAGCCGCTTCAGCACCTCGTCCTGCTCCATCTCCTTGTAAGCGCGCTCGAGCGTCGCGTAGCCGCCGGCCAGCCGCCTGTAGCCGTCCAGCGTGCGCAGCGCCGGGTCCTCGGCGTGCTCGAGCAGGATGCGCTTCTCCAGCCGGTGCGGCATCAGGCGTCCCCCGCCAGTCCGCGCTTGGCCAGTGCCTTGTCAGGGAGGACCTCCTGGCCGGCGCGCAGCTGGTCGATCGCGACGCCCGCCTCGGCTGCCTCCAGCGGCCCGTAGTAGCGCTGATCGATCGAGGCCATCGGGGCGATGTCGCAGGCGCCGAGGCACTCGAACCCGGTCACGTAGAAGTTCGCGTCGTCGCCGCCGGCGGCCTCCTGGAAGGCCTCGAGCAGGCGGTCGGCGCCGCGCATCCAGCAGCTGATGTTGGTGCAGACCTCGATCCGGTGGGTCCCGACGGGCGAGGTGTGGAGGAGGTCGTAGAAGCTCGCGACCGACTCCAGGTAGGCGGGGGTGACCCGCATCACGGCAGCGGCCTGGCGGATCCCCTCCGGGGTGCACCAGCCGTAGCGCTCCTGCACCGCCCACAGCGCCGGGATCGAAGCCGAGCGGCGGTCCGGGTAGCGGCCCATCAACCCCTCGATCCGCTCCCGCAGCTCCTCCGGGCAGCCAACCTCATGAAGCTCAGGAATCTCCTCAGACGAGCGGCCGGGTACCCGACCCTCACGCACAGCTGGATCGACGGGAAGCTCGCTCATCGGTCCACCCCCCCGAGAATCGGGTCGAGCATCCCCAACGAGGCGATCATGTCGGCGACGTAGGTGCCGACGGCCATGTCGCGGAAGGCCTGCAGGTTGACGAAGGATGGGTCGCGGTAGTGGACCCGCGCCGGCTTTGCCGAGCCGTCGGCGACGACGAAGCAGCCGAGCTCCCCGCGCGGGTTCTCGATCGCGTAGTAGACCTCGCCGGGCTCGACCCGGAAGCCCTCGGTGACGAGCTTGAAGTGGTGGATCAGGGACTCCATCGAGGTCGAGAGCTCCGAGCGCGGCGGCAGCACGTACTTGCGGTCGTCGGCGATGTGGGGGCCGTCGGGGAGCGCGTCGAGGCACTGGGCGACGATCCGGCTCGACTCGACCATCTCCGCCACCCGCACCCGGTAGCGGTCGTAGTTGTCGCCGACCGTCCCGACCGGGATCTTGAACTCGACCTCGGGATAGGCGAGGTAGGGGGTGGCCTTGCGCAGGTCCCAGGGCTCGCCGGCGGCGCGCAGCAGCGGCCCGGTCACGCCCAGCTCCAGCAGCCGCTCGCGGGGGACGATGCCGACCCCTTTGGTCCGCGAGAGGAAGACCTCGTTGCGGTCGAGCAGGTCTTCGTACTGGCCGACCCGGATCGGCATTTCCTCGGCGAAGGCGCGGCACTTCGCCTCGAAGCCGAGGGGGATGTCCTCGATCACGCCGCCGACCTGGAAGTAGCGCGTGTGCATCCGCTGCCCGGTCGCCATTTCGAACAGGTCGAGGATCTTGTCGCGCTCGCGGAAGCAGTACCAGAGCATCGAGATCGCGCCGAGGTCGAGCGCGGTGGTGCCGAGCCAGACGAGGTGGGAGTGGATCCGGTTGAGCTCGAGGAAGATCGTCCGCAGGTACTTGGCGCGGGGCGGGATCTCGAGGTCGACCAGCCGCTCGACCGCGCCGCAGAAGGCCTCCATCTGGAAGAAGTAGGAGACGTAGTCCATCCGCTCGACGAAGGGGATGACCTTCCAGTAGCTCTGGCTCTCGCAGGACTTTTCGATCCCGGTGTGGACGTAGCCGATCACCGGCCGCAGCTCGCGCACCATCTCGCCTTCGAGGTCGACGACGAGGCGCAGCACGCCGTGGGTCGCCGGGTGGTGCGGCCCGACGTTGACGGTCATGATCTCGCGGTCGCGATCCACCACCTGCTCAGTCATAACGAGCCTCCGAGTAGGTGAAGGTCACGGGCTCTCCACCAATCGGAAAGTCCCGCCGCTGCGGCCATCCCACATAGTCGTCCGGCATCAGGATCCGAGTCAGATTGGGATGCCCCCGGAACACGATCCCAAAGAAGTCGAACACTTCCCTCTCCTGCGCCTCAGCCGTGGGAAACAGCTCGACACAAGAATCGATCTCCGGCAACTCCCCTCCCGCGGGTGGCGACGATGCGGGACCCGCGCCGGTAGGCGCGGGGGACGTATCGGAGACAGGACCCGCGGGCCGGCGCTCGTCGAGCATCGCTTTGACTCGGATGCGCTCAACTCTGTCGCGGTTGATCAGCTCGTAGTGGACCGCGAAGCGAGGTTGAGCTGGCAGATAGTCAGCCGCGTGGAGGGACGAGAGGAAGGTGTAGCGCTGGCCGGGCTGCTCCTTGAGCCAGCGCAGGACGTCGAGGTTGCGTGCGGGGTCGACGATCAGCGCCGCCTGGTTGCGGTCGAAGGAGGTGGCGAGGACGGCGCCGGGGCAGTCGCGCTCGATTTCCCCCCGGATCAGCTCGAGTCCGGGGGCGTCAGGCAAGGGAGGGCTCCCCGGTCTCTTCGCGAAGGTTTTCCACCGACCGTTTCGCTTCCGCGTAGGCCTTGGCGGCCTCGGGGCTCGGTTCTGAGCGCGGCCCGCCGCGGGCCCACTCCTCGGTGCCGTAGGCGTTGTAACGCCGGCGCCAGCTCTGGTCGGGGTTGCCCATGATCTTGCGCTGCAGCTTGGTGAAGCCGTAGAGGACCGCCTCCGGCCGCGGCGGGCAGCCGGGGACGTAGATGTCGACCGGCATGAACTTGTCGGCGCCCTGGACGACGGCGTAGTTGGAGAACATTCCCGCCGAGGAGGAGCAGGCGCCCATCGCCATCACCCACTTCGGCTCCAGCATCTGGTCGTAGAGGCGGCGGACGACCGGCGCCATTTTGATGCTGACCCGGCCCGAGAGGATGATCAGGTCGGCCTGGCGCGGCGAGGCCCGCAGCGCCTCGGCGCCGAAGCGGGCGAGGTCGTAGCGGGCGGTGACGATCGAGATCGGCGCCTCGATCGCGCAGCAGGCGAGGCCGAAGGTGAGCGGGAAGATCGAGTTCGCCCGCGCCCAGTTCTGGACTTTCTCGAAGGTCGTGGTGACGACGCGCTCTTCGACGTAGCGCTCGAGGTCTTCACCCTCGAGGTCGCCGCGGAGCATGTCGCGGGCGGCCAGCTGCTTCTCGCGCAGGGAGCGGCGCTCTACCTCCAATCCAGGGCCCCCTTCCGCCAGACGTAGACGAAGGCGACGAGCAGGAGGACGACGAAGGTGATCATCTCGCCGAGGACGAGGTAGCTGTCGGCGTCCTTGAGGATCACCCCGATCGGGTAGAGGAAGATCACCTCGATGTCGAAGAGGATGAAGAGCATCGCGACCAGGTAGAAGGTCACCCCGAAGCGCAGCCCCTTGGTCGGCTCGACCGGGATCCCGGACTCGTAGGGCTCGCCCTGGCGCTGCGTCGCCGCCGTCGGCTTCGGCCGCTTCTTCGGGCCGACCAGGTGGTTGACCAAGGCGAAGACGCCCCCGACCGTGAGGCCGAGGAAGGCGAAGACGAGAATCGGGAGGTAGGTCTTGAGCACGGGGAGGTGGAAGTGGCCGGAACCGCTGTTATACACCGACATTGTGACAACTTGCTACATAGTGCTTTTCCGCATCAGCAAGCCGAATCCCGACCCATCTAGGCGGATTTAAGGGTGCTCGGGCTCCACATCGCCGCGGGCATCCTCCTGATCGCCCTCAACGGCGCCGCTTTTGCGGTCGGCGGCATCGCCTGGTTCCGCGATCGGCCCTCGATTCCGTTCTGGTACCTGCTCCGCGCCGCCCAGGCCGCCGTCTTCCTCCAGGCCCTGATCGGCGGCCTGATGGTCCTCACCGGCTACGAGCAGGACGACGGCCTCCACTACCTCTACGGGATCCTCCCTCTCGTCGTCTCCTTCATCGCCGAGGGCGCCCGCGCCGACGCCGCCCACCGCGAGGTGGCCGAGGTCGACTACGAGTCCCTCACCGACGCCGAGAAAGAACCCATCGCCCTGGCCATCGTCCGCCGCGAGATGGGAATCATGGCCGTCAGCTGCGGCGTCATCCTCTTCCTCGGGCTACGTGCGGCAGGGACCAGCGGGCTCTTTTAACTTGCTGCCGGCTCGGCGTCTTGATTTGTCTGGCGCTCGGCTTCTGCTTCCGCCTCGGTTCGCATTAGCTCGAAAGTGCGTTTCACACGTTCTGCATCGTTCACCTCTTTGAGGTAGACGGGGGTGATATTTGGAGCCCGGAGGCGTCTCGCGAAGTAGACGGCCCGCTGTGGCACTCCTCCTCGGCAGACGATCGTCATATGACGGTTGTGCCGCCATGGATCGATCGTGTGAAGAGCCAGCCTACTGCCGTACTTTTTTTTGAGCTGCGCACTTTTCAGCTCGAATGCAGTGATGACCTCGATGTGTTCTTGCGCGCTCAGCAGGTCGACCATCTTTTTTTTGAGCAACCACTCGCCGGTCTCGCAGATGATGTAGACCTCGTCCCTGGGCTGGAGATCTTTGAAAAGGCCCTGGGTGTAGACGCTGAGCGAGGTGATCGTTGGCAGGAGCAGCGCCGAGTCGAACGCCTTGGCGCAGATCTGGTCGTCCGTGGCGTCGATCTCCACCTCCGATCCATCCTGGAGTCGGCGCAGGGCCCGCGCGAGGCGCTTCTCGACGCTAGGTTCTTTGGCTCCGATCTGCGAGATCACATGCTCGGCCTGAAGGTTTGGGACGTATTCCCGTAGCGACCAAACTCTGTCTTGAAGGGTCGGCCGAGCGGCTGGTAGACATAGGTCCGGATCGGACTCGACGACGTCTGGAAGCGCTTTGTTCTCTTTCAGGCCACTGGCCAGGCGCAGCGTGTTCCACGTCTCGAGGGCCGCTACCCCGGCTCCCTCTCTTCTGTACAGCTCGAAGTACGTCCCGCAGCGGTCGAGCGCCAGCCATGAGAGCTGGGCCAGGCCTCGTGCCTTCGCCCCCGAGAAAGCCAACTCGACGATGGTTCGCTTGCGGAGGTACTCGACGTATTCGTCGTGATGCTCGATCGGATCCTTGATCCAGCGATTCAGGGTCGCTGCAGGTCCAAGAACGTCGGCGATGGCTTCGTGTCGATCCGCCGATCGGAAGTCAACGAGGTCGGCGAGGCTCCTCGGGTCAGCACGTTTGCCGGAGCGGTGCCCGATTACGCGGACCAGACGTTTGAGCCATCCGTCGCACTTGGGCTTTGCAGTACGCGGTGCGAGGCTGTCGGCGGGTAGGAAGAACTTAGGTTCGTCACGCTTCTCCTGGTCATGGAGAGAGTCCTTCTTGGGGTTTAGCCGCTCTGTGGCGATCGCCTCGCGAACCGTTTTCGAGAGGGGCTTGTGGCTGAGGTCGTATATCTCGAGCTGCTCTGGAATTCGCAGCAGACGATGCAGATCGAACCCGGTCATCGCCGATCCGACGTTCACGATCACCGCCATTTCGCTTCTGAGCAGCTTTTCGACCACTTCCATCAGCTTCTGGGAGAGCTTGTAGTACGCCTCTCGAGTGAGACGGAGACTCTCCGGCTCAGTCGCCGTCCCGTGCAGCTTGATGTACAGGGGGAGGTATCCGGAAGCGTCAGGGTCGGTGACCACGCTGAAGCAGTCTCGGTCGGATACCAGCCGGTGGTAGGCGTCTGGGCCCAGCTCGTCGTCGAGCGACTGGTCGAGCAACTCGTCGAAATTGAAACTGATGATCGCGTCGAGGAAACGGTGCTTGAGCAGGTGTGCGAGCAGCTCGTACCCGAGGATCGTCGGGTGTCGAAGCGCATACCGTTCAGAGATGACTCTGCGTACGTGCTCCGTGACCTCGGGAGTGCGGCTCAGTGCTGCGATGCGAGTCTCGAAGTCTTCCGGATCCAGGTCGTACACACGCTGAAGGCGGAACAGCTCGGCTTCCCATGCCTTTTCTTCAGATCTGAACTCATTCTCGAGGTCCGCTACGAGTTCACGTCCCCGACCCAAGATCGGTGCGCTCCCGCCGGCCCCGACAACGGCGACGCACCGGGCTCGCTGGCGCAGGAACATCGGCTCAGACGTACGGTTGCGCTGAAGTTGACGCCGTGTCTTGACATCGGGAATCGACACCCGCAGATGTCGCGCGATGAGGCGGTCGGCGAGCTTGGAAAGATCACTGTTTTGGGTATCGGCTGCCAGCATCGCTTCACCACGCAGGGCGATCAGCGAACTCCCCGCTTGCTCCCCTCCAGTCATAACTCTATGACGGACAGGAGTTTTTTGCTCCAGTCCCCTAGTCACTGTACTGACGCCACAAGCGCGATCGTCCCTCGCTCATCGGGGAGCATTTGCTCACTTGGGTTCCGATGGCTTGCCCGTGGGGCTACCCCAACGGCCGGTACTGGTCGCCGTGGAAGACAAGTGGAGCGCCCTACCTCGACTCCAGCACCCGCACGTCGCCGGTGACGATCACGTGGTCCGGCGGATATAAAAGCAGCCTTTCGAACTCCCGCCGGTCGAATCGCACCTGGTCCGTGAGGGGGACGGGCCTTGCGTTCTGCACGAACTGCCACAACGCTTCGATCGCTTGTCGGTTCCCTGTCGCTCTGGTGGCGCCATGTCGATCTACCGGCAGAAATGCAGCCGGCTCAATCGCCGAGCCGGCAATTCACCTTCTATACGAAGGTCAACTGCCGGTTCGTTCGAGTCGGACGGAGCCTTGGTTTTCCGCCCACTGGATCGCGGCGAGGATGGCGAAGAGGGTGCCGGTCGCGAGGTGGAAGATCGCGTCGTTGGCGTTGCTGGGGAAGGTGAAGACCCAGGCCGGCTGCTCGGTGAAGAAGGCCCAGATGCCGGTGATCCAGAGCGCCGCTGCGGCGTAGACGTCGTAATAGAACGCCCAGTCGGGTCGGCGGGCGAAGTAGAAGGCCGGCAGGAAGAGGAGGAATCCCGAGAGCGCGTGGACGCCGTTGAAGTCGACGCCGAGGACCTTCTCGGTCGGGGCGTCGGCGCCGAAGTGGAAGCTCGGCTCGGCGATGAAGCCCGCCGTCGCCCAGAGCAGCTGCAGGGCCGCCAGCACCACCAACGCCTTCTGCCCGAAGGTCCAGTCGCTCATCGAGGCGGCAATTATCCACCTATAGGGAGGGTTTTTGCCGGTTCGTTTTCTCTGCTCAATCCAGCGGGCGGTACTCGCCGCCGTGGAAGACGAGCGGGTCGCCCTCCCTCGCCTCCAGCGCCCGCACGTCGCCGGTGACGATCACGTGGTCGCCGGCGGAGATCACGTCGCGGAGGTCGCAGGCGATCCAGATCAGGGCGTCGTCGATGGCGGGGACGCCGTCGCGGTCGCTCCAGCTGACGCCCGCCCACTTCTCGGCCACCGGGGCCTTGGTGGCGAAGGCGCGGGCGATCGGCTCCTGGCCGGCGTGGAGGACGCTGACCCCGAAGCTGTCGGCGGCCTGGACCGCGAGCAGGGTGCGGGAGCCGCGGTCGAGGCAGGCGAGCATCATCATCGGCTCGATCGAGAGCGAGGAGACGGCGTTGGCGGTCGCTCCGGCCGGTCCGTCGGGGCCGCTGGCGGTGACGATCGTGACTCCGGTAGGGAGCCCGGCCAGGGCGGCGCGGAAGCTGGCTGGATCGGGCGCGGGCATCGTCAGAGAGCGAGATCGGCTCCAGACAATATGATGCCCGCCGCATGCGTCCGCTGCTGATCATCGGAATGGTCGCCGCCGCCCTCGGGCTTTCCGCCTGCGGCTTTGGCGAAGAGGGCATCTCCGTCTCCGACGAGAACCAGGAGGGCGCCGTCCTGTTCGCCAACCACTGCGCCGGCTGCCACACCTTGAGCGCCGCCGGGGCGCAGGGGAGCGGCAACCGGGGCGAGCGCACCCAGGGACCGAACCTCGACCAGCGCGTCGAGACCTACGACGACGTCCTCTTCGCGATCCAGAACGGCGGCTTCTCCGGGGCGATCATGCCCCAGAACATCGTCGTCGGCGAGGAGGCCGAAGCGGTCTCCAAATTCGTCGCCGAGTACGCCGGCTCGGAAGCCGAAGAGGCTCCGCGTCCCGGCGAAAGCGGCGAAACCGAAGCCGACGAAACTCCCTAAGGGCGGCGCCCATGCTCGACCTGAAGGCGATCCGCTCTGATCCCGAGCGGTTCAAGGCCGCGCTGGCGCGGCGCGGCGCGGCCGATCAGGTCGATGAGCTGCTCAGGCTGGACGCCCGCCGCCGCGAGCTGCTGCCGGCGGTCGAGAACGCGCAGGCCGAGCGCAAGACGCTGTCGAAGCAGATCGGCGAGAAGAAAAAGGCGGGCGAAGACGCCGAGGCCGAGGGGCTGATGGCGACCGTGCAGGGGCTGAAGGAGCAGATCGAGTCCGGCAAAGCGGAGCTGGAGCAGGTCGAAGCGAAGCTCGACGAGCTGGCGCTGACCCTGCCCAACCTCCCCGATCCCGACGCGGCGGAAGGGATGACCGAGGAGGACGCGGTGGTCCTGCGCGAGGTGGGAGAGAAACCTCAGTTCGACTTCGAGCCGCGCGACCACCTGGATATCGGGACCGAGCTGGGAGTGATCGAGATGGAGGCCGCCGCCCGTCTCTCCGGCTCGCGCTTCGCCTACCTCCTCGGCGACCTCGTCCTGCTCGAGCTGGCGCTGGTCCGCTTCGCGATCGAGCTGGTTCGGGCCGAGGGGCACGAGCCGGTGGTGCCGCCGGTGCTGGTCCGCGAAGAGGCACTCGAGGGAACCGGCTTCCTCCCCGGCGACCGCGACCAGATCTACGAGATCCCCAAGGACGAGCTCTTCCTCACCGGCACCTCCGAGGTTGGGTTGGCCGGCCTACATGCCGATCAGATCCTTGACGTGAACTCCCTGCCGCTCCGCTACTGCGCCTTCTCGACCTGCTTCCGCCGCGAGGCGGGGGCCGCCGGCCGCGACACCCGCGGCATCTTCCGCGTCCACCAGTTCGACAAGGTCGAGATGTTCTCGTTCGTCGAGCCGGATCAGTCGCGCGAGGAGCACGAGCGCCTGCTGGCGATCGAGGAGCGGATCCTGACCGAGCTCGAGATCCCCTACCGGGTCGTCAACGTCGCCGTCGGCGACCTCGGCGCGCCGGCGGCGAAGAAGTACGACTGCGAGGCCTGGATCCCAAGCCAGGGCCGCTACCGCGAGCTCACCTCCTGCTCCAACACGACCGACTACCAGGCGCGCCGGCTCGGCGCCCGCTACCGGCCCGCCGAGGGGGAGGCGCCCCAGGTTCTGCACACGCTGAACGGCACCGCCTGCGCCGTCGGCCGCACGATCATCGCCCTGATCGAGAACCGGCAGGAAAGCGACGGGAGTTTCACGCTACCCAAAACTTTGCACCGATTCGGATCGCCTGAAAGAATCGGCGCCGCATGAGTACGAGCGTGCGGGATGCCAAACGAGTTGTGCTCTGCGACGACCACGAGATCGTCCGCGAGGCGATCAAGTCGCGCATGGCCAACTCACCCATTGTCGAAATCGTCGGCGAGGCCAGCAACGGCCGCGACGTGGTCGAGGCCGTCAAAGAGCTGGAACCAGACGTCCTCATCATCGACGTCGAGATGCCGAAGCGCGACGGGATCGAGGCGACCAAGGAGGTCCTCAAAGTCCGGCCGCGGACGAAGGTGATCATCTTCACCGCCCACGCCCAGCCGGACCTGCTCGCTCTCGCGCTCCGCGCCGGCGCTTCCGGCTACGTGTTGAAGTCGGCCCCGGCCGAGGACATCGCCAAAGCGGTGAAGGCGGTGACCGGGGGAGGCACCTTCCTCGGCGGCGACTTCGCCGGCGGCAAGCCCTCCGAGGTCGAGAAACTGCTCGAGCTCTCGCCGCGCGAGCGCCAGATCCTCGAGCTGCTGGCGGAGGGTCTGCGGGTGAAAGAAATCGCCGACCGGCTGCAGCTGAGCCCGGCGACCGTCCACACCCACGTCCGCAACGCGATCGCCAAGCTCGAGGTCGACACCCGCACCGAGGCAGTGGCGCTGGCGGTGCGGTTCAGCTACCTCGGCGCCGGCGGCGGCGCGCTCTAGCGCCCAGTTCCGTCGCGGCGTCCTCTGCTTCGCGTCCGGGCGCCGCTAGCTGCCTACTCCTTCTTCTCCAGGGTCAGCGCGCAGCCGTTGATGCAGTAGCGCTGGCCGCCGCGGTCGGCGGGCCCGTCGTCGAAGACGTGCCCGAGGTGGGCGTCGCAGTGTTTGCAGACGACCTCGGTCCGCCGCATGAAGAGGCTGTTGTCCGGCCGCAGCTCGACGTGCTCGAGGTTGGCGGGCTCGGTGAAGCTGGGCCAGCCGGTGCCGGAGTCGAACTTGGTGTCGGAGGAGAAGAGCTCGGTGCCGCAGCAGACGCAGCGATACATCCCCTCCGCCTTCTCGTCGACATAAGGGCCGGTGAAGGCACGCTCGGTTCCGGCCTTACGGGTGACCTCGAACTGCTCGGGGGTGAGCTGCTCGCGCCACTCCCCCTCGGATTTCTCGATCTTCGTCGCCATCTTTCTCCTTTCGCTCTGTGAGAAAAGAGTACGCCCCGGGTAGCCTCGGCCCATGAAGCGCAGGGGCGCGATCGCGGTTCTCCTCACGCTGGCGGCGCTCGCCTCGCTGTCCGGCACCGCCGGCGCCGCCTGCCCCGGCCAGGGCAACGCGAACGCGTCCGCCGCCGCGCAGGAGCAGACGATGCTCTGCCTCGTCAACCAGGCGCGCAGGCAACGCGGGCTGGCGCCGTTCGCGGCCCCGGGTTCGCTGGCCCAGGCCGCCGCCCGCAAGTCGGCCGACATCCTTCGCTGCGACCAGTTCAGCCACGAAGCCTGCGGGCGCGAGTTCACCTACTGGATCGAGCGAACCGGCTACGGCGGTTGCGGCTGGGCCGAGAACATCGCCTACGGGACCGGCAGCTTTGCCACTCCCCGCTCGATCTTCCGCGGTTGGATGAACTCCTCCGGCCACCGCCGCAACATCCTCGGTTCCTACGACGACATCGGGATCGGCCTGCAGGTGGGCAACCTCGCGGGCACTGGCGGCGCCCACGTCTGGACGCAGCAGTTCGGCAGTCGCTGCCGGTAGCGTGGCGGCGTGCTTGCCGCCTTCTACGAGCGTGACGGAGACCTCTTCCGCGCCACCGAGCTGACCCGCGGGCCTTGGGATCCAGGCGCCCAGCACGCCGGCCCGCCCGCCGCCCTGCTCGGCCACGCGATCGAGGCGCTGCCGGAGGCGGACGGGTTCCAGGTCGGCCGCGTCACCTTCGAGATCCTGCGCTCGGTCCCGATCGCGCCGGTCCGGGTGGAGGCACGCGTGGTGCGCCCGGGGCGGCGGGTGCAGATGGTCGAGGCGGAGCTGAGCGACGCCGAGGGGGAGGTTCTGATGCAGGCGCGGGCGTGGCTGATCCGCACCGCCAAGCTCGAGCTGCCGGGCGAGGCGCTGGTCGCCAGCCAGCCGCCTCCGCCGCCGGAGGATGGCTCGCCGGCCGAGTTCTTCCCCACCGGCCAGGAGCACGGCTACCACTCGGCGATGGAGGTGCGGTTCGTCGCCGGCGCCTTCATGGAGGCGGGGCCGGCGACCGCCTGGCTGCGGATGCGCCACCCCTTGATCGCCGGAGAGGAGACGACGCCGCTGCAGCGCGTGCTGATCGCCGCCGACGTCGGCAACGGCATCAGCGCCGCGCTCGACATCCGCCGTCACATCTTCATCAACGTCGACCTCACCGTGCAGCTGGAGCGGATGCCGAAGGGCGAGTGGGTGGGGGTGGACGCGGTGACCCTGCCGCGGCCGAGCGGGGTCGGAACCGCCGAGTCGACCCTCTTCGACGTCGACAACGGGCGGATCGGCCGCGGGTTGCAGACGCTGCTGATCAGCGAGCGCTAAGGCGCCTCTTCGGCGGTCCGCGGCCGCAGCCGGAGGAGCACCATCAACGCCGCCGAGACGCAGACCGCGGCAGCGAAGAAGAAGGCGGCCTCGTAGCCGGCAAGCGCCGCGACCAGCCCCGCCAGCGGCGCCCCGAGCCCAACCCCGGCGTCGAAGAAGGCGGTGTAGGTCCCCATCGCCGCGCCCCGTGCCCGTTCCGAGACGCGACCGAGGGCGATCAGCATCAGCGCCGGGTTCAGCAGCGAGAAGGCCGCCCCCATCACCAGCCCGCCGGCGATCGCGACGGGCAGCGTCTGGGCAACCGCGATCAGCGCCAGGCCGACCGCCTCGCCCAGGGTGGCGACGATCGCCACCCGCGCCGGACCGACGCGATCGGGGAGGTGGCCGAAAGCCAGCCGCGTGAGCACGAGCATCGCCGCGAAGGCGGCGAAGACGGAGGCGCCCTGATCGATCCCCCGCGCTTCGAGGTGGAGGACGACGAAGGTGGCGATCGCCGCGTAGCCGCTCGAGGCAAGGGCGATCGCGAAGCCGGGGCCGACCGCCTCCGGGGCGATCAGCGGGTGCGGCTCGGCGTGCTCGAGGGGGACGAAGGGGTCGCGCGCGGCGAGGGCGAAGAGGGCGCCGACGATGGGCAGGATCCCGGCGAAGATCCAGACGGCGGTGTAGTCGCCGAGGTCGAGCAGCAGCTCTCCGACCAGCGGTCCGACGGCGAGGCCGCCCCAGACCGCCAGTCCGTAGAGGCCGAGCACCTGTCCCCGCCGCTCGTCCGGCGCCAGGTCGACGATCCAGGCCGAACCGGCGGTATAGACGGCGCCCTCGCCGGCACCGAGGAGGAGGCGGGCGACGATCAGGCCGGCGATTCCCAGGCTCGGCAGGTAGAGCAGGCCGCTGACGGCCACCAGCACCGCCCCGGCCAGGACGATGGGCTTGCGGCCGCGGGTGTCGGCGAGCCGCCCGGCGACCGGCCGCAGCAGCAGCCCGGTCACCGCGTAGGCGCCGATCACCACCCCGACGGCAAGGTCGCCGGAGTCGAGCGGGCCGTGGACGTAGCGGGGCAGGACCGGCAGCACCGAGCCGACGGCGACGAGGCCGCAGAAGGTGACGGCGAAGACGCCGGCGAAGCTGAGGCCGGGCCGGAGCTCCCGTTCGGGGGCCGGTGCCGCGGTGGCGCTCACGCCAGCAGGCCGCTGAGATCCTCGAGCAGGTGGTCGGGCGCCGGCTCGGCGACCCCCGCCTGCTCGCGTGAGGTGGTGCCGCTGAGGACGAGGATCGTCTCCAGCCCCGCGTTGCGGCCACCCTCGATGTCGGAGGAGACGCGGTCGCCGACCATCGCCAGCCGCCCGCCGCCGGCCGCCTCGATCGCCATCTCGAAGAGGTGGTGTTCGGGCTTGCCGGCAATCGCGGCCCGCCGGCCCGAGGCAGTCTCCACCGCCGCCAGCACCGCTCCCGTCCCCGGCACCTCACCGCCCGGGAACGGCATCGTGGGGTCGCGGCTGGTGGCGAGGAGGGCGGCGCCGCGGTCGAGGGCCTGCTTCGCGGCCAGCATCTCCCGGTAGTCGAACCCGCGGTGGCCGGAGACGACGACCACCTTCGCCTCCCGCGCCTGCTCGCAGTCGAGCAGGTGGAGGCCGCTGGCGGCGACCATCTCCTTCAGCGGCTGGGCGCCAATCACGAAGGCACCCCCGTTCTCGCCCGCCGCCTCGGCGGCCAGTCGCGTCACCACCATCCCGGCGGTGACGATCTGCTCCGGGGCGACGTGGACGCCGAGTTCCAGCAGCCGCTTCGCGTAGGTGGCGGGCGGCTTGCCGGGGTTGTTGGTGACGAAGACGAGCCGCTTGCCGGCGTCGAGCAGAGCCCGCAGCGCCTCTGGAGAGCCCGGCACCGGGTCACGGCCGATCCAGACGACGCCGTCGAGATCGACCAGGAATCCGTCGAAGCGGTCGGCGAGGGGCATCGGCCGCAGGCTAACGAGCCGGCCGCTGATTTCTCGATACGGTGCCGAGCCGTGAGCGCCAACGGACCAGTCGTGGTCGCCACCGATCTCCACCGTCGCTTCGGCGAGGGCGATACCGCCGTCGATGCGCTGGCCGGCGTCAGCACCGGCTTCGAGCGCGACCGCTTCACCGCGATCATGGGCCCCTCGGGCTCGGGTAAGTCGACCCTGATGCACATCCTCGCCGGCCTCGACAAGCCGACCTCCGGCAAGGTCGAGCTCGACGGCGTCGACATCACCCACCTCGACGACGGCGAGCTGACGAAGCTGCGCCGCGACAAGCTCGGCTTCGTCTTCCAGTTCTTCAACCTGCTGCCGGTGCTGACCGCGGAGGAGAACCTGGTCCTGCCGCTCTCGATCGCCGGCCGCAAGCCCGACCAGGGGTGGGTCGACCAGCTCGTCCGCACCGTCGGCCTCGAGGACCGGCGCACCCACCGTCCCTCAGAGCTCTCCGGCGGCCAGCAGCAACGCGTCGCCGTCGCCCGGGCGCTGGTCAGCAAACCGGCCGTCGTCTTCGCCGACGAGCCGACCGGCAACCTCGACTCGAAGGCAAGCGCGGACGTGCTGCGGTTGCTGCGCCAGGCGGTCGACGAGTTCGGCCAGACCGTGGTGATGGTCACCCACGACCCGGTCGCCGCCGCCCACGCCGACCGCCTGATCACGCTCCAGGACGGCCGCATCGTCAGCGACGCCGCCCCCGGCTCGGCGGACGAAGTCATCGAGCTGCAGAAGCGGCTTGACTAGCCTCGGCCTCAAGAGCCTCTGGGCTCGCAAGGTGCGTGCCCTGACGACGACCCTGGCGGTCGTGATCGGGGTCGCCTTCGTCGCCGGCACCTACATCCTCACCGACACGACCTTCGCCGCCTTCGACGAAATCTTCGCCGACTCGCTGGCGAAGACCGACGTCGTGATCACGGCCAAGGACGAGGTCCGGCAGGAAACGGGGGAGGTCCCGAGCTTCAAAGCCGACGTCCTCACCGAGGTGAAGGGGGTCGACGGGGTGCGGGTCGCGGTGGGGCAGATCTTCTCTCCGGGCGCCCTGCTCGATGCCGACAACGAGCAGATCGGCAGCCAGTTCGCGCCGAAGTTCATCACCTCGAACCTGCCGGAGTCGCTGGAAACGCAGACCTACGTAGAGGGGCACCCGCCCCGCAACGCCCGCCAGGCGACCCTCGACGAGAGCGCCGCCGAAGAGGCCGGGCTCGGCATCGGCGACCGGCTGAAGGTCGCCTCGGTCGAACGCCTCTCCTCCTACCGCATCGTCGGGCTGACGAAGCTCGGCGAGGCGTCCTGGGGTGGGGCCAGCATCGCCGGGCTGACCTTGCCCGAGGCGCAGCGGATCACCGCCAAGCGGGGCGAATTCGACCAGATCCTGATCGCCGCCGACGAGGGCGTCTCCGAAGCGACGTTGAAGCGCCGGGTGCAGGCTCGGGTCGCCGACCCCTCGTTGCTGGTCGAGACCGCCAAGGAAAACGCCGAACGCAACTCCGACCAGATCCGCAGCGACCTCGGCTTCCTGCGGATCGCCCTGCTCGTCTTCGCCTTCGTCGCCCTCTTCGTCGGCGCCTTCCTGATCTTCAACACCTTCTCGATCACCGTCGCCCAGCGGATCACCGAGTTCGGGATGCTGCGCACGCTCGGCGCCTCGCGCGGGCAGATCCTCAGCTCGGTCGTGATCGAGGCGCTGGCGATCGGGGTGCTGGGGGCGCTGGTCGGCCTCGCCGGCGGGTTCGCGATCGCCAAGGGGCTGAACGCCCTCTTCGTCGCGATCGGGATCGACCTGCCCACCACCGGCCTGGTGATCGAGACCCGCACCATCCTCGTCTCGCTGGCGATCGGGATCGTCGTCACCCTGGTCTCCTCGCTGGTGCCGGCGCTGCGCTCGACCCGGGTGCCGCCGATCGCGGCGCTGCGAGCGTTCCAGGTGCCCGCCAGCCGGCGCCGGCGCGCGGCCTACGCGGCCCTGGCGGCGCTGCTGGCGGGGGCGGGGATGGCGATGCTGCTGATCGCCCTCTTCGGGGGGGCGAGCGGCGGCAGCGCCGCCGGCCTGATGGGGGTCGGGGCCGTCGCGGTGATCCTCGGGGTCTCGCTGTTCAGCCCGCGCCTGGTCCGACCGCTCGCCTCGCTGGCGGGGCGGCCGCTGGAATGGATGCGGAAGTTGACCGGGCGGCTGGCCCGCGAGAACACGCAGCGGAATCCGTCCCGGACCGCGGTCACCGCCGCCGCGCTGATGATCGGCCTCGCCGTCGTCGCCTTCGTCACCGTCTTCGCCGCCGGGATCAAGAGCTCGATCGCGACTGCGGTCGATGAGAGCTTCCAGGGTGAGCTGGTGATCCAGAACACCGACGGCTTCTCGCCGATCTCCCCGCGCGCCGCGGAGGTGGCTCGCGGGGTGCCGGGCGTCGAGCTGGTCTCGACCGTGCGCGCCGCCCAGGCGAAAGTGCTGGGCAGCGGCGCCAAAGAGCGGGTTTCCGCGCTCGCCGCGGACGCCGGCGAGGTGCTGACGATCGACTGGACCGAGGGCGGGCCGGAGACGCTGCGCAATCTCAGCGACGGCCAGGTGATCGTCGACAAGTCCCTGGCCGACGACGAAGGCCTCGAGGTCGGCGACAGCATCCGCTTCCTCACCCAGATCGGCCAGCGGCCGAAGCTGGAGGTCGCCGGCGAGTTCGAAGACAAAGCGGACCTGCTCGGCGGCGCGATCGTCACCCAGGCGCTGATGGCCTCGCAGTTCGACCAGCGCGACGACTTCCTCGATTTCATCAAGCTGGAGTCGGGGGCCGATGCGGAGAAGGTCCAGGCGGGGCTGGTCAAGTCGATGGACCGCGACTTCCCGACCGCCGAGGTCCGCAACCAGCAGGAACTGAAGGAAAACCAGGAAGAACAGATCAACCAACTGCTCGGCCTGATCTACGCGCTGCTCGCCCTGGCGGTGATCGTCTCCCTGTTCGGGATCGCCAACACGCTGGCGCTCTCGATTCACGAGCGCACCCGTGAGCTGGGGATGCTGCGGGCGATCGGGATGTCGCGTCGCCAGGTGCGGACGATGATCCGCTACGAGGCGGTGATCACGGCGTTGATCGGGGCGATCCTGGGGATGGCCCTCGGCCTCGTCTTCGCCGCGCTGATCGCCCAGCCGCTGAAGGACGAAGGGTTCGTCCTCTCCTATCCGGTCGGCTCCCTGATCGTGCTGCTGGTGCTGGCGGGACTGGCCGGCGTGGTGGCCGCGATCGCGCCGGCGCGCCGCGCCTCGCGGTTGGACGTCCTGCAGTCCCTGCAGTACGAGTAACTACGCGCTGAGGCCCGTCCGCAGCGCCGCCGCGGCTTCCAGCATCGCGTGGTGTGCCGAGGGGCAGATCGCGGTCAGGTTGGCGTAGGTGTGGACGAGGCCGGGGTGGCGCCGCAGGGTGACCCGGACGCCGGCGTCTCGCATCCGCAGGGCGTAGGCCTCGCCCTCGTCGCGCAGCGGGTCGAAGCCGGCGGTGGCGAGGTAGGCGGGCGGGAGGTTGCCGAGGTCCTCTGCTGCGAGGACGGCGACACGCGGGTCGCTGCGGTCGACTCCCGGCGGCAGGTAGCGGTCCTCGAACCAGTCCATGTCGTTCTTCGTCAGGAGGAAGCCCTCGCGGAAGGTGCGTCGCGACGGCATGTCCTCGGTCGTGGTGACCGGGTAGATCAGTAGCTGCATCGCCGGCGGCGTCACCTCCTCTTCCCGCGCCAGCAGGCAGGTCGCCGCCGCCAGGTTGGCGCCGGCGCTGTCGCCGCCGACTCCGATCCGCGCCGGCTCCACGCCGAAGCGGGCGGCGTTGGCCCTGGCCCACGCGTAGGCGGCGAAGGCGTCTTCGGCGGCGGCCGGAAAGGGGTGCTCGGGGGCGAGCCGGTAGTCGACCGCCAGCACCTGGACCCCCGCGTGGGCGGCGAGGAAGCGGCAGGGACGGTCGTGGGTCTCGAGGTCCCCGATCACCCAGCCGCCCCCGTGGTAGTAGACGAGCAGCGCCGAAGGAGTCGGCCCGGGCGGCACGTAGAGCCGTGCGTCCATGGTCCCCGCGGGGCCGGGGATCTGGAGCGGCTCGACCCTCGCCATCGGGATCGGCTCAGGTCCGCCGACAACCGCCGCCTCCCGCCGCCGCTCCACCCGCGCCTCCTCGACGGCAAGCCCTTCGCTGAGGCTGTCACTACGCGCCAGCTTCGCGATCTGCACCAGCGCATGAACGTCACTCGCCAGCGTCTGCCCATCCATCTCCGGCGGCGCCCCGAACAACCGCCTCTGCACCCCCCGCGGGAGCCCACAAACGAACCGAAGCAGTCGATGCTCCGCGGCAGGGGACAAGCGTGGAAGCGCTGGCACGGCTTGAGGCTATGCCACGAGTAGCGGGAGAAGGTCTCGACCTATGCCGCGGCCCGAGTTCGCCCAGGGGTGTCCGAGCATCCAGCGCAGGACACCCCTGGGCGCCCAGCGCCCCCGAAGTACGGATGTCACACACCAGCGCACAAGGGCCGGAATAAAGTGGATTTATGGCGCCGATCCGAGGTCTCCCCCCGGGCCCAAGGATGTCGCGAGCCTTGCAGACCGCGATCTGGTCCCGCCAGGCCCAGTGGTTCCTCGAGCAGAGCCGCGCCCGCTTCGGCCCGATGTTCAGCGTCAAGATCGCCTACGAAGGCGACTGGGTGATGGTCTCGGACCCGGAGCTGGTCAAACAGGTCTTCACCGGCGATCCCCGCGTCTTCCACGCCGGTGAGGGCAACCAGATCCTGCGGCCGATCCTCGGCGACAACTCGGTCCTGGTCCTCGACGAGAAGAAGCACATCGGCCAGCGCAAGCTGCTGCTGCCGCCCTTCCACGGCGAGCGGATGCAGGCCTACGGCGAGAAGATGACCGAGATCGCCGCCCGCGAGATCGAGAGCTGGCCGACCGGCGTCCCCTACAAGCTGCGGCCGCGGATGCAGGCGATCACCCTGGAGATCATCATCGAGACCGTCTTCGGCGTCCACGAGGGCGAGAGGATGGGCCCGCTGCGCGACGCCCTCCGCAACTTCCTCGACCTGACGACCAATCCCGCCGTGCTGCTGCCGGTGCTGGCGATCGGTCCCGACCGGATCAACCGCATCCCCGCCTTCCGCCGCCGGGTGGAGCGGGTCGACGCGCTGATCGCGCAGGAGATCGCCGAGCGGCGGCGGGCCGAGGACCTGGCCGAGCGCGAGGACGTGCTCTCGATGTTGCTGCTCGCCCGCCACGAGGACGGCAGCCCGATGAGCGACGCCGAGATCCGCGACGAGCTGCTGACCCTGCTCGTCGCCGGGCACGAGACGACCGCCACCGCCCTGTCCTGGGCGATGGAGCGGCTGACGCGGCACCCCGAGAAGCTGGAGCGGCTGCGGGCCGAGGTCGAGGCCGGGGAGGAGGAGTACCTGACGGCGACGATCCAGGAGACGCTGCGGCTGCGGCCGGTGATCGTGCTCGTCGTCCGCAAACTGACCGAGCCGGTCGAGCTGGGCGGCTACGAGCTCCCGGCCGGCGCCGGAGTCACCCCCTGCATCCACCTGATCCACCGCGACCCGCAGATCTACCCCGAACCGGAGCGGTTCCTCCCCGAGCGCTTCCTCGACAACCCGCCCGGCACCTACACCTGGATCCCCTTCGGCGGCGGCGTCCGCCGCTGCCTCGGCGCCGCCTTCGCCCAGTTCGAGATGGCCGTCGTGCTGCGCGAGCTGGTCCGCCGCCACCAGATCGAGCCCGCGAGCCCCGCCTCCGAGCGCCCCTTCCGCCGCGCGATCACCGAGACCCCGCGCCACGACGCCGAGGTGATTCTCAACTGAGGTAGTGGGGTAGGGAAGCGGCAATGAAGCCCGGCAGCCGCGAGACGATCCCGACCATCTCCGAGGTCGTGCGCGAGGCGACGGCGATCTGCGATCCCGAGGGGACCGACACCGCCGTGATTGGCCTCTTCGAGAGCTTCGAGGACGACGACCGCCCCGCCACCGCGGCCGAGGACCTGCAGGGCGAGCTGCTCAGCACCGTCCGCGGGATCGACCCCGAGGGCGACAACCCCGCTGCCCTCGCCGCCGCAGCGGCGGCGATCTGGCTCGCCACCAACCCGAGCCAAGCCGACAACGGCGACCACGTCCTCCGCGAGGGCACCCGCCTCGTCTTCGAAGGCAATCCCCCCGAGCCCGTCGCCGCATGGCTCGGGGCTCGGGGTGTAGAGCTTTAAGACTTCAGGAGCGGCTCAGCCGCAGCCGGTGTTGTTGCCGCACGAAGAACACGTGTAGCAACTGCCCGTGCGCTGCATCATGCCGCCGCACTGCTCGCAGGCCGGGCCGAGCTCGAGGCCCTGCATCTTCGCCGGCCGAACAGGGGGGGTTTCGGTCAGGGCCGCGGCTGCCGGAACCGGCGCCTCGGACTTCGCCGCTGGGGCCCCGTTGCCGTTGCCCCCGTTCGAGTGGCCGTTGCCGTTCGCCGGGCCGGCGGTGTCGGTCGGGACCCCGAGGCCCAGCTGGGCGGTCTCGGCTTCCTTCTTGCTGCGCACCTCCTGGGTCATGATCCCCAGTTCCTCGAGCGTTTCGGTGTCGTCGATGAAGCGGCTCGCAACCCAGCGCATGATGTAGTCCGGCAGCGATTTGGCGAAGGGGATCTCCGGGTTCTGCGTCATCCCCTCCGGCTCGAAGCGCATGTAGCTGAACTTCTGGACGAAGGTCTCCAGCGGCACCCCGTACTGGAGGCCGAGCGAGATCGCGGTGGCGAAGGCGTTGAGCAGCCCGCGCATCGTCGAGCCCTCCTTGCCGATGTCGGTGAGGAAGATCTCGCCGACCGTCCCGTCCTCGTATTTGCCGGCGGTGATGTAGCCCTCGTGGCCGCCGATCGAGAACTTGTGGGTGATCGATTCGCGCTCGCGCGGCATCTTCTTGCGGACCGGTTCGGCCATCGCCACCTCGGCCTCCGCCTCCTTTTCATCCTGGGCGTCGGTGCGCAGCGCCTGCGCGGTCTTCGAGCCGTCGCGGTAGATCGCCAGCGCCTTGAGGCCGCCCTTCCAGCCGCGGGTGTAGGCGTCGGCGATGTCCTCGACGGTGGCCGACTGCGGCAGGTTGACGGTCTTCGAGATCGCCCCGGAGATGAACGGCTGGGTGGCGGCCATCATGTCGATGTGGCCGGTGTGGGAGATCGCCCGCTCGCCGACCGCGACGTCGAAGATCGGCAGGTGCTCCTCCTTCAGGCCGGGCGCGTCGACGATCGTGTTCTTCTCGGTGATGTAGGCCTCGATCTGGTCGACCTCCGCCTCCGAGTAGCCGAGCGTCCGCAGCGCCAGCGGCACCGAGCGGTTGGTGATCGTCATCTGCCCGCCGCCGACCAGCTCCTTGAACTTGACCAGCGAGAAGTCGGGCTCGATCCCGGTCGTGTCGCAGTCCATCAGGAAGCTGATCGTCCCGGTCGGGGCCAGCACCGTCGCCTGCGCGTTGCGGTAGCCGTGCTCATCGCCGAGCTCGACCGCTTCGTCCCAGGCCCGCTGCGCGGCCTCGAGCAGGTCGCCCTTGATCCCGGTCGCGTCGACCTCGTAGGAGGCGTCGCGGTGCATCCGCATCACCCCGTTGTGGGGCTCGCGGTTGCGCTCGTACTCGTCGTAGGGCCCGGTCGCGCCGGCGGCGATCAGCGCCGACTGGCGGTAGGCGCGGCCGGTCATCAGCGCCGTGATCGCGGCGGCGACGTTACGGCCCTCGTCGGAGTCGTAGGGGAGGCCGTCGGACATCAGCAGCGCGCCGAGGTTGGCGTAGCCGAGGCCGAGCTGGCGGAAGCGGCGGGCGTTCTCGGTGATCCCCTCGGTTGGGTAGCTGGAGAAGCCGACGACGATCTCCTGGGCGAGGAAGACGATGTCGACCGCGTGCTCGAACTCTGCCGTGTCGAAGCTGCCGTCCTCGCGACGGAACTTCATCAGGTTGAGCGAGGCGAGGTTGCAGGCCGAGTCGTCGACGTGCATGTACTCGCTGCAGGGGTTGGAGGCGTTGATCCGGCCCGACTCGGGGCAGGTGTGCCAGCGGTTGATGATCGTGTCGTACTGGACGCCCGGATCGGCGCAGCGCCAGGCGGCATCGGCGATCTGGTTCATCAGGTCGCGGGCGTCGAGCGTCTTCACCGGCTCGCCGGTGGTGCGCGCGGTCAGGTGCCAGTCCTCGCCGGCCTCCACGGCCTCCATGAAGTCGTCGGTGACCCGCACCGAGTTGTTGGCGTTCTGGTACTGGATCGAGGTGAAGCCCTCGCCGTCGATCGACATGTCGAAGCCGGCGTCGCGCAGCGCCGCGGCCTTCTTCTCCTCGTCGGCCTTGCACCAGATGAAGTGCTCGATGTCCGGGTGGTCGACGTCGAGGACGACCATCTTCGCCGCCCGCCGCGTCTTGCCGCCGGACTTGATCGTCCCGGCCCAGGCGTCGGCGCCGCGCATGAAGCTGACCGGCCCGCTGGCGGTGCCGCCCTTCTTCAGCGGCTCCATCGAGCCGCGGATGTTGGAGAGGTTGATGCCCGAGCCGGAGCCGCCGCGGAAGATCTTGCCCTCCTTGGTGTTCCAGTCGAGGATCGACTCCATGTTGTCTTCGACGCTGAGGATGAAGCAGGCCGAGCACTGCGGCGTCTCCTCGAAGCCGACGTTGAACCAGACCGGCGAGTTGAAAGCCGCCTTCTGGTTGAGCAGGATCGCGGTCAGCTCCATCTCGAAGGCGTCGGCGTCTTCCTCGGAAGCGAAGTAGCCGCCCTCGCGCCCCCAGCCGGCGATCGTGCCGGCAACGCGGCCGACCATCTGTTTGACCGAGCTCTCCCGCTCGGGGCTGCCGAGCTGGCCGCGGAAGTACTTCTGGGCGACGATGTTGGTCGCGTTCTGGGACCACGTCTTCGGGAACTCGACCCCGCGCTGCTCGAAGGCCGGGCTCTCGGGATCGCCGATCACCGCGTCGCGGATCTCCCACTCGATCTGGTCGAAGGGGTGGACGCCGGGCGTCGAAAAACGGCGTTCGATCGAGAGGCCCTGGAGACCGTTTTTAGGACTTGCGAGTGCGGTCTTGGACATCAAACTTCTCCTCTCGAGCGACTTTCAGCGGTAACTAAGCAGGATCGCGTTTTGGTCGGACGGAACTGATCCAGCACACCGCAAAATCGGCACGCCTTTGGCGCACTTCTTCTCACTACATGATCGCAAGTCCGCATTCTCGGCACTAATGCCGGGTAGCCTTTCAACGTGGCCGAGGAGCTGGGCATGAGCAGGGAGCGCATAGGAGAAAAGGCAACCGCCGCCAAAGAGGCCATGGGCGAGCGGGCGAACGCGGCCAAAGAGGCGGTCGAAGGACGCGCTACGGCGGCCAAAGAGGCGACCGCGGAGGCGTTTGCCGCGGTCAAGCCGAAGCTGCGCGGCGTCACCCACGAGTGGGCCTTCTTCCTCTCGCTCGGCTTCGGGGCGGCGCTGATCATCCTCGCCGAGGGCACCGAGGCAACGCTGGCGGTGGCGATCTACGCGGTCAGCCTCTCGGCCCTGTTCGGCACCAGCGCGCTCTACCACCGGGTCAACTGGACCCGGCCCAACGTGCGGCGGTGGATGCGGCGCCTGGACCACTCGATGATCTTCTTCCTCATCGCCGGCACCTACACGCCGTTTGCCCTGCTGGTCCTCAACGGCACGCTCGCGACGGCGATCCTCGTCGTCGTCTGGGTCGGTGCCGTCGCCGGGGCGATCGTGGAGATGATCTGGATCGACCACCCGAAATGGGCCTCGGCGCTGATCTACCTCTCGCTCGGCTGGGTGGCGGTGGCCACCTTCCCGGCGCTGTGGAGCAATCTCGGCGTGGCCGGGGCGATGCTCGTCGCCGGGGGCGGCCTCCTCTACACGGCGGGCGCCGTCGTCTACGCCGTCCAGCGACCGAACCCCAGCCCGGCGGTCTTCGGCTACCACGAGATCTTCCACCTGCTGGTGATCGTCGCCGCCGTCGCCCACTTCACGGCGGTCGCCTTCTTCGCCCTGCCGCAGGGCTAGGCCCGCCGCCAGGGCAGCGCGATCGACAGCTTCCACGCTCCTTCGATCCGCCGCAGCACCAGCGTCGGGTGCAAGGTCTGCTCGAATCGCTCGTCGCCGCTGCCGACCGTGACCCGCCAACGCTCGTGGACGAGCATGACGTCGTCCGCTGCGATCGAGTTGCTCGCTTCGACCTCGATCTCGGTGTGCCCGCCAACCATCTGCGCGAGCACCGATCGGATCCGGTCGCGACCGTGGACCGCGGTCCCATCGGGAGTGATCAGGCAGCCGTCGCGGGCGAAGCACGCCGCCGCTCGATCGAGATCGCCGGCACTGAGGACCGAGGCGAAGGAGTGAGGGCTGGCGGTAGCGAGTGCTGGCACGAGCCGATCATCTCCGGCCCGGCGCGTCTCCTCTTCCCCTCATCGAGGTCTTTCCCGATCCGAATTGGACAAGTTGGGAAGGCGGGCGGCCCACCTCCCCTTTAAGCCGGGACCAGCTCGCGCTGCTGCTCGATTTCGGCGACGAGCGTCGCCAGGATCTCCTCCAGCTGGTGGGACTGCTCGGGGGAGAGCTCGAGGTGGCCGTCGCGGTAGAGCTCCTTCGCCCGGGCCACCGGCAGTTCGGCCTCGACCACGCGGCCGCCGAGGGCGCCGAGGACTTTGCGGGTCTCGGCCTGGGCCCAGACCGCCCCGAACATCCCGGTCGAGGCGCCGATCACCGCCGCCGGCTTGCCCATCAGGGCGCTCTGCCCGGCGGGGCGCGAGGCCCAGTCGAGGGCGTTCTTGAGGACGCCGGGGATCGAGTGGTTGTACTCAGGGGTGACGACGAGGACCGCGTCGGCCTCGCGCATCGCCCGGCGCAGCTCCGCCACGGCCTCGGGCGTCTCCTCTGCCTCGAGGTCGGCGTCGTAGGGCGGGATCTCCCGCAGTTGCTCAAACTCGACCAGTTCCGCCCCGGCGGGAAGCCGCTCGGCGGCCTCCCGCAGCAGGGCGTGGTTGTAGGAGCCCCGGCGCAGGCTGCCGGTTATGCCGAGGACTCTCATGACTACGCCTCCTCGCCGACGAGCTCGAGGTCGACCGAGATCGTCACCGCGTAGTCGAGGACGTCGCCGCCGCTCGGCAGCTGCGCCTGCCAGTCGAGGCCGAAGTCGCGCCGGTCGACCGGCGCCTCGATCGAGAGGCCAACCCGCTCTTTGCCGGCCAGGTCCTCGCCGAGCTGGGCAAAGCGGCCGCTGGCCTCGACCTCGCGGGTCTCGCCGCGGATCTGGAGCTCGCCCCGAACTCGCAGCGTCCCGTCCTCGGCGACGCTGAACTCACTCGAGGTGAAGCGCAACTGCGGGAAACGCTGGGCGTCGAAGAACTCGGGGGAGAGGAGGTGGCCCTTCAACATCTCCTCCTCGATCCGGATGCTCTCGACCTCGACCGTGCCCTCCAGGCGCGGCTCCTCGCCACCGCTCAGACGGGCGTCGTAGCGGTCGAAGCCGCTGCGGAAGGTGGTGACGCCGTTGTGGGTGACGGCGAAGGCGACGGAGGAGTGGACGGGATCCACTGCCCAGGTGCCGGCCGGAACCCCTTGCTGCTTGATCGTCTCGGTGCTCATTTTGTGTTCCTTCCCAAAGTGGTTGATGCTCAAATAGTTGAGCTGGAAACAATCGTAGCAGAGAATGTTTACTTGTCAACCATTGTCAGATCAACCATCTTGTGAGAAGATGCAGCTATGAGTGAGCAGGCGACCGCAATTGCGAGAAACAACGGAGCGGCGGATTTCGACCCCCATCGGGAGGCGTGGATCGCGATCACCCAGGCCCATGCGGCCGTCACCGGCCGGCTGCAGGAGGCGCTGACTTCCGCCGAGCTGCCGCCCCTGCCTTGGTTCGAGGTCCTCGCCACTCTGGACCGCGCCCCCGAGCAGCGGCTGAAAATGGGGGAGTTGGCCGAGGCGTTGGTGATCACCCGCGGCGGCCTGACCAAGCTCGTCGACCGCCTGATCAAGGCCGGCCTGCTCGAGCGGACCTTCTGCGAGACCGATCGCCGGGTCAGCTACGCGACCTTGCTTCCCGCCGGGGTCGAGCTGCTCGAAGAAATGCGCCCCGTCGTGCGCGGGGAGCTCGCCGTCGCCTTCAGCGCCAATCTCACCGTCGAGCAGGCGGAAGAGCTGCGGACGATGCTGGAGCGAATCCGCGGCGCCGCCTGCGGCACCAGCTGAGGTCGCTCAGGTCAGCGCCGCCGCGGCCCGCTCTTTGGCGGACTCGACGATCGCCAGCACCGCCGGCTCCCGCCCCTCGCGGAGAAGGGTGATCGGGTCGGGGTCGCCGTTGACGATCCCCTCGAAGAACTCCTTGCGGTCCTGGTAGGTCGGCAGCGTCCCCTTCGCCCAGCCGCGGGCGTCGTTGAGGATCACCGCGAGCCGTGCGTACTCCTCGCCGAAGAGCTCGGAGATCTCGCGCTTCATCCGCTTCGCCAGTGCCGGCGAGGCGCCGGCGGTCGAGATCGCGATCGCCAGCGGACCGGTACGGACGATCGCCGGCAGGATGAAGTTGCAGAGCGGCGGCACGTCGACGATGTTGACCAGCATCGCCCGCTGCTCGGCGTCGTCGAAGATGCCGATGTTGACCTCGGAGTCGTCGGTGCAGGCGATCACCATGAAGACCCCCTCGAGGTCCGCGGGGCCCGCGTAGGCCCGCTTCTCCCAGGTGATCGACCCCTCCGCGGCCAGCTGCTCCAGCTCTGGGTGGGCGACCGGGGCGATCAGGGTGACGTCGCCGTTGCAGGCGAGGAGACCCTCGACCTTCTCGAGGCCGATGTCGCCGCCGCCGACGACCAGGCACTTGCGCCCGGTCAGTTTCAGGCAGGCGATGTAGAAGGGCGTCTCCAGCATGTCCCGCACGCAGGACTGATCGCAGATCCCTTTGCGGAACTGGCAGACGCACTCCTTGCCGGCGTAGGCCTGGGCGGGCATTACGGAAAAGGCTAGCGGGCTGGTGGGGGGAGCCGGGAGAGGGTCTCGGCGGACAACAGCGGGGAGGGTCCGGCGAGACCCTCTCCCGGCTCCCCGCCGGCGTCTAGATCGAGTTCAGCGTGTGCCGGAGGCCGTCGTTGAGATCGATGGTGGCTTTCCAGCCGAGTTCTCGTTCGGCGCGGCCGGCGTCGAGGGTGATCCGCTGCACCTCGCCGGGGCGGGGGGGAGCGAGGTCGGCCTGGAAGTCGTCGTCCCCGCTGAGCTCGCGCAGGGCTTTAACCAGATCCAGCACGCTGGTCTCGCGGCCGGTGCCGATGTTGATTGGACCGGTGACCTCAGAGGCGGCGGCGGCGAGGGCGGCGGCGACCACATCGCCGACATATATGTAGTCGCGGGTCTGGCTGCCGTCGCCGAAGATCGTCGGGCGCCTGCCCTCCTTGAGGGCGCCACAGAAGATCGCGATCACGCCGGCCTCGCCGAGCGGGTCCTGGCGCGGGCCGTAGACGTTGCCGAGCCGCAGAGAGACGCCGGAGAGGCCGTAGAGGCGCTCGTACAAGGCGAGGTATCCCTCGGCCGCGTACTTGCTCTGGCCGTAGGCGGCGAGCGGCGCGATCGGCGCCTCCTCGGAGAGCGGTAGCTGCTGTCCCTCGCCCTCCCCGTATATGGCGCCGCCGGTGGAGACGAAGACGACGCGCCCGCAATCGGCCGCCTTCGCGGCCTCGAGCACGTTGGCGGTGCCGCCGACGTTGATCGCGGCGTCGAAGGCGGGGTCCTCGAGGGACTTGCGGACGTCGATCTGGGCGGCCAGGTGGAACACCACCTCGGGTCGCTTCTCGCTGACCAGTTGGGCCAGAGTCTCGCCGTCGCGGATGTCCAGCTCGGCCAGCTCTGCTCCCGCTGCCAGCGCTCCCTCGAGATTGACGCGACGCCCGGTCGAGAGGTCGTCGACCACCGCCACCTCGTCGCCGCGCGCGAGCAGGGCGTCGACCAAATTCGAGCCGATGAACCCCGCGCCGCCGGTGACCAGACACCTCATCAGGCGGACGATCCTACTCAGGAGAGATCCGGGGACAGCCGCAGACCCCTGCTACCCTCGCCGCCCCATGAGACTGATCGTCACCGAGAAGAACAACAGCGCCAAGAAGATCGCCGAAGCCCTCAGCGGCGGCACCAACAGTGCTGACAAAACTTTCAAAGTCCCCTTCTACACCTGGACCGACGGCGAAGGGAACGAGCACATGACGGTCGGCCTCAAGGGCCACGTCCTCGGCCCCGCCTTCCCCGACGACTACTCGAACTGGCAGAAGACGGACCTGCACGACCTGATCGACGCCGAGCTGATCAAGCAGCCGACCGACAAAAACGTCGTCAAAGCGATCAAGAAACTGGCCAAAGAGGCTGACGAGCTGGTGATCGCCACCGACTTCGACCGCGAGGGCGAGCTGATCGGCCTGGAGGCGCTGGAGGAGATGCTCGACTCCAACCCGGAGCTCGGCTCCCGCGAGGGCACCGCCGACGGCACCCTGGAGATCCAGCGCGCCCGCTACTCCGCCCTGACCAAAGAAGAGATCGAGCGCGCCTTCAACGAGCTGGACACGCTCTCCTACCCGCTCGCCAACGCCGGCGCCGCTCGCCAGGACATCGACCTGCTCTGGGGCGCGACCCTGACCCGCGCCGTCTCCCTCGCCAGCCGCCGCTTCGGCTCCAACTTCCTCTCGGTTGGCCGCGTCCAGAGCCCGACCCTGGGCCTGATCGTCGAGCGCGAGATGGAACGACGCGCCCACGTGGCGAAACCGTTCTGGGAAGTGTTCGCCAAGTTCGACCACCCCGACGGCAGCTTCGAGACCCACCACAAAGTCGACAAATTCTGGGAGAAAGCCGAGGCCGACGCGGCGCTTGCCGGCACCTCCAGCCCCGGCACGGTGAAGGCGGTGACGGCGCGGAAGAACACCCGCAAGCCGCCGACCCCCTACAACACCACCGCCTTCAGCACTGACGCCTCCAGCCGGCTCGGGATCACGCCCGCCAGCGCGATGCGGATCGCCGAGGACCTCTACATGGACGGTTTCATCTCCTACCCGCGCACCGACAACACGGTCTACCCGAGCTCGCTGCCGGTGCGCGAGCTGGTCTCTTCACTGGTCCGGATCAAGGAGTTCTCCGCCGCCTCCGGCCTGCTCGACGGCGAGCTGAAACCGACCCGCGGCAAAAAAGAGACGACCGATCACCCGCCGATCTACCCGACCCAGGCGGTCCACCCGGGCGCCCTCGAGGGCCCGAAGCGGCGGGTCTACGAGCTCGTCGTCCGCCGCTTCCTCGCCACCTTCAGCCCGCCGATGATCACCGAGTCGACCCGGGCCGACATCGAGGCCGGCTCGGAGACCTACTTCGTCCGCGGCTCGGTCGTCGTCGACCCCGGCTACGCCGCGATCTACACCTACGCCCGCTCCGCCGACGAGGAGATCCCGAAGCTGGAGGAGGGCCAGACCCTGCAGCTGGAGGGCGAGCCGTGGGTGGTCGACAAGGAGACCCAGCCCCCGGGCCGCATCTCGCAGGCGAAACTGATCGAGATGATGGAGGAGCGCGGCCTCGGCACCAAAGCGACCCGCGCCGACATCATCCAGAAGCTCTTCGACCGCGGCTACGTCTACAGCAACCCGCCGATCCCGACCGAGACCGGGATCGCCCTCTACGAGGCGTTCAAGAACTACGTGCCGGCGATGGCGACGCCGGAGATGACCGCCCAGCTGGAGGCGGAGATGGACCGGATCGCCGCCGGCGAGATGACCAAAGGCGCCGTCGTCGGCGAGAGCCGCGACCTCCTGCACAAGACCTGGGACGAAATCGACACCAGCCGCGAAGACCTGGCGAAAGTGATCTGGAAAGGGATGGACGAGGACCGCATCCTCGGCCCCTGCAAGGTCTGCGAAGAAGCCGGACGCACCAAGGAGGACGGCTCGCCGAACATGCTGCGGATCATCCGCGCGAAAAAATCGGGCAAACGGTTCGTCGGCTGCAGCGGCTGGACCGCCGACGATCCCGACTCCTGCGACCAGACCTTCCCGCTGCCCCAGCGCGGCGACGTCTTCCGCCTCGAGGAGCGCTGCTCGATCTGCGACCGCACCCCGCGGCTCAAAGTGCAGCCGTTCCGCGGCCGGCCCTGGAACCTCTGCCTCAACGATGACTGCGAGTCGATGCAGGAGATGAAGAAACGCCGGGCCGAGCGCGAAGCCGCCAAAGCCGCGAAAGCGGCGATGGACAAGAAGGCGCCGCCGAAGGGCGACGAGGACGCCGCGCCGAAAAAGAAAAAAGTCAAAGCGTCGAAAGCCGACACCGCGACCCGCAAGCGCAAACGCGCCAAAGCCGGCGCGAAAAGCTGAGGCCGCCGCCGTTGTTCATCTCCCTCGAGGGAGTAGACGGGTCGGGCAAGAGCACGCAGGCGCGCCTGCTCGTCGAGGCACTCGGCGCCGAGGCGGTCGCGATCCGCGAGCCGGGTGGGACCGATGCGGCGGAGCGGATCCGCGAGCTGCTGGCGGATCCCGGGCTCGAGCTGGAGCCGCTGGCGGAGCTGATGCTCTTCCTCGCCGCCCGCGCCGACCTCACCGAGCGGGTGATCCGCCCGGCGCTGGAGGCGGGCCGGTACGTGGTCGCCGACCGCTTCTCGGACTCCAGCGTCGCCTACCAGGGAGCGGCGCGAGGCCTCGGGGTCGGCGAGGTGATCGGGCTCTGCGAGGCGGCAACCGACGGCCTCTGGCCCGACCTGACGCTGCTGTTGCGGATCGACCCGGAGACCGGCCTCGGGCGCGCCGAGGGCGAAGACCGCTTCGAGCAGGAGGGCGTGGGGCTGCAGCGGGAGGTCGCTACCGCCTACGAGGAGATCGCGGTGATCGCCAGCGACCGCGTCGTCGTCATCGACGCCACCGGCAGCGTCGAGGAGGTCCACGAGCGGGTGATGGAGGCCGTGCGTGAGCGAACCGGCGCTGCTTGAGGCGACCGAGCACCAGGCCCGGGCGCGGGTGGCGTTGACGGCCGCGCTCGCCGCCGAGCCCTCGCACGCCTACCTCTTCCGCGGGCCGCAGGGCGCCGGCAAGCGCGCCGCCGCCAGGGCCTTCGCGGCGGAGGTGCTCGCCGCCGCCGCCGCCGATCCCGGGGACGCGCGACGGCGGGCGCTGCTCGATCCCTCGCCCCATCCCGACCTGGTCTGGCTCGCCCCCCGCGGTGCCCAGCACATGGTCGAGGAGGTGCGTGAGCGGGTGATCCGAGCCGCCGCCTACCGTCCCTTCGAAGGCGGCAAGCGGGTCTTCGTGATCGAGGCGGCGGAGGCGATGCGGGACGAGAGCCAGAACGCGCTGCTGAAGACGCTGGAGGAGCCGCCCGAGTTCGTCCACCTGATCCTGCTCAGCTCCGACCAGGAGGGGCTGCTGGAGACGGTTGCCTCACGCTGCCAGGCGATCGAGTTCGCCTCGCTGCCGGCGGAGGTGCTCGAAGCCGAGCTCGCGGCCGAAGGGGCGCCGGCCGAGGAGGTCGCCGCCGCCGCCCGGCTCGCCGCCGGCGACCTCGAGCGGGCGCGGCTGCTGCTGACCGAGGACGGCCGGGAGCTCCGTGCCCAGGCCGAGCGCTGCGTCGCCGCAGCGCTGGAGGGGAAGTGCGCGAGCGCCCTCTGGAAAGCGCTGCTGGACCGGGCCCAGAAGGCGGGTGCGGACACCGAAGCCGAGGCCCGCGAAGCGCTGGAGGAGGAGGCGAAGGCCGGGATCAAACGCAGCGCCAAAGAAGTAACCGACAGTGCTCGAAGGGTAGGTCGCCGCCGCCGCACCGAGATCCTCGATCTCGGCTTCGAGCTCTGCGCCGCCTGGCTGCGCGACCTGGCGGCGACCGCCTCCGGGGCGGAGGAGGTCGTCTTCAACCGCGACCGCCTCGAGCGACTGCGGGACCAGGCCGCCGGCCTCGATCCCGCCAAGGCCCGCCGCGGCGCCGAGCTGGTTCAAGAGACCCGCCGTGGCCTCAATCTGAACGTCAACGAGGAGTTAGCCCTCGAGGCGCTTTTCTTCCGCCTCGAGAGTCTGCTGAGCTGACGAGCCGTTCCCGTTCTGCGGCGACTGCTGCTTGGCCTGTTCGATCGCCCGCTCCTGCGCCAGCCGCGTGATCTGGGCGGCCTGGCGGGACATGATCACGCTGAAGTTGAGCGCCAGCCCGAGCAGGAGGAGGAGGACGAGCGAGAAGAGGGCGACGTTGGTGTTGCGGACGCCCATCAGGTCGGCGACGAGCTCCAGCAGCCCGGGAAAGGCGGCCCCGGCGAGCATGCCGAGCCCGGCGACGAACCAGATCACGCTGTAGCGCTCCTGCAGGCGGTCGCGGCGGATCAGGTCGAGGATCAGCAGCATGAAGAAGATCGCGATCACCGCGGCGACGATTCGCGTCTGCGAGGTGAGGTGGACCTGACCGGCTTCGCCCGCCGCCGCCAGCGGCGCCGTCATCGCTCCGCCTCCGCCTGCCGGGGCCGGAACTGGCCGACGAGGAGGACGACGAGCCCCTTGAAGATGAAGAAGGCCGAGCGCACCGGGGTGAGGAAGGAGGTGCCGCCGGCTCGCTCCAGCATCCGCACCGGCAGCTCCTCGACCCGCAGGCCCTGCCGCACCGCCAGCTGCAGCGACTCGATCTCGGCGAAGTCCGGCGAGTAGTGCTGGCTGAACAGCGCCATCACCCGGCGGTTCGCCGCCCGCATGCCGCTGGTCGTGTCGGTGAAGCGCTGGCGGGTCGCGAGGGTGAGGCCGAAGCGGAAGACGCTGATCCCGATCCGCCGCGAGAAGGAGGCGCGGTAATCGCCCGTGGAGGAGACGGCGCCGGCGTGGTAGCGCGACCCGATCACCAGGTCGGCGCGGTCGGCGGTGATCTCCGCCAGCAGGCGGGCCACCTCCTCGGCCGGGTGCTGACCGTCGGCGTCGAGGTGCGCGCAGGCGTCGTAGCCGTTGCGCAGCGCGTAGAGGTAGCCGGTCTGCAGCGCCGCCCCCAGCCCCTGGTTGAAGGGCAGCGAGGCGACCAGGACACCCGCCTCGCGGGCGCGCTCGGCGGTGGCGTCGGTGGAGCCGTCGTCGACGACGAGGATGTCGGCCTCGGGCAGCGCCTTGCGCACCTCGGCGATCACTTCGGTCACCGAGGCCTCCTCGTTCCAGGCGGGAATGAAGACGAGAGTCCGCACGGATCGATTCTCCCATGTAGGCGGGGAAATGCCCGATATGCCACGACGGGAAGAGGATTGTGTTAGTAAATCTTCATGCGTCGCGTTAACGAGAATTCGACCGGGTCCGATCCTGGCGGCCTGCGGATCGGAATGCGCCTCTGGCTCACCGGCGCCTTCGCCGCGGTCAGCCTGATCACCGCCGCGGCGGTCTACTTCTTCGGCGACAACGTGCAGGCGCTGATCGCGGCGGCGATGATCGGCGTCCTCGCGGGCTTCCTGATCGCGGTTGCGATCTCACACCGCGTGGTCGGGCTCGCGCGCGCCGCCGGCGAGATGGCGGGCGGCTCCTTCGACGCTCCCCTGAACACCTCGGGGCCGGACGAGATCGGCGACCTGGCCCGCGCCCTCGACTCGATGCGCGCCTCGCTGAAGGAGAGCTTCGGGGTGCTCTCCTCGGACCGCAACAAGCTGGCGGCGATCTTCGACGGCCTCACCGACGTGGTCATGGTCGTCGACTACGAAGGGCCGGTGCGGTTCCACAACAAAGCCGCCGACCGCCTGCTCGACGAGTCCGGGCAGCCGCCGGAGGTGGTCCGGCCGCAGCTCCACCGTGCCGCCGAGGTCGGCTTCTCCGCCCACCCGGCGCTGCGGATCGGCGACCGCGCCTACGCGATGACCGCTCGTTCGCTGCCCGACGAGCGGGCCGTGCTCGCCGTCATTCGCGACCGCACCGACGAGCTGCGCCGCGAGCTGGCCGAAGCCGACTTCGTCTCCAACGCCGCGCACGAGCTGCGCAACCCGCTGGCCGGGATCTCCGGCGCGATCGAGGTGCTGCAGAGCGGCGCCAAGAACGACCCGAAGGACCGCGACCACTTCCTCAAACGGCTGGGCGAAGACGCCGAGCGGATGAATCGCCTCACCCAGTCGCTGCTGACCCTGGCGCGGGTCGAGTCGCGTGGAGCTCCGGAGAGCGAACTGGTCGACGTGCCGCTGGCGGTCCGCGACGTCGTCGCCGCCTGCGAGACGCCGCGGCACGTCGAGCTCGTCGTCGACGTCGAGTCCGATTTGACCGCCACCGGCGACCCGACGCTGCTGCGGCAGGTGATGATCGGCTTGCTCACCAACGCCTATAAGAACACGCCCCCGCCGGGCACCGTTACCGTTCGCGGCCGCCATGACAGCAAAGGCGAGGTCATCTTGGAGGTCATCGACACCGGCACCGGCATTCCGGCCGGGGAGCTCGAGCGCGTCTTCGAGCGCTTCTACCGGCGCAGCGAGTCGCGCAAGCAGGAGGGGTTCGGCCTCGGCCTGGCGATCGCGCGGCGGATGGTCGACGTAATGGGCGGCCGGATCGGCGCCGAGTCGGTGGAGGGGGAGGGGAGCACCTTCTGGGTCCGCCTCCCGGTCGCACAACCGAGCCCGACGCCGGTGGCATGAGCAGCGGCCGCATCCTCATCGCCGACGACGAGCCGTCGGTCCGCGACTCGGTCGGCTATGCGCTCGCCCAGGAGGGCTTCGAGGTGACGCCGGCCGCCGACGGCGACGAGGCGGCGGCGCTGCTCGGCAACGGCGTTCCCTACGACCTGCTGATCCTCGACATCATGATGCCGGGGCCGAGCGGGCTCGACATCTGCCGCGACGTCCGCTCGCGCAGCGCCGTCCCGATCATCGTCCTCACCGCCAAAGACGCCGAGGTCGACAAGGTGGTCGGGCTGGAGGTGGGTGCCGACGACTACGTCACCAAGCCGTTCTCGGTGCGCGAGCTGCTGGGCCGGGTGCGGGCGCAGCTGCGCCGCCGCGAACTCGACCGCGCCCCGCTCGCCCAGGCGGTGAAGATCGAGTCGGGGCCGGTCTCGATCGACCTCGTCCGCCATGTCGCCACGGTCCGCGGCGTGCCCGTCAACCTCACCCGCTCCGAGTTCCAGCTGCTGCGCCTGCTCGTCGCCCGTCCCGGCGAGGTCTTCTCCCGCGCCCAGATCATGGAGGAGCTGTGGCAGACCGAGTTCGACGGCGACGAGCGAGCCTGCGACGTCCACATCTCCAACCTGCGCCAGAAGGTCGAGCGCGACCCGCAGAAGCCCGAGCTGGTGCTGACCGTGCGTGGCGTTGGCTATAAGTACAACTCCGACGCCAACTAGGAAAGAGGCCCTATGCCACTGGTACCGATGGTCGTCGAGCAAACTGCTCGCGGCGAGCGCTCCTTCGACATCTACAGCCGCCTGCTCGCGCAGCGGATCGTCTTCCTCGGCGAGCCCGTCACCGAGGACCTCGCCAACCTGATCATCGCCCAGCTGCTGCACCTCGAGGCCGAGGACCCCGAGAAGGACGTCAGCCTCTACATCAACTCGCCCGGCGGCTCCGCCTACGCGGGCCTGGCGATCTACGACACGATGCAGTTCGTCAAGCCCGACGTGCAGACGATCTGTTACGGGATCGCGATGTCGGCTGGATCGCTCATCCTCACCGGTGGAGCGAAAGGGAAACGGATGGCGCTGCCCAACAGCCGCATCCTCATCCACCAGCCGAGCGGCGGCTTCGAAGGCCAGTCGAGCGACATCGAGATCCACGCCAAAGAGATCCTCGCGCTGCGCAAGCGCCTCGACCAGATCTACGTCAAGCACACGGGCCAGCCCGAGGAGCAGATCACCCGGGACATGGAACGCGACAAATTCTTCCAGCCGCCGGCCGCGGTTGAGTACGGGCTGATCGACCGGGTGATCGAGTCGCACGAGTTCCAGGGCGGGGCCCCGGCGTCGAGCAACGGCTCGCCGAGCTAGCCGCCCAGGCGACGCCAGGCCCAGAAGCCGGCGGCGGCTGCGATGCCGCCGGACAAGACCCCGCCGATGCCCGCTTTGCGGGTTTCCGGATGGCGGGCGGAGGCCCCCAGCGCCACCGCGTCGGTGAGGTCGCAGGCGCTGGAGATGAGGAGGGCGGTGCGCAGCATCTGACGGTCGTCGCGGGCCGCCAGCGTCAGCGCCCCGATCGCGATGTCCCTGCCGCCGCCCAGTTTCGCCAGCGCCAGCCCCGTCGGCCCCGGCTCCCCGAAGCCCAGCCAGCGAACGGCGGGCCGGGTCGCGAAGAAGATCCCGACGCCCATCGCCACCCGGCTGGCGCCGATCTGGAGCGCGACCTGGCGGGCTTTGGGGTCGATCCCGGCGCGGCGGAACATGCCTCATCTCTACCCACCTGGGCGGATCTGCATCATGGGGGAGTGGCAGAGGGCGACACGATCCTGCGGCTGGCGCGCCGCTTCGAAGCGACCCTGGAAGGGGAGACGGTGGCGGCGACGGCGCCGAATCCGCGCGGGAAGGCGGCGAACGTCGAACGGCTCGACGGTCTCACCCTGGAGAGCGTGGAGGCCCACGGCAAGCACCTCATGCTCGGCTTCGGCGACCTCTCCCTGCACAGCCACCTGGGGATGAGCGGCGGCTGGCACTTCTACCGGCCGCGGGCGCGCTGGCGCCGGCCCCGCTCCTCGGCCTGGGCCGTTCTCTCCAACGGCGAATGGGACGCGGTCCAGTTCGGCGGGCCGACCCTGCGGGTGACGACCACCAGCCGCCTGCGGCGCGACCCGCAGATCGTCCGCCTCGGCCCCGACATCCTCGCCGTGGAGTTCGACGCCGATGCGGTGATCGGCGCGATGCGGGCCGATCCGGCCCGTGGCCTCGGCGACGTCCTCCTCGACCAGCGCCTGGTCGCCGGCATCGGCAACATCTTCAAGAGCGAGGCCTGCTTCGCGGCCCGCGTCGATCCCTGGCGGCCGGTCGGCGAAGTCTCCGACGAGGAGTTGCACGAGGTCCTCGAGGCGGCGCGCAGGCAGATGCAGGCTGCGGTCGAGACCGGGGGCCGCCACCGCTTTCGCGTCTACAAACGGCGCCAGGGCTCCTGTCCCTCCTGCCGCGGCCCGATCTCCTCGCGCGGCCAGGGCGACGCCAACCGGACCACCTACTGGTGCCCGCGTTGCCAGCTCTGAGCTACTACCTCGTCGCCGGGGTAGCCCTCGACGAGGAGATGGACCGCCTGCGCGGGTTGCCGGTCTTTGCCGACGGGCCGCTGGCGGGGCGGCGGCCGCAGCTGAAGGTGCGAAGGGCGCGTCGCCGTCCCAACCGCCTCGGCTTCGCCGTTCCCAGCCAGTTCCGGCTCTCGGTCACCGCCTATCCCGGGATTCGCCCCGGGGACGTGCTGGAGACGCTGCTGCACGAGCTGGTCCACCTCCACGTCGGCCGGGCGAAGGAAGCCCACGCCTGGCACGGCCCGACCTTCAAGCGAGCGCTCGCCGAGGCGATGCGGGAGGCATACAGCGTAGAGATCCCGCCCCCGCGCTCGACCCTCCACGGCCCCTACGCTGAGGCGATCGAGGCATCCAGATCGCGAGACCGCAAAAACGGTCCTCGAGGGACCAATTTTGCGGTCTCGCGGACTTAGGCCTCTTCCTCTTCCCACCGCCGGCCTTCGCGCAGGCGGTGGACGATGAGGAAGAGGACGATCACCACGGCCGGCGCGAAGACCGGCAGTGAGACCAGGATCGGGTGATGGGCGAGCGGCAGGATCACCTGCCGCCGCCCTGCTGGAAGCCGAAGACGCCGGGCAGCCGGATTCGCCGCCCCCGCGGTGCCGGCCGCAGGCCGACCGCCAGCCGGTGCAGGGCCCAGGCGAGGAGGGCCAGCAGCGAGAGCGCGATCGCGGCAACGGTCGAGTAGGCGATGGCGGTGAGGACCGCCGGGCCGCCTTTCGACTCGCGTTGCAGCAGCTGATGCTCGTCGCTGAAGGGGCGGGTGAACTGCGCCGGTGCCGGGACTTCGCCGACCGGGATCGCCTCGTCGCGCGGCAGGAAGATCGGCAGCGCGGTAAGCGAGCTCTCGTCGTGGAGGCGGATCATCGCCTTCCAGTTGCCGTGGACCGGGATCGGCTCGGTGCTGCGGTAGACGCCGTTGCCGATTCGCTCCAGCGGCGCCACGACGAGGCCGCCTCCCTGCCAGGCGGTGACGTCGAACCACTCGGCGTCGGCGGCAGCGTCCGGCGGGTCGAGGCGAACGGTGGCCTCGACCTCGCGACCGGCCGGGCCGCCCACGTCTTTCAGTGCGACCTGGGCGCTGACGCCCTGCTGGGTCGGGGTGTAGAGGCCGTAGGCGACCAGGGCGGCGAGGACGGCCGCGCTGCAGACGGCGGCGCGGCGCAACTGCGGAGACCGCTTGGGTGGGGTCGGCGAGAGATGGGTGCCGATCCAGGCCCCGATCGTCGAGCCGGCGATCGCGGCGGCGAGGCCGACGATCGCGACTTCCGGGAAGGCCGACTCGGGCCAGGGCAGCGGCATCCAGAGATGCGACCAGCCCCACTCGGCGGCGAGGCCGACGGTGCCGATCCCGATCCCGGCGAAGAGGCCGAACCGCAGCGGCCGCCGCTGGGTGCAGACGAAGAGGGCGACCGCCTCGACCACCGCCGCCTCGGCGAGGTAGAGCGGGAAGTGGGGCATCGTCTGGCCGAGAGCCGGCCCGACCAGCAGCGCCAGGCCGCCGCGGATGAGGATGAAGAAGACGGCCGCGCCAAGGGCGGCGCCGGGGCCGGCGTAGACGCGGGCGAGGACCAGGCCCACGCCGGCGGCCAGCATCAGCAGCATCGGCTGGAAGATCAGCTGGAACTGGGGGACGCCGAAGTCGAACTCGGCCTGGAAGGTGGAGAGGCCCAGCATCAGCCCGCCGGTGAGGGCGATGGCGCGGAGCATCTTCGTGTGCAGGAGCTCCTCGACCGGGGTCTCTGCCGAGGCGTTCGAGCGCAGGCCCTCGACCGTCAGCACCGCGATCCCGACCAGGGTCATCGCGGCGCCGCCGATCAGCATCAGGTGGGTCGGGCCCCAGAGGGTGACGTCCTGGCCGAAGAGCCGGTGCCAGACGTCGTCGAGCGGGAAGCCGATCAGCGAGAAGGCGCCGCAGGCGCAGATGAGGACGCCGCCGAGCGGGGCGTACCAGTCGCGCCCGAGGCGGATCGCGACCGAGCTGGGGCGCTCGCGGGGCAGGACCATGGCGAAGAAGCCGGCACTGAAGATGCCGAAGAGGCCGGCGAGGATGAAGTAGTGGGCGGGGTTGGCGAGGGGGCCGGCGTCGCGCCCGTTGTCGATGTGGAGGGCGATGTCCCAGTACATGCCGATCACGGCGGTGATCAGGGAGACCGTCGCCACGAGCGAGGGGAAGACGACCCAACCGGGCATGCCGGAGAGTCGTTCACCGCGGTCAGCGAGGCGTTGCAGGACCTGGACGCGGCCGCTGCGGTGGCCGAAGCCGAGGTAGAGGAGCGCGCAGGTGAGGATCGTCGCGCCGAAGGTGGCAATCGTGATCTGGAGGATCTCGGCGCCACCCGCGGGTGGGGCGGCTGCGGCGAAGATCGTTCCGAAGTCGAGGTTCATAAGAAGTCCTTGGGTGGATTGCAAGAAGACTGTTCCCAAATAAACGTTACCTCAAACGAGGTTACATTCTCAAGGTAGACTCATCACAGATGGCCGAGAAAGCCGATCCCAAAGCCGATTCCGGCTCCTCCGAGGCCGAGCTCACCGTCGAGCAGCTCGCCTACGAGACCGGGATGTCGGTGCGCAACATCCGCAACCACCAGTCCCGCGGCCTGCTGCCGCCGCCCGAGGTGCGCGCCCGGGTCGGCTACTACGGGCCCGAGCACGTCGCCCGCCTGCGCCTGATTCAGGAGATGCAGGCGGAGGGGTTCAAGCTGAGCGCGATCTCGCGGCTGATCGGCGAGCACGGGGCCGACGCCGACCGCTTCGTCGGTCTGCGCCAGGCCGTCACCGCGCCCTTCGCGACCGAGCAGCCCGAGGTCTACGAGCGCGCCGAGCTGGTCGAGAAGTTCGGCACCGACGACGACAAGCTGATCGAGAAAGCGAAGAAGCTCGGCCTCCTCGTCGACCTCGGCGAAGAGCGCTACGAAGCTCCAAGCCCCGCCCTGATCCGCGCCGCCGAGGAAGTGATGGCGATGGGCATCGACCTCCCCGACGCCCTGGCGGCGATCGAGAAGCTCAACCGCAACGCCCAGTCCTCGGCTCGCACCTTCGTCGAGCTCTTCGTCGAGAAGGTCTGGAAGCCGTTCGACGAAGCCGGCCGCCCGGAGGAGGGCTGGGAGGAGATCATCGCCGCGATCGGCCGCCTCCGCCCCCTCGCCTTCGACGCCCTCAACGCCACCTTCCGCCTCACCCTCACCACCGAAATCGAGAAAGCCTTTGGCGAAGTGCTGGAACGAAGGCAGAAAAAGAAAAAGTAGGTCGAGGCACGCGCCTGACGAGAGCCGACGACCGGACTTGAACCGGTGACCCCTTCATTACGAATGAAGTGCTCTACCAACTGAGCTACGCCGGCGCGCTCGGGACATTCTAGGAGGATCGGGTCTCGGTTCCGTCGCGGCCGGAGGAGATGATCCCCGGGTGGCCGGCGAGGGGGCGATCAAGCAGCGGGCGGAGAACGAGGTCGAGTTCGGCCGCATCGTCGCCTTCAGCGACGGCGTCTTCTCGATCGCGATCACGTTGCTGGTCCTCAACCTCGGAATCGAGAAGGGGCTGACCGAGGGGCAGATCGACGACGCGATCTGGAACCTGCGCGAAGATCTCCTCGCCTATGGGATCAGCTTCGCCGTAATCGGCCGCTTCTGGCTCGTCCATCACCGGTTCTTCTCCGAAGTCGAGGCCTTCGACGGGCGGCTGATCGGGCTCAACATGCTCTACCTGGGCTGGATCGTCCTCATCCCCTTCAGCAGCGAGGTCCTGGGCGAGTACGGCGGCACCACCACCGCGGTGGTGGTCTACTCGGTCAACCTCGCGCTCGTGGTCGTGCTCGGGCAGGTGATGAGCGCCTACGCCCGCCGCCGCGGGCTGACGAAAATGGGCGATCGCGCGCATCGCGAAGCGCAGATCCGCGGCGCCTACATCGCCGGCATCTTCCTGCTCACGATCCCGCTCGCCTTCGTCTCGCCGGGCCTCGCGACCCTGCTCTGGCTGGTGCTGTTTCTCGACCCCGCCAGTCGCCTTGCGCGCCGCGGCTCCGATTAGTCGCGCGGCACGGTGAACCGGAGCGAGCGCCCCGGCTTCGAGCAGGAGATCGACCAGCCCCGGCCGCTGACCACGCCCTGGCAGCGGTAGGAGCCGACCGAGCACCCCCAGCGCGACGCCCCCCGCGGCGGCTTGCAGTCCGGGTTCCGTTCCCAGGCCAGGCGCACTTCTCGCATCCCGGCCTCGCTGCGCTGGGCGGGGGCGGTGGGGGTATTCGTCTCCTCTGAGGAGTCGCCGCAGCCGCTCGGCAGCGCGAGCAGAACGACGAGCAAGAGGGAGGCGGGGAACCGCATTGCCGGAAGCTACCCGGTCGGCACCCCTTCTCCTGCCAGCGCCTCGTGCGGCATCTCGCCGCAGACCGGACACTCCGGCTCCGGGACCACCTGCTCCCGTTTGACCTCCATCGTCCGCAGGTCGATGATGTGGGCCACCCCCTGGGTGGAGGGTCTGCTCAGCCCGGTCAGCAGGTGCAGCACCTCCAGCCCGACCTGGCCACCGATCAGCCCGCAGGCCGGCCCCAGGGTCGCCGCCGGGCTCGGTTTCGCCCGCCGCTGTTCGACCGCGATGTCGAAGAGGGGGTAGTCCCGGCGGTAGGAGATCTCCTGGCAGACGAAGCAGCCGGTTTCGCCCGGCACGTAGAGCGGGCCCACCCGGGCGACCGGCGGGAAGTGGCTCATCGTGATGTACGGGATGCCGGCCTCGAAGCAGGCGGAGTTGCACCAGCGCTCGATGTCGTGGGCGGGCCAGTCGGCGGCGTCGATGACCACGTCGGAGCCGGCGATGAACTCGGCGATGTCGGCCTCGCTCTCCAGCCGCCGCGCCTCGGTCGTGACCTTCATCGCGGAGTTGAAGGAGCGCAGCCGGGCGGCTGCGCATTCCACCTTGAGCAGGCCGATGTCGGCCTCGGTGTAGAGGATCTGCCGGTTGAGGTTGCTGATCTCGACCCGGTCGCCGTCGATCAGCCACATCTCGCCGACGCCGCAGCAGGCGAGCGCCCAGGCCGACCAGCCGCCGAGGCCGCCGACGCCAAGCACCGCCACCTTCGCCTCCCGCAGCTGTTCCTGGCAGGCAGACGGCGTGATCCCGCTGCCGATGTCGCTGAAGTAGCGCAGCTGGCGGTCGAAGCGCGCCAGCTCGTCGGCCGTGAGGAGCTTGTCGTCGTCGGCGTCCTCGACCACCTCCAGCTCCTGCAGCTGGGCGATCAGGTCGTCGACTTCCTCGGTGCCGAACTCCGCCCGCAGCTCCTCGAGCGTGCGGTCGCCGTTGACCGCTGCCAGCAGCCGGCGTTCCTCGGCATCGGGCTTCTCGATCCTGATGTCGTTGTCGGCACTTGGTCGCAGCAGATAGATGTCCCCCTCCGGGGTTTCGATCTCCTCCGTCGTTCGCTTGATTCTCGGTCTGCGCAAAGCGCTCCCCTTCCCCCTATTTGGTCGTCAGCGCAGTAGAGACCGGGCAACCGCTGGAGAAAGTTCCAGCAAAAAGTGAAATCGGCTGGATTTATCCGACCAAGGCCCGCGCCCGCTCGAAAATCGCATCGGTCATCGGCACCGTCAGCTTGCCGGTGAAGGTGTTCTGCTGACTGGGGTGGTAGCAGCCGAGAAGCCGCCAGCCCCCGACCTCAGCTTCGGCCCCGTGGCCGAATTTGGGCCGCGGCCGTGGCACCTGCGCGCCGATCGCCCTGGCCGAGCGGAGGAAGCCGTCCCAGCCGAAGGAGCCGAGGGCGACGATCACCTCGCATCGCTCCAGTAGCTCCAGCTCGCGCTGCAGGTAGGGGAGGCAGGTGTCGCGCTCTTCCGGCGTCGGTTTGTTGGCGGGGGGAGCGCAGCGGACGGTGGCGGTGACGTAGGCGTCGCGCAGCTCGAGTCCGTCCCCGCGCCACTCCGACTGCGGCTGGTTGGCGAAGCCGGTCCGGTGGAGGGAGGCGAAGAGCCAGTCGCCGGAGCGGTCGCCGGTGAAGACCCGGCCGGTGCGGTTGGCGCCGTGAGCGGCCGGGGCGAGGCCGACGATGACGACCCGCGCCTCCGGGTCGCCGAAGCCGGAGATCGGGCGCGCCCAGTACTCCTGGCCGCGGTAGCGCCGGGGCGGGTTTGCCGCCTGCGCCTCGCGCCACTCGACCAGTCGCGGGCAGAGGCGGCAGCGGTGAACCTCCTCGGCGAGGGCTTGCAGCGCCCGGCCGCTGCCGGAGCTCATAGGCTTCGCCTTCTCGTCATGGCACTGAACCGAATCACGCGCGGCGGCAGCGTGCGCCGCGCTCTCCTGCTGGCGGTCGTCGTCGCCGGCCTCACCGGCGGGCTCTTCGCCTGCGGGGGTGGCGACGGAGACTCCGCGGTCGACAAGGACGCGGACGTCGGAGTGTTGAACGAGATCCTCGCCCGGCAGCTCGCCGCGGTCGAGGCCTACGGCGAGGTGCTGCCGGCGCTGCGGGGCGCCGAGCTCGCCACTGCCCGCGAGTTCCGCTCCCAGGAACAGGAGCACGTCGACGCGACGACGAAGACGCTGCGCGGCCTCGACGGGGAGTCCGACCCGCCCGCCGAAACGATCGATTTGCCCGAGCTGGAGACGCCGGAGGACGCCTGGCGTTTTCTCTACACGCTCGAAAGCGCGACGATCGACGCCGAGCTCAACGCCGTCGGCCGGCTGACCATCGGTTGGCCGCGGCCGCTGATCGCCGCGATGGCGGCCAACCAGGCGCAACGGCTGGTCGTGATCCGGCGCCTGCTCGGCGCCAGGCCGTCCGAATTGATCCCAGAGGCGTTCGAGACTGGCGAAACGGATGCCCCAGAGGAGATGATGGGGGAGTGACCGGCCCCCTCTACGCGATCGGTCGCTTCTGCTCCCGCCACCACTGGCCGGTGATCGCCGTCTGGATCGTCCTCGCGATCGCCCTGCTCGCGATCGCCAACGCGGCCGGCAGCAAGACGAGCGAAAACCTGACGCTGCCGGGAACGGATTCGACGACGGCGACCGAACTGCTCGAAGACAACCTGCCCGAACAGGCCTACGGCAGCAATCCCCTGGTTCTGGAGGCGCCCAAGGGGAAATTGACCGAGTCCAAATACGCGAGCGCGGTGGACGAAACCGTCAAGCGCCTGAACGAACTCGGCGAGGTCAACTCGGCCGTCAGCCCGCTCAGCCCCAAAGGGGCCGCTTTCCTCAGCGAAGACGGGTCGATCGGCTACATCCCCGTCGTCCTCAACGTCGGGCCGGGCGAAATCGACGAAGAGCAGGCGCAGCGGATCCTCAACGCGGCCAAGCCCGCCCGCGCCGCCGGCCTCGAGACCTCGGTCGGCAGCTACGTCGGTCAGCAGCTCTCCAAACCCGAGACCGAGACCAGCGAGGCGATCGGCCTTGCCGCCGCGGTGGTGATCCTGCTCTTCGCCTTCGGAACGGCGACGGCGATGATGCTGCCGATCGTCTCGGCGGTGCTCGGCCTTCTGGTTGCGCTCTCGATCATCCGCCTGCTCGAGCACGTGCTGCAGGTGCCCGGGGTGGCCCTGACGCTGGCGACGATGATCGGCCTCGGGGTCGGCATCGACTACGCCCTCTTCATCGTCACCCGCCACAAACTGCAGCTCGGCGAAGGGATGGAGCTGCGCGAGTCGATCGCCCGCGCCACCGCCACCGCGGGCGGTGCCGTCGCCTTCGCCGGCTTCACCGTCGTGATCGCGCTCTGCTCGCTCGCTTTCGCCGGCATCCCACTCGTCTCCACGCTCGGCTTCATGGCCGCGGTCGCGGTGGTGGTCGCGGTCTGCGCTGCGACCACGCTGTTGCCGGCGATGCTCGGCGCCCTCGGCCCGCGGATCGACTCGTTGCGGGTCAAGCTCGGCAAGACCCACCCGGATGACAAGGAGCCGCACGGCTGGCGGCGCTGGGCGGAACGGGTTTCGGCCCGCCCCGGGACCGCCACGGTGGTCTCGCTCCTGATCCTGCTCGTCCTGGCGCTGCCGCTCCTCCAGCTCGATCTCGGCCAGAACGACGTCAGCGCCCTGCCCAAGGACACGACCTCGCGCCAGGCCTACGACGCGCTCGACCAGGGCTTCGGCCCCGGCGTCTACGGGCCGCTGTTGATCGCCTCCGAATTCACCTCGCCGGCGGAAGCCCAGCAGGTGCTGCCGAAGCTGGAGAAAGCGATCGGGGGCGCCGGCGACGTCGCCGCGGTCGGCGAACCGGCCCTCGACAAAGCGGGGACGACGGCGGTTTTCACCGTGATCTCGAAATCGGAGCCGTGGTCCGATGACACCGTCGAGCTGGTCGAAAACCTGAGGGAGACGATCGTCCCGGGCGCCCTGCAGGGAACCGAAGCGAGCTCCTTCGTCGGCGGCCAGACCGCCGGCTACATCGACCTCGCCACCCAGATCGGCGACAAGCTGCCGCTGATGATCGCGATCGTCGTCGCCCTCAGCTTCCTCGTCCTCCTCGTCGCCTTCCGCTCGCTGCTGGTCCCGGTCAAGGCGGCGGCGATGAACCTGATCTCGGTGGCGGCCGCCTACGGCATCGTCACCGCCGTCTTCCAGCTCGGCTGGGGCGCGGAGTTGATCGGGCTCGACCACGCGATCCCGATCGTCAGCTTCGTGCCGCTGTTGATGTTCGCGATCCTCTTCGGGCTCTCGATGGACTACGAGGTCTTCCTGCTGACGCAGATGCGCGAGCACTACGAGAAATACGGCGACGCGCGCCGGGCCGTGGTCGAAGGACTCGCCAACACCGGCCGGGTGATCACCTCGGCAGCCGCGATCATGGTCTGCGTGTTCACCAGCTTCGTCCTCAACGGTGATCCGCTCGTGAAGGAGTTCGGGGTCGGGCTCGCGGTCGCGATCGCGATCGACTCGACCCTGGTCCGCTGCTTGCTGGTGCCGGCGGTGATGGTCCTGCTCGGCGACCGCGCCTGGTGGCTGCCAGGCTGGATGGACCGCCTCCTGCCCCGGGTAAGCATCGAGGGCGAGGAGTACTTCGCGAAGAAGGACGCCGAAAAAGATGTTCCCGCTCAATCTGCCTAACGCACTGACGCTGCTGCGCATCCTCGCGGTGCCGGTGGTGATCGTCGCCCTGCTGGAGGAGACCCCGAACGGCGACACCCTCGCCGCCGCCGTCTTCGCCCTGGCGGCGCTGACCGACGGCCTCGACGGCTACTTCGCCCGCTCCCGCGATGCGGTGACGACCTTCGGCAAGCTGATGGACCCGCTTGCCGACAAGCTGCTGATCATCGGCGCCCTGCTCTCGCTGGTCTCGCTCGGCCGCCTCGAAGCCTGGGTGGCGATGGTGATCATCGCCCGCGAGATCGCGGTCACGATCCTCCGCACGATCGCCGCCGAGCGCGGCATCGTCATCGCCGCCAGCTGGATGGGCAAGCTGAAGACGGTTCTCCAGATCGCCGCCATCATCGCCCTGATCGCCACCAACCCCGCCCCCCTCGGCGTCGACATCCTCGTCTACATCGCCCTGGCCGTCACCGTCGTCAGCGGCGTCGACTACTTCTTCGGCCTGCGCAAACGGATCGAGGCGCTGGAGCGCGAACGGGCGGCGGCAAAGGGGAAGGCGAAGTCGACGGCGTAGCCGGTAGGGAGGGATGGGTGCTCCCTTCCCTCCCTGGGATTTTCGCCGTTAACTCTCCAGCTCTCGCCGACGGGCACTGCGAAAATCAGGACGCCGGTCGGGAAGGGAACACCCATCCCTCCTGGCGACAGCTCTCGAATTTCACCGAGTCCGCGCCAGTACACCTATACGGGGCACTGCCGCGGACTCGGTGAAACGTCGTCTCTCGGAGAGCTGTCGTAGGAGGGTGCCGGTGTCCCTCGGAGGAATGTTCGGCGATATGCAATCTGGGGTCTGCGCGCGTAAGCGCGCAGCATGTTCTCCCCGGAGCGGAAGCGGAGGGGAGGTCAATTCTGGAGAGGGATACCGGCACCCTCTACCGGGGGGCGCTTAGTCCCTAAGCGGTAGGGGCCTCGAGCCACTCACGCATCGTCACGTGGTGACTCTCATGCCGGCCCTCGCGCAGCTCCGCCCGCAGATCGCCCAGCGTTCCGTAACGCTCGGCGACGACGTTGTGGCGGTGGATCGTCTCGAGGTTCTCCTGGCGGGCCATGACGAAGGTCTCCTCGGGCAGGTCGGGGTAGTCCTCGACCACCTGTCGCACCATCTCCCGCACGCAGTCCTCGACGAAGCGGGGGTTTTCGTGGGCTTTGACGACCACGGAGCGCTCGTCGGAGCGCTTCATCAGCTCGTAGATCTCCGAGCTCATCGAGCTCTCGACGATCCGCAGCAGCTCTGGCGCCTCGATCCAGGCCGGGCCGCCCTCGGGGCAGCCGACGTAGAGGGTGCCGATCCCGCGCTGGTTGTGGGTGGCGACAGGGACCAGCTCGATGATCCGCTCGACCTCCTCATCGCTGAAGCCGTCGGACGCCAGCCGCTCGCGGGCCAGGCCGGCAACCGCTTCCTGCGCGCAGGGGCAGGCGGTCATGCCCTGGGCCTCGACCCCGGTCAGGGTGCGGGTGCCTTGGGCCGAGGAGACAGCGGTGCCGTAGAGGACGTAGATCTCCTGGGTGCTCTTGCCGGTTTCGGGCGTCTTCACCGTCTCCGGATAGCGGGCGGTGATCGAGACCTCGGCCCGCTCTCCCCCCTGGCGCTCGCGCACCCGCTCGGCGACGTGGGCGGCCAGCACCTCGGCTTTGAAGGCCTCGCCCAGCACCACCTCGTCGATCGCCTCGCCGACGATCTCCTCGAAGCGGGACATGTGCACTCCCGCCTGCTGGGGGTTGAGGTCGACGAAGCACTCGAAGCCGGCGTAGAAGAGGTTCTCGACGCCGTCGGTCTTGACCCGGATCACCTTCTCGACGCCGGTGACTCCGACCCGCGAGAGGCTGACCTGCGTAGCCGGCAGGGCTCCTTGGACGTCGGGGAGGGCGGGGGTGGCGGTCGGATGGCTTGCCATCGGGCTAACCAATAGTAAGCAACCAAGAGTTTCGGCGATGGAGAGATTTTTCCGCCTATAATCCGGCTCGGTCGGAGCTTCCGGGCCGGCCGTCCGCAATCCAGGGGAGAGGGAGCAGGCGGAGGCAGTGAGTATCGAACCGTTGGAGACCGCGCCTGAAGTCGTCGAGCGCGATGAGGAGACCAGCCCGATCGGTGAGATCGAGGAGCTTCAGGGCCTCATCGCCACCGGTCGCGAGCGCGGGTACCTCACCTTCGAGCAGATCTCTTCGACACTCGAGGAGGTGGAGATCACCAAGGAACAGGTCTCCCAGTTGCACGCTCACCTGGTCGAGCACGGCATCGACGTGATCGCCGAGGACGGGGTCAGCGCTTACAAGGCCCAGCGCAGCGGCGAGGCCACCGGCGGGACGAAGAAGGAAGAGCTGGACTTGACGGTCGAGCCCAGCCTCGACTCGCTGCGGCTCTACCTGCGGGCGATCGGCCAGGTCGACCTGCTGACCGCGCAGCAGGAGGTGGAACTGGCGAAACGGATCGAGCGCGGCGATATGCTCGCCAAGCGGCAGATGGTCGAGGCCAACCTGCGCCTCGTCGTCTCGATCGCCAAAGGCTATTTGGGCCGCGGGCTCGGCTTCCTCGATCTGATCCAGGAGGGCTCGCTGGGGTTGATCCGGGCGGTGGAGAAGTTCGACTACCGCCGCGGCTACAAGTTCTCCACCTACGCGACCTGGTGGATCCGCCAGGCGGTGACGCGGGCGATCGCTGACAAGGCGCGGACGATCCGGATCCCCGTCCACATGGTCGAGAAGCTGAACCGGGTCGCCCACGTCGAACGCCAGCTGGTGCAGAAACTGGGTCGCGAGCCGGAGCCGGCGGAGATCGCCGAAGAGCTGCGCTGGCCCGTCTCCGACGTGCGCGACATCCTTCGCGTCGCCCAGCTGCCGGTCTCGCTGGAGAAACCGGTCGGGGACGAGGACGAATCCGAGCTCGGCGACTTCGTCGCCGACGATGCTGTCTTGGAGCCCTTCGAGGAAGCGAGCGAGCACCTGCAGAAGGAGGGCGTGCAGAGGGCGCTGGAAGCGCTGCCCGATCGCGAGCGCCAGGTGATCGAACTTCGCTACGGCCTCGCCGGCAAAGAACCGCTGACGCTGGAGGAAGTCGGCCGCACCTTCGGCGTCACCCGCGAGCGGATCCGGCAGATCGAGAACAACACGCTGAAGAAGCTGAAGCGTCTCCCCGAGGCTCAGATGCTCCGCGAAGCCTCCTAGTCGCTAACGCGGCGGCTCGAGCACGAAGACGCCGACCTCGCGGTCCAGCTTCGACTCGTAGAACTCCCAGCCGGAGTACTGCTGCATGTGCCGGCGCCAGAGCTCGGCACGCTCCTCCCCCTCCGCGATCCGGGACCGGACCTCGACGCGCTTGCTCCCGACCTCAACCGTGGCCTTGGGATCAGCCCGCAGGTTGAGCGACCAGGCCGGCGTCTTTTCGTTGCCGGCATTGGTGTTGATGACGACGAAGTTGTCGCCGTCGGCGAGGTAGAGGACCGGTGCCGTGCGCTGTTTGCCGGATTTGCGACCGGTAGTGGTCAGCAGCAGGATCGGGGCCTTGCCGAGCTTGCCTCCCACCCGGCCGCGGGTCAGCCGGTAGATCGGCGCATTCAGCTTGCCGACGGTTCGCAAGCCGGTGGCCCCGAGGAAGTTGGAGAACCTGGACCAGAAGTGATCGCTTGGCACCGCGTGAGTATTCCACCGCGGGGAGCTACAGTGGGCGCATGGCCGAGCCGCACCCATTCCGCCGCGCCGCCGAGAACAAGGACCTCGACCTGCTCACCGAGACGCTGCGCGAGGACGTCGTCCTCCACAGCCCGGTGCTGTTCCGCGGCTTCGAAGGCCGCGACACGGTGATCGCCGTGCTCACCCACGTGATCGCGACCCTCGAGAACTTCACCTACACGGACGAGCTGGCCGAGGGAGGCACCGTCGTCCTCAGGTTCAAGGCCACCGTCGGCGACCGCGAGCTGGAGGGAATCGACTTCCTCGAGCTCGATGAGGAGGGGCGCGTCCGCGAGCTGACCGTCTTCATGCGCCCCTTCTCAGCCCTGACCGCCTTCAACGAGCAGATGAAGGCGCGGCTCGAAGCATCGACGGGCTGAGAGCACTTTGCCGCAGATCTCCCCAGCCGTTCCGTAGACTTCTGATCCTCAGCTCGGGGGAGTGTCCGAGTGGCTAAAGGAGACGCGCTGTAAACGCGTTGGCTATGCCTACGCAGGTTCGAATCCTGCCTCCCCCACTTCGAACTCGGAATATTTCGGGCCACCCAGGCTGATTCCGCTGCGGCCATGTACTTCTGCCGCTGGGATGAACCAACACCTCCAATCGCCGACTACGACGAAGAGGTAGTCGAAGCTCTTCTTCTCCAAGCGCTTGACGACGCCGTTCCAGCTGCGGTTCCCACCCCGGGTGCAGGTGGCGACGATCCATCGGTTCTTCTGGAGCAGGGTTGACGTCTTCACCTGGATGCGCAAGAGCTTGTCGCCCTCCTGCGCGATCAGGTCGCAGTCGGGGCTGTGCCCGAATGGGATCCAAACGCCGTATCCCTGTCGCATCAGCCAGGAGGCCGCAATCCCCTCGCCGATGTCTCCTTGCCTTCGCGGGTTTGCCTGGCGCAGCTCCATGGCCCGATACTGGCAGGTGTCGCAGACAGAACATTGCGCACCTCATAGTCCACTTCTCCTGCCTGAAAAGATGCCCTGATGCTCGACGACCGCGTGATCGCAATCGCTGGAGCCGGTGGCGGCCTGGGGCCGCTGGTCGTGCAGCGGCTCGCCGGGGCCGGGGCCATCGTCGCCGGTACCGACCGCGACCAGGCGGCGCTCGACGCGATCGCCACCGACCTCGGCCTCCCGCCCGATCGCTGGGACGGCCGCGCGGTCGACCTCCTCGACGAGGAGGCCACCCGGGCGTGGTGCGCCGCCCTGGTCGAGCGCTTCGGGCGGGTCGACGGACTCGTCCACCTCGTTGGCGGCTGGCGCGGCGGCGAACCGCTGCACGAGGCGCCGCTCTCGGACTGGGAGCTTCTCCACGACCTCCTCGTCCGCACCGTTCAGCACACCACCCGCGCCTTCCACGACCAGCTCGTCGCCAGCGCCGGGGGCCGCTTCGTCCTCGTCTCCGCCAAGCAGGCCCAGGCGCCGACCAACGCCAACGCCGCCTACGCCGCCGCCAAGGCCGCCGCGGAGGCTTGGACCCTCGCCTTCGCCGACGGCTTCGAGCCTGGCGGCGCGACCGCCAACATCGTCGTCGTCGATGCGATCCTCACCCCGCGCATGCGGGAGGAGAACCCGGAGGAGGAGTTCCCGACCTTCACCCCGGCCGAGGACGTCGCCGCCGCGATCGCCTTCCTCTGCTCGGACGCGGCGAAAAAGATGAACGGTCAGCGCTTCCCGCTTACGATGGGCCGATGAGCACTCCCAAAGGCCAGAGCGCCACGCCGAACGGCAAGATGACGATCGGCGAGCTGGCGCGGCGGACGGGGATGACGATCCGCAACATCCGCGCCCACCAGACCCGCGGCCTGCTGCCGCCGCCCGAGGTCCACGGCCGCACCGGCTACTACAACCAGGACCACGTCGCGCGGATCGAACTGACCCGTGAAATGCAGGCGGAGGGGCTCAACCTGGAGGCGATCCGCCGCGTGCTCGAGAGCAGCGAGGGCTCCTCCCGCGAGATGGTCGACTTCGCCCGAGCCGTCCGCGCCCCCTTCGAGGACGAGACGCCGGAAATCTTCGACATGGACGAGCTGGCCGCGGCCTGGGGGGTGGAGAAATTCGACCCGAAGCTGCTCGCGCGAACGGAAAAGCTGGGCATCCTCCGCCAGCTCCCCGAGGGCAAGATCGAGGTGATCAGCCCCCGGCTGCAGCAGGCCGGGACCGCCTTGATCGAGCTGGGCGTCCCCCCTCAGGCCGCCGTCGAGACGGCGGAGCAGCTGCGGCGCTCCTCGGAGAAGGTGGCCCGGATCTTCGTCGAGCTCTTCGTCCGCGAGATCTGGGAGCCGTTCGACAAGGCGGGCCGGCCGGAGGAGGACTGGCCGAAGGTGCGCGAGGCCCTCGACCGGATGCGTCCCCTCGCCTCCGACGCGCTGCTGGCGATGTTCCAGGTAGCGATGGGCGAGTCGACGGAGAAAGCCGGGGAACGGACCCTGCGCGATGCCGCCGAGCCGGCCGGGAAGCGCCGCCGCAAGCGCAGCTCGTCCCGCCGCTGAGCCGCTAGCGGGCTACCGGCAGGAGGGCGAGCCGTGCCAGCTCCGGGGTCTTGCCGGGCAGCGAGTCGTCGCGGCCGTGGGCGACCTCGCGCTGGATCACGAACCAGATCCCCCCTGCGGTCGCTTCCAGGACCACGCGCGGGACCTTGCTCCAAAGCTCCTTCGTCCCTTTGCGGGCTTCGACGAACGCGAGAACCGCGTTCATCACCTCTTCGGATCGGTCGAGAGCGGGGGGGCCCGCGGTCATCATCTCCAGGAACGCCAGTCGCGCGTACATCTCATCCCGGGCGATGTGCTCGGTCAACGCTCGCAGCACCGCTCCGATCGACGCCGGGCCGTCGGCGCCACTCTCGAAGGCCTCCACGCAGATCCGCAGCGCCTTTTCCGAGGCGATCTCGTAGGCGGCGATGAAGGCGTCGCGTTTGCTGTTGAAGTTCTCGTAGAAGGTCTGGTTGGAGGTGCCTGCGGCGGCCGAGATCGCGGGGATGCTGAGGGATTCGTAGCCGCGCTCGACGACGACTCTGGCGGCCGCGCGGACGATCCGTTCACGCTGGCTGAGCGAAGCGCGACTTAGGGGACTATCCGGAGGCTCCTCCCATCCCAGGGTTTCCTCTTCCTCGCCTCCGGCCTCGGGGGAAGGCGGCTGTTCGGCGGCAACGACGCCCCGGCGCACCAGCTCGGTGTCCGGGGCCTGGTAGCTCAGGGCCCAGTCGATCAGCGGCTCGACTACGCCGGGCAGCTCCTTCGTCTTGCCGTTGCGCAGGTACTGGTAGACGACCCCGCTGATGCCGGCGATGATCGCGCGGACGGTGAGATCGGAGACCGGCTGGGAGGACGCGTTGTTGTCGAAGTACTCGCGCGCCACCTGCTCGAAGGCCTCCCACGCCCTCTCGCGATGGGCGATGCCCGCCGATCCGAGCGTCAGCGAATCGATGATCGCGAAGGCGGCGTCCTCTGGCCTTTCGACCACGATCTCGATGAAGCGGCGGAGGGCTGCCACCAGGCGCTCCCGCTCGTCGCCGTCACCGGCATAAGCCTGCGCCACTTCCTCCGCCACCTCGCCGACGATCGAGTCGAAGGTCGCGAGAAAACATTCTTCTTTGCTCTCGAAGTGGTCGTAGAAGGTGCTCTTGGAGACCCCGGCCAAAGTCACCAACTCCCGGACCGTGGTCGAGGCAAAGCCGTGGCGCGCCACTGCCTCGACGATCGCCCCTTCGAGCCGATCCTTCTGATGGCGGGCAACCTCGTCCGCCTTCATCCGCCGAGGGCCACCGGGCAATCGCGGGAAGAGCGGTTCCAGCGGCTTCTCGGCGGGGTTGGTTGAGGTCATCCACTCACGATAGTCCGCTGGGGCTAGCCGGCGCCAACGAGGCAATTAACAGTTCCTAAAGCCGATGGACCTCACCTGCGAGCCTATGATTTGTCACAGCCGCTGCTCGGAGGGACCGGGCGGCACGAACCCGGGCCGACGCGGGTGGCCCAAAGGAAGAGAGAGCCGATGCCAGGGAAGAAGCTCATCTTGTCGTTCGTCGCCGTCATCGCGCTGCTCGGAGCGGTGCCGTCGCTGGCCGCGGAAGCGACCCGGGAAAGCTACGTCGCAGCCGTGGAACCGATCTGCAAGGCGAACACGGAAGCCAACGAAAAAATCCTCAAAGGGGTGCGGGCGGAAGTAAAGGCCGGCAAGCTCGACTCCGCCTCGAAGAAGTTCTTCGCCGCGGCTCGGGCCCTGAAGCGGACCCGGGCACAGCTCTTGGCGGTGCCGAAACCCCCGGCTGATTCCGCCAGGCTGACTAAATGGCTGGGCTACGTGAAGACCGAGGTGCAACTGTTCGAAGCGGTTGGCAGGAAGCTCGCCAACGACGAATCGACCAGCGCCCAGAAGATGGTGGTTCGCCTCGTCAGCAACGCGCGCCAGGCCAACAACCAGGTCCTCGACTTCGAATTCCGCTACTGCCGCTTCCAACCCTCGAAGTTCATCTGATCAATTGCCTTGAGGAATTTCGACCCTTGAGGACCGATCCCGCCGACAGGCTCTAACATCGACCAAGCCCGCCCGGGTAGCTCAGTTGGTAGAGCACTTCCATGGTAAGGAAGGGGTCACGGGTTCAAGTCCCGTCCCGGGCTTTCTGGCTGCATAGCCAAGCCTTCCCTCCCTCGGTAGGCTCCTCGCCGTGGACTTCGCCCTTACCGACGAGCAGGAGGACTTCGTCGACGCGATTCGTGACTTCTGCGACCGCGAGTGCGGGACCGCGGATCAGCGCGAGCGGCTGACCGACGGCTACAGCGAGCACCACAACTTCGAGATCTACAACCAGATGGCGGAGCTGGGCTGGCTCGGGGTGACGATCTCCGAGCAGTACGGCGGCTCCGGCGGCACGATGCTCGACGCCTGTCTCTTCATGGAGGAGACCTCCCGCGGCCTGGCCCCGATCGGCGGCTACGCGACGACGCTGATCGTCGCCGGCGCGACCCAGCGCTTCGGCACCGAGGCGCAGAAGGAAGCAATCCTCGGCGGCATCGCTTCCGGCTCGGTCGAGGCGATCGCGATGACCGAGCCCGAGGCCGGTTCCGACGTCGGCGCCCTCGCCTGCAAGGCAGAGCGCGTCGACGGCGGCTTCGTCCTCAACGGCCAGAAGGTCTTCTGCTCCAACGCCCATATCTCCGACCACGTCCTCGTCGTCTGTCGCACCAACCGCGACGGCAGCAAGCACGAGGGGATGACGATGATCTGGGTGCCCCGCGAAGCCGAGGGGATGGAGATCGTCCCGATCGAGACGATGGGGGGCCGCGAGACCAACCACCTCTACTTCACCGATTGCGCCGCCGCAGAGGACGCCGTGCTCGGCGAGGTCGACCAGGCCTGGACGCAGCTGATGGCCGGGCTCAACGTCGAGCGCCTGATCCTGGCCGCGACGATGCTCGGGATCGCCCAGCGCGCCTTCGACGACCTCCTGCTCTACGTCAAGGAGCGGCGCCAGTTCGATCGTCCGATCGGCTCCTTCCAGGCGCTCCAGCACCGCATCGCCGACCTCGCCACCGACCTCCAGGCCGCCCGTCTGATGACCCACTGGGTTGCCTCCATGGTCGACGAGGACCCCGACCGCATGCTCCCCCAGCAGGCCTCGATGGTGAAGCTCTTCGTCACCGAGGTCGCGAAGCGAACGACGCTCGAGGGGATGCAGATGATGGGCGGCTACGGCTACTCCTCCGAGTACGACATGGAGCGCCTGGTCCGCACCTCGCTGGTCTCGACGATCTACGGCGGCACCTCCGAGATCCAGCGCAACATCATCGCCAAGACGCTCGGGCTCTAGAACGCGGGCGTCTCAGGCGGTGGCGGCGAACTGGTCGCCCTCGACCAGCGCCGGTCGGCCGATGTGGAAGCCCTGCGCGTAGTCGACCTCGAAGGCCCGCACCAAGGCCAGCGTCTCGGCGTCCTCGATTCCCTCGGCCACCGTCTCCTGACCGAACGCTTTCGCGAACTGGACCAGTGCCTGGACGAGGCGCTGGTCGGTGGGGGAGGAGGGCAGGTCGCGGATGAACTCGATGTCGATCTTCAGGTGCTGGATCGGCAGATCCTTCAGGTAGCTGAACGAGCTGAAGCCGGTGCCGAAGTCGTCGAGCCCGAGGCCGCAGCCCATCTCCGTGACCGCCTGGGCGAAGGCGCGGGCGTGGTCCATGTTCGAGATCGCCGCCGTCTCGGTGATCTCGAAGTCGAGCCAGGCCGGGTTGAGGCCGTCGCCGATCGCCGTCCGCACGTCCTCGATCAGCCGCGGGTCGCAGAGCGAGGCGCCGCTGACGTTGACGGCGATCGGCTGCGAGCGGCCGGCCAGCTCGATCGCTTTCGCCAGCACCAGACGGTCGATCTCGACGATCAGCCCCAATCGCTCGGCCGTCGGCAGGAACGAGGAGGGCGGGATCACCTCGTCGTTGTCGTCGAGCATCCGCACCAGCAGCTCTTCCCGCGCCACGCACTGCTTGCGGAGGTCGAGGATCGGCTGCGCGTAGACAACGATCCGGCCCCGGTCGATCGCATCGCGGATCCGGTCCGCCCAGGCCAGCTTCAGGTTCGGCCCGCCGGCGGCTTCCACCGCCTTGCCGCCGCCCTGTTCCTTCGCTTCGCTGAGGGCGATGTCGGCGGCGATCATCAGCCCTTCGGCGGTGACCGCCTCGGCGGTGCCGCCGAAGGTTGCGATTCCGACGCTGGCGCCGACCGCCGGCTTGCCCCGCTCGCGAACCAGGCCGATCAGCCGCTCCGCGGCGCCCTTCGCCTGAGCGGGGGTGGCTCGCTGCAGCAAAAGCCCGAATTCGTCGGCGCAAATTCGCGCCGGCAGATCCTCCGCCCGCGACTCGTCGCGCATCGTCGCCCCCACCGTTTCCAACAACTTGTCGCCCGCCTCGTGCCCGAGCGAGTCGTTGACGAGGTGGAAGGAGTCGATGTCGAGCAGCAGCAGCGCCCCTGGCTGACCGCGGTGGCGAGGGTCGAAGATCCGATCTTCGACCGCTTCGACGAAGCTGTCCCTGTCGTAAAGACCAGCGGTATCGACTGGTTGCTGCACCGTGACCCCCGAGTGCCCGGATCGATTACGTAGAAAACGACTTTACATAGAATTAGGTAGTCGATGTGATCTATGGCCCGGGTGGGTGGCATCGGCCACTCCCTGGCCTTCGCATGACGCTATCCTTGGCTCAGCCTCGCGCCTTGGCCCGGGGTTTTTCTTCTGTAAAGACTGTCCTCAGGCACGGAACGAGGGAGAAGATGGCTCGCGGAGACGTCCGCATCGCGGTGACGATGGCTTGCGAAGAGTGCAAGCGACGGAATTACCAAACCAATAAGTCGCGGCGAAACACGCCGGACCGTATCGAGATGCGCAAGTTCTGCCGCTGGTGTGGTCGCCACACCCCTCATAAGGAGACCCGGTAGCCCCCGATGGCCAAGACCCGCGCACAGCGCAAGGCCGAGCGCCGGGCTCGGGAAGCCGAAGAACAGAAACGTTCCGGCGACGGGCTGGAGAGCGCTTCGCGCGCTCAGCACGACACGCAGATCGGTAAGTCAGGCGAGGTCGCCGACGTCGAAGCGGTCGAGGCCCGGATCGCCGCCGGCGCCCCCGAGAGCGAGACCGAACTTCCGGACGCTCCCAAGCCCCGCTCCGCCCGCCGCGCCGAAGCGAAGGCGCAAAAAGAAGCGGAGAAGCGCAAGCGCGAGGGGCAGAAGCGGCACGAGCGCGAGCAGCTCGCCAAGAAACAGAAACAGGCCAAGGCCGAACGTCAGCGCTCCGGCTTCATCGGTTTCCTCATATCCTGCTGGCAGGAGCTGAAGAAAGTCCAGTGGCCCGACCGCGACACGCTGGTTCAGGCCACCGCGGTCACCATTCTCTTCGTCGCTGTCGCAGCTGCCTACCTCGGCGCTCTCGACGCGGTCTTCAGTGAGCTCATCCAAGCGATCCTCTAGCTGGGGATCCCGAACAAAGGCTTCTTGATTTGTATCGCTGGTACGTGATCAACACCTATTCCGGGCACGAGAACAAGGTCAAGCACAACCTCGAGCATCGGGTTCAGACGATGAGTCAGAACCGCAACGTGCGACAGGTTGTCGTCCCCACCGAGCAGGTCTCGGAGATGAAGGACGGGCAGAAAGTCCAGACCGAGAAACGGACGATGCCCGGCTATGTCCTGGTCAACATGGAGATGACCGACGACGCCTGGAGCCTGGTCAAAAACACCCCCGGCGTCACCGGCTTCGTCGGCTCGCGCAACAAACCGGTGCCGCTCTCCAAACCGGAGGTGGACCGCCTGCTGCACCGCGAGACCGCGGAGCGGCCCCGCACCCAGGCGCAGTTCTCGATCGGCGAAACCGTCAAAGTCATCTCCGGCCCGCTCTCCGACTTCTCCGGCGAGATCGCCGAGATCAACGAGGACGCGGCGAAACTCAAGGTGCTGGTCTCGATCTTCGGCCGGGAGACCCCGGTTGAGGTCGGCTACGACCAGGTCAAGAAGATCTAGGTCGCCAGGACCGCTACCCTCACGAGCCCGAACTCATGGCTAAGAAAGTCCTCACCCTCATCAAGCTGCAGATCCAGGCCGGAAACGCCAACCCCGCCCCGCCGGTCGGCCCGGCGCTGGGCCAGCACGGCGTCAACATCATGGACTTCTGCAAAGCCTTCAACGCGCAGACGCAGGGCGAAGGCGGGACGATCATCCCGGTCGAGATCACCGTCTACGAGGATCGCTCCTTCACCTTCATCACCAAGACGCCGCCGGCTGCGGTACTGATCAAGGAAGCGATCAAAATCCCGAAGGGCTCAGGCGAGCCCCACGTCAACAAGGTGGGCACGATCTCCGACGCTCAGATCCAGGAGATCGCCGAACGCAAGATGCCCGACCTCAACGCCAACGACATCGACGCCGCGAAGAAAATCATCGCCGGCACCGCCCGCTCGATGGGCGTCGACGTCGCTTAGGAGATTTCAATGGCCCACGGCAAACGATTCCGCCAGCAGTACGAGAAGGTCGACCGCGACCGCGCTTATCCGCCGGCCGAGGCCGTCGCGCTGATCAAGGAGACCGCCAGCGCCAAATTCGACGAGACGGTCGAGCTGCACGTGCTGCTCGGCGTCAACGTCCGTCACGCGGATGAGCAGCTGCGCGGCACCCTGGCGCTGCCCCACGGGCTCGGCAAAGACGTCACCGTCGCTGTCTTCGCCCAGGGCCAGCAGGCCCGCGACGCCGAGGCCGCCGGAGCCGACTTCGTCGGCGGCCAGGACCTGGTCGAGAAAGTCCAGGAGGGTTGGACCGACTTCGACGTCGCGATCTCGACGCCGGAGATGATGAAAGGCGTCGGTCAGCTGGGCCGGGTCCTCGGTCCGCAGGGCAAGATGCCGAACCCCAAGGTCGGCACCGTCACCGACGACGTCGAGAAGGCCGTCGGGGATTCCAAGTCGGGCAAAGTCGAATACCGCACCGACCGCCAGGCGATCGTCCACATGGCAATCGGCAAGGCCAGCTTCGACGCAGACAAACTGCTGGAGAACTACCTGGCGGTGATCGAGGAGATCCAGCGCGCCAAGCCTTCCTCGTCCAAGGGCAAATACATCGTCTCGGCCACTCTGGCGACGACGATGGGCCCCGGTATCCGGGTCGACTCGGGCAAATCCGCGGACCGCGATGGCGCCGCTGCCGGGAGCGAAGAGACTGCCGCTGCGGCTGACGAGACCGCACAGGAGCCGGCAACGGTCTAACCTCCGTCGCCGCTAACCGCAGACCACCGGCGGGGCAGTGCCCAGAAGCCCGGTGCAGGTGAGACGATGAACCGCGAAGAAAAGTCAGCAGCCATAAAAGAGATCGCCGCCGATATCGAGGCGGCCGAGGCGATCTTCGCCGTCGACTACCGCGGTATCAGCGTTCCCCAGGCAGCAGAGCTGCGTTCGAAACTCCGCGAAGCTGACGCCAGCTTCCGCATCGTCAAGAACCGCCTGACGAAAATCGCCGCCGATCAGGCCGGCGAGGAACGGCTGGCGGAGCTGCTGCAAGGACCGACCGCCCTCACCTTCGTTCGCGGTGACACCGCCCAGGCCGCGAAAGCGATCACGACCTTCAACAAAGAGCACGAGGTGCTCACCTACAAGGGCGGCTTCATGGACGCGACCTCGCTCGACGAGACCGCGTTCAAATCGATCGCCAAGCTGCCCGGCCGCGAGGTGCTCAACGGGCAGCTCGCCGGCGTCGTCGCCAGCCCGCTCACCGGCCTCGTCCGTGGACTTGGCTCGATGATCCAGGGCTTGGCGCTGCAGCTTGGGCAGATTGCCGAGAAAGGACTCGTGACGGGAGAGGCTCCGGTCGCGGAGGCCGCGGATCCTGTCTCCGATACGTCCTCCTCGCCTGACGGCGAGGATTCCGCATCGTCGCCACCCGCGGCAGAGGCGGAGGAGGCAGACGAGTCTGCTCCGGCCGAGGAGGAGAAAGCTGAGGAGGCTTCAGAGGAGGAGGCTCCGACCGAGGCTTCCAGTGGGAACGAGCCGCCGGCTGACCAGGCCGAGGCTCCGGATGTAGAGACTTCAGATGAAGATTCAAACGAGGAAGAGGGGTAGCGACTGATGGCAACCAAAACTTCAACCGAGGACTGGATCGAGGAGCTGAAAAGCATCTCGGTCCTCGAGCTCTCCGAGCGGATCAAAGCGCTCGAGGAGGAGTTCGGGGTTTCCGCTACGGCCGTTGCAGCCGCGGCGCCGGCTGCTGCTGGCGGCGGCGGCGGTGGCGACGAGGGCGGCGGCGAAGAGTCGTCGACCGTCGACGTCGTCCTCAAAGAGGTCGGGGGCCAGAAAGTCCCCGTCATCAAGGTGGTCCGCTCCGCGACCGGTCTTGGCCTGAAAGAGGCGAAGGCGCTGGTCGACGAGGCCCCGAAAGCGATCAAAGAGGACGTCGACCGCGAGGAGGCCGACAAACTCAAAGCTGAACTCGAGGAGGCCGGGGCCACGGTCGAACTCTCATAAGAGTTCGCGCCGTTCCCGCGGATCCCGCTGGGGGAGCCAAGTTTGAAGGCGCGCACGGCGGTGTGTTATTTTCCGCCGTCGCGCCCAATTTGAGTGCCCCTGCCCAGATTTGCGCTGTATCTACGTCCCTCTGACCGTCCGAGGAGTCGCCGACTTTGGCACGTTCCAACGCTGCCCCCGTAACCCGTAGGAGCTTTTCCCGCCTAGACAACCCTCTCGAGGTTCCGCACCTGATCGACATCCAGCGCCGTTCTTTCGAAGAACTGACGGATCCGAAATCAGGTGGCCTCAGGGAGACCATCAACGACATATCCCCGATTGAGGACTACACGGGGAACCTCCAGATCGTCTTTGGCGATTTCAAGTTCGAGGAGCCGCCGCACTCGATCGAGGAGTGTCGCGAGAAGGACATGACCTACTCGCGGCCGTTGACCGCGACCGTCGCCTTCCAGAACAAAGAGACGGGCGAGATCCGTGAGCAGGCCGTCTTCATGGGCGATTTCCCGTGGATGACCGAGCGCGGAAGCTTCATCATCAACGGCACCGAGCGTGTCGTCGTCACCCAGCTGGTCCGCTCGCCGGGTGCCTACGTGATGGCGCCGAAGGATCCCGAAAAGCAGGTCTTCATCGCCAACCTGATGCCGGCCCGCGGCTCGTGGCTCGAGCTCGAAGTCGACAAAAAAGGCAAAGTCTTCGTCCGCATCGACCGCAAGCGCAAACTGCCTGTCACGGTCCTGCTGCGCGCGATGGGCTACGTCGAGGACCAGCAGCTCCTCGACATGTTCGACAACTCGGTCTACATCCGCCACACGATCGAGGCCGACACCGAAGCGACCAAAACCGAAGAGGGCGCCCTGATCGAGCTGTTCAAAAAGCAGCGTCCGGGCGAGCCGCCGTCGGTTGACGCCGCCCGCGGCCTGCTCGAGCAGCTCTTCTTCGACCCGAAGCGTTACGACCTCACCCGGGTCGGTCGCTACAAGCTCAACGCCCGTCTCGATCTCGACATCGACCTCGAGACGCGGGTCCTGACTCACGACGACATCATCGCTCTGGTCAAGGAGCTCACCTCCCTGCCGAAACTGCTCGGGATTCCCGAGGAGATCGATGAGGAGAACCCGATCAAAGACTACGCCGCGGAGGCGATCACCTACCCGCGCGAGCAGGTCTACGACCACCTCGACGAGTACGAGCACTTCGGCAACCGCCGTCTGCGCACCGTCGGCGAGCTGATCCAGGAGGCGTTCCGGATCGGCCTCTACCGGATGGAGAGGGTCGTCCGCGAGCGGCTCACCACCGAAGACGCCGATGCGATCACCCCGCAGACGATCATCAACATCCGCCCGGTCGTGGCGGCGATGAAGGAGTTCTTCGGCTCCTCGCAGCTCTCGCAGTTCATGGACCAGACCAACAGCCTCACCGGGCTCACGCACCGGCGCCGGCTCTCGGCGCTCGGCGCCGGCGGTCTGACCCGTGAGCGGGCCCCGATCGAGGTTCGCGACGTGCACCCGACCCACTACGGCCGGATGTGCCCGATCGAGACCCCGGAGGGACCGAACATCGGTCTGATTGGCTCGCTCTCGAGCTACGCGCGGGTCTCCGAGCACGGCTTCGTCACGACCCCGTACCGGGTCGTCGAGGACGGCGTCGTCTCCGAGGAGATCGTCCACTACGACGCGACCCAGGACGAGGACAAGGTGATCGCCCAGGCGAACGCCGAGATCGATCCGAAAACGCGGAAGCTGAAAGGGCCGCAGGTGCTGGTCCGGGCCGGCGAGCAGGAGTACGCGACCGCCGCCCCCAAGGAAGTCGACCTGATGGACGTCTCGCCGTCCCAGATCTGGTCGGTGGCGACCTCGATGATTCCGTTCCTCGAGCACGACGACGCCAACCGGGCACTGATGGGGTCGAACATGCAGCGCCAGGCGGTGCCGCTGTTGAAGCCCGATCCCCCGCTGATCGGGACCGGCATGGAGCGCCGCGCGGCGATCGACTCCGGAGACCTCGTGCTGGCCACGATCGACGGTGAAATCACCTACATCGACGCTGAGCGCATCGTGGTAAGCGGCGGCAGTCAGAAAGAGGAGTACCCGCTGCACAAGTTCATGCGCTCCAACCAGGGCACGGTCATCCACCAGCGGCCGATCGTCAAGACCGGTCAGAAGGTGAAGAAGGGCGACGTGCTCGCCGACGGCTCCTCGTCCGGCGGCGGTGAGATCGCCCTGGGCAAGAACTGCCTGGTCGCATTCATGTCCTGGGAGGGCTACAACTTCGAGGACGCGATCATCCTCTCCGAGCGCCTGGTCAAGGACGACGAACTCACCTCGATCCACATCGAGGAGTACGAGATCGACGCCCGCACGACCAAGCTCGGCGACGAGGAGATCACCCGCGACATTCCCAACCGCTCCGAGGAGAGCCTGCGCAACCTCGACGAGCGCGGAATCGTCCGCGTCGGCGCCGAGGTCGATGCCGGCGATCTGCTGGTCGGCAAGGTGACGCCGAAGGGCGAGACCGAGCTGACCGCCGAGGAGAAGCTGATCCGCGCGATCTTCAAGGAGAAGGCGCGCGAGGTCCGCGACACCTCGCTGAAAGTCCCGCACGGCGCGGGTGGTGTCGTCATCGACGTCCTCACCTTCAGCCGCGACGAGGGCGACGACCTGCCCCCCGGCGTCAACGACCTGGTCCGCGTCTACGTCGCGATCAAGCGCAAGATCGCCGAGGGCGACAAGCTCGCCGGCCGCCACGGGAACAAGGGTGTGATCTCGAAGATCGTGCCCGAGGAGGACATGCCTCACCTGGCCGACGGCACCCCCGTCGACGTCATCCTCAACCCGCTCGGCGTCCCGAGCCGGATGAACATCGGCCAGATCCTCGAGACCCACCTTGGTTGGGTCGCGGCGAACGGCTGGTACGACGACGGCTCCGAGGCCTACAAACAGGCGCACTCGGAGGATCGGGATGGCCGCGTTTACGTGGCGACCCCGGTCTTCGACGGGGCCACCGTCGAGGACGTCGACGAGGCTCTCGTCAGGTGGCAGGACGAGAACGCCGAGCGCGGCATCGATCTCGGGATCGACAAGAGCGCTCGTCCCGGGGCCCAGGCCGCGGGCACCGCGCAGCTCTACAACGGCCGCACCGGCGAGCCCTACGAGGGCAAGGTGACGGTTGGCTACATGTACATCCTCAAGCTGCTGCACCTGGTCGACGACAAGATCCACGCTCGTTCGACCGGCCCGTACTCGCTCGTCACCCAGCAGCCGCTGGGCGGCAAGGCGCAGTTCGGCGGTCAGCGCTTCGGCGAGATGGAGGTCTGGGCGCTGGAGGCATACGGCGCCGCCTACACCCTGCAGGAGATGCTCACGGTCAAGTCCGACGACACGGTCGGGCGCGTCAAGGCCTACGAGGCGATCGTCAAGGGCGAGAACATCCCCGAGCCCTCGATCCCGGAGTCCTTCAAAGTGCTGTTGAAGGAGATCCAGAGCCTCTCGCTCGACGCGAACGTCGTCTCCGAGGGCTCCGACGTGGAGATCTCCGAGGAGGAAGACGACCTGCTGAAAGCAGCCGAGGAGCTGGGCATGGACCTGACCGGCGTTCGCGCCGACTCCTCCAACGGAGCCGCGGACGAGCAAGAGGAGCAGGTGGTCGCCGAGGGCGAGGCTGGAACTGATGGTGATGGTGCTGGTAAAGCCGAAGAGGCCGCGCCGGCCGAGGTGGAGGACTGATGATCGACATCAATAATTTCGACGCGATCGAGATCGGGCTCGCGTCTTCGAAGAAGATCCGCTCCTGGAGTTGGGGCGAGGTCACGAAGCCCGAGACGATCAACTACCGGACGCTGAAGCCCGAGAAAGACGGGCTCTTCTGCGAGCGCATCTTCGGTCCGACCAAGGACTGGGAGTGCTACTGCGGCAAGTACAAGCGGGTCCGCTACAAGGGCATCGTCTGCGAGCGCTGCGGCGTCGAGGTGACCCGCTCCAAGGTCCGCCGCGAGCGGATGGGGCACGTCGACCTCGCCTCCCCGGTCTCGCACATCTGGTTCTTCAAGGGCGTTCCGAGCCGGATCGGTTACCTGATCGACATGGCTCCGAAAGAGCTGGAGAAGGTCCTCTACTTCGCTGCCTCGATGGTCACCTGGGTGGACGAGGAGGCCCGTGACAAAGACGTCGGGAAACTCGAGAAAGAGGTCAAAAAAGTCGTCGACTCCTACGAGTCCGAAAAACAGAAAAGGACCCAGGAGCTGAACGAGTCCCTGGAACGCCGGATCGCCTACCTGGAGGACGGCACCCAGGACAAATTTGACGACGAAGACCACATCTGGGCCGACTCTTTGAAACTGACCGCGGCGCAGCTGCGCAAGCTCAAAGACGACGACCGGGCGAAAATGATCAAAGAACTGCGCAAACAGTTCGACGCCGAGATCTCCGACACCGAGGCCTACCTCGAAGAGGCTGCGGAGCGGATGCAGGAGGTCTGGAAGATCTTCACGGAGATGAAGCCGAAGGACGTCATCAACGACGAGACGGTCTTCCGTGAGCTCAAGGACCGGTTCGGTTCCCCGTTTGGCTGGGGTGAGTACTTCCGCGGCGGCATGGGTGCCGAAGCGGTGCGCGACCTGCTTGAGCAGGTCGACCTCGAGGCCGAAATCGAGGAGCTCGAGCAGACGATCAACAGCTCCAAAGGCCAGAAACAGGCCCGCGCGGTGAAGCGTCTGAAAGTCGCCAGCGCCTTCCACAACTCCGACAACAAGCCGGACTGGATGATCCTCGACGCGGTGCCGGTGATTCCGCCGGAGCTGCGCCCGATGGTCCAGCTGGACGGCGGCCGCTTCGCGACCTCCGACCTCAATGACCTCTACCGCCGGGTGATCAACCGCAACAACCGGCTGAAAAGGCTGCTCGACCTCGGTGCCCCCGAGATCATCGTCAACAACGAGAAGCGGATGCTGCAGGAGGCCGTCGACGCCCTGTTCGACAACGGTCGCCGCGGGCGCCCGGTCACGGGTCCCGGCAACCGGCCGCTGAAGTCGCTCTCCGACATGCTGAAGGGGAAGCAGGGTCGCTTCCGCCAGAACCTGCTCGGTAAGCGCGTCGACTACTCCGGCCGCTCGGTGATCGTCTCCGGCCCGAGCCTGCGGCTGCACCAGTGCGGCCTGCCGAAGCTGATGGCGCTCGAGCTGTTCAAGCCGTTCATCATGGCTCAGCTGGTCGAGCGCAAAGCGGTGCAGAACATCAAGGCCGCGAAGAAGATGGTCGAGTCGATGATCCCGGAGGTCTGGGACGTGCTGGAGGAAGTCATCCACCAGCACCCGGTCCTGCTCAACCGGGCACCGACCCTGCACCGTCTCGGCATCCAGGCCTTCGAACCGGTTCTGGTCGAGGGCAAGGCGATCCAGGTTCACCCCCTGGTCTGCCACGCCTTCAACGCCGACTTCGACGGCGACCAGATGGCGGTCCACGTGCCGCTTTCAGCCGAGGCCCAGGCCGAGGCGCGGATCCTCATGCTCTCCGCCAACAACATCCTCTCGCCTGCTCACGGGGCGCCGCTGGCGACCCCGACCCAGGACATGGTGCTTGGCATCTACTACCTGACCTACGGGCCGGAAGAGGCTGAGCTGCAGAAAGTCGACGAGGAACTGAAGGCCGGCAAAGGCGGCAACGGCTCTGGTCCGAACGTGAAGGTGTTCCGCTCCGCGCAGGAGGCCGAGCTCGTCTACGAGAACGGCGGCTGCAAACTGCACGACCAGGCCGAGTACCGGCGGGCCGGTCGCGGGCACTTCCTGACCACGGTCGGGCGGATCATCTTCAACGAGAAGATCGAGCGGGCCCTCGCCGACGCCCTCGAAGACGACTTCGATCCCGAGCGGTTCGAGTTCGTCAACTACTCGCTGAAGAAGAAGGACATCAACCAGATGGTCTCCGACCTGGTCAAGGCCTACGGTGCGCCGGCGGTCTCACAGGTGCTCGATGCCTTCAAGGACCTGGGCTTCCACTACGCGAGCCAGGCCGGGATCACGGTCTCGAAGAACAACGTCGTCTCGCCGCCGGAGAAGGCGGAAATCCTCGATCGCTACGAGAAAGAGACTGCGGCGATCCAGGGGCAGTACGACGAAGGCTATATCACCGCTGAGGAGCGTCACGAGGCTGTGACGACGCACTGGAACCGGGCCACCGACGAGGTCGCCCAGGCGATGGAGGACAACCTCGAAGAGCTGAACCCGATCTTCATGATGGCCAACTCGGGAGCTCGTGGATCGTTCAAACAGATCCGCCAGCTGGCCGGGATGCGCGGCCTGATGGCCAACCCGAAAGGGGAGATCATCGAGCGGCCGATCAAGGCCAACTTCATGGAGGGTCTCTCGGTCCTCGAGTACTTCATCTCCACCCACGGCGCTCGAAAGGGCCTCGCCGACACGGCGCTGCGGACGGCTGACTCCGGTTACCTCACCCGCCGCCTGGTCGACGTCGCCCAGGACGTGATCGTCCGCCAGGAGGACTGCAAAACCAAAGACCACATCGAGATGGTCCTGCGCAAGGACGATGGGTCTCTCAACGACAACCTGTTCGGTCGCCTGGCCGCGAAAAAGCTCGAGACCAAACGCGGTCGCGAACTTCTCAAGCGCAACCAGCTGATCACCCCGGCGGACGTCGAGGAGATCGCAGAGGCCTTCGGCGACGAAGAGGTCAAGGTTCCCGTCCGCTCCGCGCTCAAGTGCGAGGCCGAGTCCGGGGTCTGTCGCTCCTGCTACGGGATCTCGCCCGCGACCGGTTCGATGGTCGATATCGGCGACGCGGTCGGGATCATCGCCGCTCAGTCGATCGGTGAGCCTGGGACCCAGCTGACGATGCGTACCTTCCACACCGGAGGTGTCGCTGGTCAGGACATCACCCAGGGTCTGCCGCGGATCGTCGAGCTCTTCGAGGCGCGCAAACCGAAGGGCTTGGCGCAGATGGCCGAGGCCGCCGGGAAAGTCTCGATCGAAGAAACCGACAAAGCGCTGAAAGTGATCGTCACCGAGTCGAGCGGCGAGGAGCACTCCTACAGCTTCCCGCTGCGGACCCGGCTCCACGTCGCCGACGGCGACCGGGTCGAGGTCGGGCAGCAGCTGAACGACGGCTCGCTGTACCCGGCCGACCTGCTGGCGATCCGCGGGCGCACCGCGGTCGAGGTGTACCTCGTCAAAGAGGTGCAGAAGGTCTACAGCGCCCAGGGCGTCGACATCAACGACAAGCACATCGAGCTGATCGCCCGCCAGATGCTGAAGAAGGTGCGGATCGAGTCCAAGGGCTCGACCAGCCTCCTTCCGGGGCAGCTGGAGGATCGCGGCAGCCTCAAACGGATCAACAAGAAAGCCAAGGAAGATGGCGGCACCGCCGCCAAAGGCGAGGAGGTCATCCTCGGGATCACCAAGGCCTCGCTGGCAACCGAGTCCTTCCTCTCCGCGGCCTCCTTCCAGGAGACGACCAAGGTGCTCACCGATGCAGCCCTGGAGGGCAAGCGGGATCGCCTCGTCGGCCTGAAGGAGAACGTGATCATCGGCAAGCTGATCCCGGCCGCAACCGGCCTCAAGCACTACCGGACGGTTGCGATCGAGCCGGCGGAACCGTTGGAGGCTCCGAGCGACGACGACCTGCTCGAGGATGACGAGTTGGCGGCCGAACTCGGTGTGGACGGGGTCGAGGCTCCGGTCGAGGGCTTCGGGACCTCTTTCGCGGAGGAGCTCGAGGAGCTCGCCCAGGAGATCGAGTCCACCTCGGAAGATTCGAAATAGGTGTTTTGAATCTCCCGGTAGTGGGGTACTAAAGAAGTACATCTGAGGTACTTCCTTTCCTTGGAGATTGCGAATCATGCAGAAAGGCCGAGGGTCAACCACCCTCGGCCTTTCTGTTTGTAGGGCCCTTTCGCTTCAGTTGCTGAGGCAGAGGGCGAAGGCGGTAATCGTCTCGGTTCCGCCGGTTTTGTTCTGCGCCTGGTAGAGCCAGCCGTTGCCGGAGGGGCGGCTGCTGGTCATCTCGGTGCCGAAGTGGCTCGGCTGCCCGCCACCGCCCAGCACCTGCTCACCGGCGGCGCAATTGACGCTGACGCTGCCGTTGGCGTCTTTGGCGATGGTCGTCGCATTGGTGCGGACGGTGACCGTGCCGAGCTCGCTCGCGGCGACCGAGTCGGACCCGAGATCGCTCGCGCTCAGCGCTTGATCGGCGACCTCGGAGGAAGCGACCGAAGCCGCGCCGAGATCCTGGTTCGTCAGCGAATCCAGGGCCACCTCCGGCGATTCGACCGCGTTTTCGGCGATCTCCTCGCTGCCGACCGCGTTGGCCGCGATCTTCGGCGCGTTGACCGCGTTGTCGCGCAGGTCAAGGGTGCGGACGGTGCCGTCGACGATTTGCGCCGAGCGGACGCTGTTTTTGGCGATTCCGACCGCGAAGGCGCTGCCGGTAAGGGCCAGGAACAGCGCCAGGCAGCTGATCACGAGGGCGGGGGAGGGGCGGAATGAGCGGGTCTTGTTGGTCTTGTGAGTCATCGGGGTCTCCTTTCGTTTGTTTGTCAATCCCGATGGCTCCAGCTTCCGTTCGATTGCTCTTTTGCTCTACGGACCCCAGGGGTGAACCTCCTCACCCCTGAAACTGGCCACACAGCCAGTCCTATACATTGCGGGCATGGAGTCCGCGGAGAAGGTCTGCATCATCGGCGCCGGCAGCTCCGGAATCGTCGCCGCCCAGGTCCTCGACGCGCGCGGTATCCCCTTTGACTGCTTTGAGAAGGGTTCGCAGGTGGGCGGCAACTGGCGCTTCGAAAACGACAACGGGATGTCGTCGGCCTATCGCTCCCTGCACATCAACACCTCGCGCCGGGTAATGGCGTTCAAGTCACTGCCGATGCCCGAGCATTTCCCCGATTACCCGAACCACTTTCAGATGGCGGCGTATTTCGACGAATTCGCCGAGCACTTCGGGCTGCGGGAGAAAATCAGCTTTCGCACCGAGGTGGTAAAGGTGGAGCCCGCCGACGGCGCCTGGGCGGTGACGGTGAAGGGGGAAGGCGGCTCCGAGCGGACCGAGCGCTACCGCGCGGTCTTGGTTGCCAACGGCCACCATTGGGACCCACGCTGGCCCGAACCTGCCTTTCCCGGCTCCGAGGGCTTCGAGGGCGAGCAGATGCACGCCCATCACTACCGCGAGCCGGACGTGCTGCGGGGGAAGCGGGTGCTGGTGCTCGGGCTCGGCAACTCCGCCACCGACATCGCCGTCGAGTCCTCGCGAATCGCCGACGCCACCTTTCTCGCCACCCGCCGCGGCGCCTACGTGATCCCCAAGTACATCAACGGCAAGCCGATCGACGAGCTCTCGAACCCGATCACGGCGATGACGCCGCTGGCCGTACAGCGATTCTTCGCGATGCGAGCCCTGGGCGTCGCCTCCGCCGCCGACCCCACTGCCTATGGGTTGCCCAAGCCCGACCACAAGCTGTTCGAGGCGCATCCCACGGTTTCCTCGGAGCTGTTGCCTCGTCTCGGGCACGGGGACATCACCGCGAAGCCGAACATCGATCGCTACACCGGCGGCAGGCAGGTCCGCTTCGTCGACGGCAGCACCGAGGAGATCGACCTCGTCATCTACTGCACGGGCTACAAGATCACCTTCCCGTTCTTCGACCCCAAGGTCCTCGCCGCCCCGGAAAACCGGTTGCCGCTCTACCGGCGGGTCGTCTCGGTCGAGCGTCCCGGGCTCTACTTCATCGGCTTCATCCAGCCGCTTGGCCCGATCATGCCCCTCGCCGAGGCTCAATGCGAGTGGGTTGCCGACCTGCTGGGCGGTCGCGCGACGCTACCGCCGGCGGGCGAGATGAAGCGGGAGATCGCGCGCGAGGAACGGAAGCAGAGAAAGCGCTTCGTTGCCTCTAAGCGTCATACCGTCGAGGTCGACTTCCATCCTTATCTGCGCGAGATCCGGCGCGAGCGAAAGCGGGCTGTGCAGCCGGCCTAGTGCTGCGGGTTCGCCCGCCGGGCGGGCAGGGCGGCGCCGGTGCCGCAGCGCCACCGCCATGGGGCCCGCCCCGCCGCGGCCCCCGAGGAAGCCGCGGCCGCGGCTTCCGCTTGAAGCCGCCGCTGTCCTCGTCGGTCGCCGCCTCCGGTTCGTCGTGCTGCTTGGCAGCCCACCAGACGAGCCAGAGCGATGCGAAGACCGGAATCTTGAGCACCACGGCAAGGAAGAAGATCGGCCAGAACCCCGTCACCTGAATCAGTGTAGAGAGGTCGCCCAAGCCGCCAGGGCGTCCACGTGCCCCTCCTCGAGCCCGAGGTGTGGTTCCGTCGGCACGAGCAGCGTCGGCACCGGCCGCCGCTCGGCCCACTCGTAACAGCTGTCGTCGAAGTTGTCGTCGATCCAAGCCACCGGGCGGTCGCCGACGTAATCCTCCATTGCCGCCAGCTTCCAGTGGGCGCCGCCGCTACGGGGAGCGACGTCAAAGCCGATGTGGGGGAGCTCGGGCAGGCCGAGCAGCTGCGGCAGGTAGAAGTTCGCCTTGTCCTCCCAGCCACTTGCCCAGACCAGCTCGAACTGGTCCGCCAGCCGCAGCAGGCGGGAGCCGGCGGTAAGCGAGATGCAGTGCGGCACCCCATCGACGAGCTGCAGGTGCGTGTGCGCCGGCCGCTCCTCGAAGCCGAAGAGGCTGATGACGCCGTCGATGTCGACGGCCAGAAGAGGCTTAGGCGGAGCTACCAGCGGTAGTGCGCGAAGGCTTTGTTTGCCTGGGCCATGCGGTAGATGTCGTCCTTCCGCTTCCAGGCGCTGCCCTGCTGCTGGTTGGCGTCGAGGATCTCGGCGGCGAGGCGCTCGGCCATCGAGTACTCGCGGCGGGCCCGGGCGAACTGGACCAGCCAGCGGACCGCGAGGGTGCGGGCGCGGCGGGCCGGAACCTCGACCGGGACCTGGTAGGTGGCGCCACCGACACGGCGGGAGCGAACCTCGAGGACGGGGGTCAGCGTTTTGATCGCCGACTCGAGCACCTCGACCGGGTCGTCACCGGTGCGCTCGCCGACGATCGCGAGGCTGTCGTAGACGATCCGCTCGGCAAGGCTCTTCTTGCCGTCGGTCATGACCTTGTTGATCACCTGCTGGACAAGGCGGTTGCGGTGCCTGGCGTCCGGCTCGACGGGCCGAATCTGTGCGGCGGAGCGGCGCGGCATTACGAAGCTTTGACGCCGTAGCGGGAGCGGGCTTGCTTGCGGTCGGAGACCCCGGCCGCGTCGAGGGTGCCGCGGACGACCTTGTAACGGACGCCCGGCAGATCCTTGACTCGACCACCCCTGATCAGGACCACGGAGTGCTCCTGCAGGTTGTGCCCCTCGCCCGGGATGTAGGTGGTGACCTCCATCCCGTTGGTCAAGCGCACACGGGCGATCTTGCGCAGCGCAGAGTTCGGCTTCTTCGGCGTCACCGTGGCGACACGGGTGCAAACGCCGCGCTTCTGCGGAGCCGCTACGCGCTTCTTGCGACCTTGGCCCGACTTGAGGCCTGGCGTCGCGGTCTTCTTCTTCGGGCTCTTGCGGCCCTTCCTGACAAGCTGATTCGTATTCGGCACGGCCGCGCATAGTAGAGCAGTCCGGCCAAGACCATCCCTCCGGCTGCGGCGAGCTCCGCGTAGAAGCCGTCTTCGAGCACCGCGGAGGCGCCCGCGAAGCGAGAGGTCTGGGTGCCCTCGTCGAGCCCGGCGGGAAGGTCGATGAGGAGGATCACGGCCAGCGAGACGAGTCCGAGGCCGGCGACGAGGAGGCCCAACCGGCGCGCCTCCCGCCGCAGGCCGAGCAGTCCGAGGGCCATGGCCAGAATGCCGACCGGCACCAGCAGGTAGGCATGGGCGGCACCGGCCGTGCGCTCGGCAGTGGTCGGGACCTGGGCGACGTCCGGGAGGTCGGCGTAGCCCGGCTGCCCAATCTCCACCGCGCGGTAGTCGATGAACTGGGAGGCGACGAGGCAGCCGCCGGCGACGACGATGACCGCAGCGGCCGCCCTGCCAGGCGTGATCCGCTCGCTCGCCGCGGTTGCCGCGCGGACCAGCAGCGCGCAGGCCTGCCGCACCCACCGCTCCCCGAGGGCGATCGCGTGGAAGAAGAAGGCCAGCAGCGGGCGCACCCGCGGCCACAGCCAGGCGGCTCCTCTCCGCGCCTCTTTGCTGCCGCGATGCCAGGCCAGAAGCAGTGGCGGGTGGGCCCGCTCCAAGCCTCGATTGCCGACTCGGTCAACCTGTCTGGACCAGCGGCGCGCCGCTGCTATCATCGCCCGTCGCTCAGGCAGTTTTTTCGCAGGACGCTTCGCCGGGCCCCCTGGGGCCTTTTTTTGCGGCTTACTACGACTACTGGACTTAGAAACCATGGCACGCAGCTTTCCACTAGAGAAAACCCGGAACATCGGGATCATGGCGCACATCGACGCCGGCAAGACGACGACGACGGAGCGCATCCTCTACTACACCGGCCGTACCCACAAAATGGGCGAGGTCCACGAGGGCGCCGCGGTCATGGACTGGATGGAGCAGGAGCAGGAACGAGGGATCACGATCACCTCGGCCGCGACCGCCTGCGATTGGAAGGACCACCGGATCAACATCATCGACACGCCGGGCCACGTCGACTTCACCGTCGAGGTAGAGCGCAGCCTCCGCGTGCTCGACGGCGCGATCGCCGTCTTCGACGCCGTCGCCGGCGTCGAGCCCCAGTCGGAGACCGTCTGGCGGCAGGCTGACAAGTACGGCGTCCCGCGTTTTGCCTACATCAACAAGATGGACCGCACCGGGGCCGACTTCTTCAACTCGGTGCAGACGATGAAAGACCGGCTCGGCGCCAACCCGCTGCCGATCCAGCTGCCGATCGGCGCCGAGGAGAACTTCAAAGGCGTCGTCGACCTGATCAAGATGAAAGGCCTGGTCTGGACCGACGAGCTGGGTGCCGCCTACGAGGAAATCGAGATTCCCGAGGACCTTCAGGGCCAGGCCGAGGAATACCGGACCCAGCTGATCGAAGCCTGCGCCGACTACGACGAAGAGCTGATGGAAGCCTTCCTCGGCGAGGAAGAGATCCCACAGGCGAAGCTGGTCGCCTCGTTGCACCAGGCCACCCTCTCGACCAAGGTCACTCCGGTCCTCTGCGGCACCTCCTTCAAGAACAAGGGCGTGCAGCCGCTGCTCGACGCGATCGTCGAACTGCTGCCCTCGCCGCTGGAGGTGCCGCCGGTAACCGGCGTCGTCCCGGCGAGCAAGGGGCAGGCGGAGGATGTCGAGGCCACGCGCGAGGCGAGCGACAGCGCTCCCTTCTCGGCCCTCGCCTTCAAGGTCATGTCCGACCCCTACGTCGGCAAGCTCACCTACTTCCGCGTCTACTCGGGCAAGCTCGAGAAAGGCGGGCGGGTGCTCAACGTGAAAACCGGCAAGACCGAGCGGATCGGGCGGCTGCTGATGATGCACGCCAACAGCCGCGAGGAGATCGACGAGTGCTACGCGGGTGACATCTGCGCCGGCGTCGGTCTCAAGGAAACCGGGACCGGCGACACCCTTGCCGCCCCCGACGCCCCGATCGCCCTGGAGAGCATCGAATTCCCCGAGACCGTGATCGCGGTTGCGATCGAGCCGAAAACGAAGGCCGACCAGGAGAAGATGGGCAACGCCCTGCAGCGCCTGGGTGAGGAGGACCCGACTTTCCGGATCGAAAGCGACGAGGAAACCGGCCAGACCCTGATCCACGGGATGGGCGAGCTCCACCTCGAGGTGATCGTCGACCGGATGCTGCGCGAGTTCAAAGTCGAGGCCAACGTCGGCAAGCCGCAGGTCGCCTACCGCGAGACGATCCGCAAGCGGGTCGAGAAGGTCGAGGCGCGTTTCGTGCGCCAGACCGGCGGTCGCGGTCAGTTCGGCCACGTCGTCATCAATCTCGAGCCCGCACCCGAGGAGGGGTTCGTCTTCGAGAACAAAATCAAGGGCGGCGTCATTCCCGGCGAATTCATCGGCCCGGCCGAGCAGGGGATGCGCGAGGCGCTGGAGAACGGCGTCAAAGCCGGCTACCCGATGGTCGATGTCAAAGCCGAACTCGTCGATGGCTCCTACCACGACGTCGACTCTTCGGAGATGGCCTTCAAAATCGCCGGTTCGATGGCGATCCAGGAAGGCGCCCGCAAGGCGAACCCGGTCCTGCTCGAGCCCGTGATGGCGGTCGAGGTGGTCACCCCCGAGGACTTCCTCGGCGATGTGATCGGCGATCTTTCGCGTCGTCGCGGCAAAGTTCAGGGCCAGGATCAGCGCGGCAACGCCCTCGCTGTTCAGGCTTACGTTCCGCTTGGCGAGATGTTTGGCTACGCGACCGAATTGCGGTCGATGACCCAGGGTCGAGCGACCTACACGATGCAGTTCGAGCGCTACGAGGAGGTCCCCTCGAACATCGCCGAGGAGATCGTCGAGCACCGCTCAGGAGACCCGGTTGGCGCGGCTTCATGAGCCCAACCGCGGACGGGCACTGAACCTGGCTATATTTCCCGGGTTGCCCGCAGGCAGGTAGAAACCTTCTGCGGAAACTCCGCCCACGAGACTCAAGCAGCTAGACCAGACAGAACACGACTTCGAAAGGCGAAACGGAGAGAGATGTCCAAGGAGAAATTCGAGCGCGATAAGCCGCATGTCAACGTCGGCACGATCGGTCACATCGACCACGGCAAGACGACGCTGACGGCCGCGATCACCAAAACGCTCTCCACCGTGGGCGGTGCCGAAGCGCATAGCTTCGAAGAGATCGACAACGCTCCGGAGGAGAAAGAACGCGGCATCACGATCGCGACCTCGCACGTCGAGTACGAGACCGACAACCGGCACTACGCCCACGTCGACTGCCCGGGCCACGCCGACTACGTCAAGAACATGATCACCGGCGCCGCGCAGATGGACGGCGCGATCCTGGTCGTCTCGGCTGCCGATGGCGTAATGCCGCAGACCCGCGAGCACATCCTGCTTGCCCGTCAGGTCAACGTCCCGCACGTGGTCGTCTTCCTCAACAAGATCGACCAGGTCGACGATGACGAACTGGTCGAGCTGGTCGAGGAGGAGGTCAAGGAACTCCTCGACGAGTACGACTTCCCGGGCGACGAGACGCCGATCATCAAAGGCTCGGCGCTGAAGGCGCTGGAAGGCGACGAGGAGGCCCAGAAAGCCGTCTTCGAGCTGGCCGCGGCGCTCGACTCCTACATCCCGGAGCCGACCCGCGAGCTCGACAAGCCCTTCCTGATGCCGATCGAGGACATCTTCTCGATCACCGGCCGCGGCACCGTCGCCACCGGCCGCATCGAGCAGGGCGTCGTCAACACCGGCGACGAGGTCGAACTCGTCGGCATCCACCCCGAGACCAGCAAAACCACGGTCACCGGGGTCGAGATGTTCCGCAAGATCCTCGACGAGGGTCAGGCGGGCGACAACGTCGGCTGCCTCCTCCGCGGCACCAAGCGCGAGGAGATCGAGCGTGGCCAGGTTCTCTGCAAACCGGGCTCGATCACGCCCCACACCAAGTTCAAAGCCGAGGTCTACTGCCTGAAGAAGGAGGAGGGTGGTCGCCACACTCCGTTCTTCTCCGGCTACCGGCCTCAGTTCTACTTCCGGACCACCGACGTGACCGGGATCGCCAACCTCCCCGAGGGGACCGAGATGGTGATGCCGGGCGACAACGTCGAGATGACGATCGAGCTGATCCAGCCGATCGCGATGGACCAGGGTCTGCGGTTCGCCATCCGCGAGGGTGGTCGCACCGTCGGCTCGGGGGTCGTCTCGGAGATCACCGAGTAGCGACCCGGGGCGGGTCCTCCACCCGCCCCAACTCCGCCCTCGGGCGGGGAGACAACTGCAAGGACATACGACCGGGGCGGCGCCCCAACAAAAGGGGCCCCGCCCTCTTTGCGCGGTAAAGCGAAGAAGAAAGAAGAAACGGCAGCAAAGTGGCAACCATCGCGGCACAGAAAATTCGGATCCGACTGAAGGCGTACGACCACGACGCCATAGATCGGGCTGCCAAAGAGATCGTCGAGACCGCCGAGCGCACCGGCGCCAGCGTCTCGGGCCCGGTGCCGCTGCCGACCGAGAAAAACGTCTACTGCGTGATTCGCTCGCCCTTCAAGGACAAGGATTCCCGCGAGCACTTCGAGATCCGCACCCACAAGCGGCTGATCGACATCCTCCAGCCTTCGCCGAAAACCGTCGACTCGCTGCAGCGCCTGGACTCGCTGCCCGCCGGAGTCGACATCGAGATCAAGCTCTAGGGGTTCTGGTGGCGGCGATCCTTGGCAAGAAGCTCGGCATGACGCAGGTCTTCCGCGAGGACGGCAGCGTCATTCCGGTGACGGTGATCGAGGCCGGTCCCTGCAAAGTGACCGCGGTTCGCGACGCCGACCGCGACGGTTATCGCGCGGTGCAGCTTGCCTTTGGTGAGGTCAAGCAGGGCAAGCTGAGCAAGGCCGAGGAAGGTCACCTGAAAAAGGCCGGCGCGGCGCCGATGCGCCACCTGGTCGAGTTCCGCGACGAGGACCTCGGTGCCGAGGAGGGCCCGAAGGTTGGGGACGACGTCACCGTCGAGGGCTTCGAGGCCGGCCAGAAGGTCAAGGTCGCCGGGGTCTCGATCGGCAAGGGCTTCCAGGGCGGCATCAAGCGTCACAACTTCAGCCGCGGCCCCGTCAGCCACGGCTCCCACAACGTCCGCGCTCCCGGCTCGATCGGCGCCAGCGCCTTCCCCGCCCGCGTCTTCAAAGGGATGCGGATGCCCGGGCAGATGGGCAACAAGCGCGTCACCCAGAAGGGTCTTGAAATCGCCGATATCGACGCCGAGCGCAACCTGCTCCTGATCAAGGGGTCGGTGCCCGGCTCGCGCAACGGGATCGTCGAGGTGAGGACCGATGGCTAGCGCTAAAGCAACCGTGCTCGGCAAGACCACCAAAGCGGATCTGCCGAAAGAGATCTTCGCTGAGCCCTTCCACCAGTCGCTGGTCCACGAGGCCGCCCGCGCCGATCTCAATTCGCGCCGTCGCGGCACCGCCTCGACCTTGACCCGCGGCGAGGTCTCCTTCACGACCGCCAAGGCTTGGCGCCAGAAGGGCACCGGCCGCGCCCGCGTCGGCTCGCTCGGCGTGCCCAACCGCTTCGGCGGCGGCGTCGCCTTCGGACCGAAGCCGCGGAAGTACACGGTCAAGGTCAACCGCAAAGCGCGCCGGCGAGCGATGCGCTCCGCCCTCTCGGTCCACGCCGAGCGCGACTCGGTCGCCGTCCTCGACGCTTCCACCTTCGAGACCCCCTCGACCAAAACCGCCGCCCAGGCGCTGGCGAAATGGGGCGCGAGGAACCCGATCCTGGTCCTCGTCACCGCCGAGGAGATCGGGGCGATGAAGAGCTTCCGCAACCTGCCGCGCACCCAGGTGCTCGAGGTTGGGGCGGCGGGCGTCGCCGACGTGATCGGCGCCGCTGCGGTGGTCGTTTCCGAAACCGCCCTCGACACCTTGAAGGAGAGGCTCGGCTGATGGACGCGCGCACGATCTTGATTCGCCCGGTGATCTCCGAGAAGAGCTACGCTCTGATCGCCGAGGGCAAGTACACGTTCCGCGTCGATGACCGCGCTCACAAGACGCAGATCGCGCAGGCGGTCGAAGAGGTCTTCGGAGTCGACGTGGCCCAGGTCCGAACCGCGAAGGTGCGCTCGAAGCCGAAGCGCCGCGGGCTGACCAAAGGTCGCACCCGCGCTTGGAAGAAGGCGATCGTCCAGCTCGCCCCCGGCGAGCGGATCGAGTTGTTCGAGGGCGCTGAGACCGCCTAGTAGGGAAGAAGAGACCGAACTTATGCCCAACCGCAAAACGAAACCGACCAGCCCCGGGCGCCGCTTCGCGACCTACCCGCTGCGCGAGCAGCTGACCGCCTCCGAGCCGGAGCGGAAGCTGACCGAGGGCCTGAAAAAGTCCGGCGGCCGCAACGCCAACGGGCGCGTCACCTCCCGCCACCGTGGTGGCGGCGCCAAGCGGCGCTACCGCAAGATCGACTTCAAGCGGCTCAAGGACGGGGTGCCGGCGAAGGTCGCCTCGATCGAGTACGACCCCAACCGCACCTGCTACATCGCCCTCCTGCACTACGCCGACGGGCACAAGGACTACATCCTCGCCCCCTCGCAGCTCTCGGTCGGCGACGTGGTCAAATCGGGACCTGAGGCGGACATCAAACCGGGCCACGCGCTGGAGCTGGGCCAGATGCCGACCGGCACGATCGTCCACAACGTCGAGATGATTCCCGGTCAGGGCGGCAAGCTCGGCCGCGCCGCCGGCACCGCGATCCAGCTGGTCGCGAAGGAGGGGGAGATGGTGACCCTGCGTCTGCCTTCCTCGGAGATGCGGATGGTTCGCGCCAACTGCCGCGCCACCGTCGGCGTCCTTTCCAACGCCGAGCACCAGAACCTCAAGGTCGGTAAGGCGGGGCGCAGCCGCCACAAGGGCAAGCGCCCGCAGACCCGCGGCGTCGCCATGAACCCCGTCGACCATCCGCACGGCGGCGGCGAGGCGCACCACACGCCCGGCGGCCATCCGGTTACCCCCTGGGGCAAGCCGACCCTTGGCTACCGCACCCGCAAGAAGGGCAAGCAGTCAGATCGCTACATCGTCCGCGGCCGTCGCCGTGGCAAGAAGAAGGGCCGTTAATCATGGGTAGGTCGACGAAAAAGGGCCCGTGGGTCGAGGAGCGCCTGATGGGGCGGATCACTTCGATGAACGAGGCCGGCAAAAAACAGATGGTGAAAACCTGGTCGCGGACGTCGACGATCTTCCCGGAGATGGTTGGTCACACGATCGCCGTCCACGACGGGAAAAAACACGTCCCCGTCTTCATCTCGGAGTCGATGGTCGGGCACAAGCTGGGCGAGTTCGCGCCTACCCGAACCTTCCGTTCGCACGGTGGTAAGGACTAGCGATGGCCGACGAGAACCCGGACAAGAAAAAAGAAAGCAAAGCCAAAAAAGCGGCCAAACCGGCTGCGAAAAAAGAGGCTGCGGCGAAAAAAGAGCCGAAAGCCAAAAAAGCTGCGGCGAAAAAAGCAGAGAAAAAGCCGGCTGCCAAAAAAGAGACTTCGGCGAAAGGCAAAGAGAAAAAAGCCGACGCCAAAAAAGCTTCGAAAGCCAAAAAAGAGCCCGCCAAAAAAGCGGCTGCGAAAAAAGAGCCCGCGAAAACCGAGTCAAAAAAATCGTCAGCGAAAGCGAAAAAAGCGCCCGCGGCGCCGCCCGTCGTCAAAGCCAGCGCCCGCTACGTGCGGATCGCCCCGCGCAAGGCGCGGCTGATCGCCGACCAGGTGCGCGGCATGCACATCGAAAAGGCTCGCGCGCTGCTGCAGTTCTCCCCTCGCAGCGCCGCCCAGGACATCCACAAGCTGATCGATTCCGCCGCCGCCAATGCGGAAAACAACCACGACCTCATCGGTGACGAGATGCGCGTCGCCTCGATCACCGTCGACGAGGGGCCGACCCTGCGCCGCTTCCGCCCGCGGGCGATGGGCCGGGCCACCCCGATCAACAAGCGAACCAGCCACATTGCCGTGGCCCTGACCCCGGTGGAGGACTAGAGCATGGGACAGAAGATCCACCCCGAGGGTTTCCGCGTCGGCTACATCCACGACTGGAAGTCGAACTGGTACGAGGACAAGAACTTCGCCGACGTCCTCCAGGAAGACCTGCAGATCCGGGATCACATCGAAGGCAAGCTTTCGCACGCGGGGCTCTCGAGCATCACGATCGAGCGCCGCGGCGAGGTCGCGGTCGACATCCACACCGCCCGCCCCGGCATCGTGATCGGCAAGTCGGGCAGCGAAGTCGACGCTCTGCGCAAGGAGCTGCACAAGCTCACCGGCAGCCCGGTGAAAGTGAACATCCGCGAGGTCAAGCGCCCCGAGCTCGACGCCAAATTGGTCGCCCAGTCGATCGCTGAGCAGTTGCAGAACCGAGTCGCGTTCCGCCGGGCGATGAAACGCGCCCTGACCTCGGCCATGCGCTCGGGCGCCAAGGGCGTCAAGGTTCAGGTTTCCGGTCGCCTCGGCGGCGCCGAGATGGCCCGCACCGAAAGCTACTCCGACGGCCGCGTGCCGCTGCACACGCTGCGCGCCGACATCGACTACGGCTTCTTCGAGGCCCGCACCACCACCGGGCGGATCGGCGTCAAATGCTGGATCAACAAGGGTGAAGTGATGCCCGAGGGCTTCCGCTCCGACCTCGTCTCCGACGCCGACAAACAGCCTCAGGGCCGTCGCGACGACCGCGGCGGCGGGCGTGGGCGCGGAGACCGCGGCGGTCGCGGCGGCGGGCGTGGGCCAGGCGGCGGCGGGCGTGGACCCGGCGGCGGTCGCGGCCCCGGTGGCGATCGCGGCGGCCGCGGTGGCCAGCGGGGAGGTGGTCGCTGATGTTGATGCCGAAACGGGTCAAGCACCGCAAGCAGTTCCGCGGCCGCATGCGCGGCAACACCAAGGGCGGCAGCACCGTGGCCTTCGGCGAGTACGGGATCAAGGCAGTAGAGCGCGGCTGGATCACCAACCGCCAGATCGAGGCCGCCCGTATCGCGATGACCCGCAAGATCAAACGTGGCGGCAAGGTCTGGATCAACGTCTTCCCCGACAAGCCGTACACGAAAAAGCCGGCCGAGACCCGGATGGGCTCCGGTAAGGGCAACCCCGAGGGCTGGGTCGCTGTGGTCAAGCCCGGCAAGGTCATGTTCGAGCTGGCAGGCGTGCCGGAGGATCTGGCCCGAGAGGCACTGCGCCTGGCGGGACACAAGCTTCCGGTCAAAACCAAATTCGTCATGCGCGAGGGAGTTGGCGAGTGATGAAGGCGGCCGAGGCCCATAACCTCAAAGACGACGAGCTGGTGGCGAAACTGATCGACGCCAAGCAGGAGGCCTTCAACCTGCGCTTCCGGCACGCGACCGGCGAGCTCGAGAACACCGCCCGGCTGGGTGCGGCGAAGAAGGACATTGCCCGGCTGCTGACGGTGGCCAAGGCCAGAGGTATCGACGTTGAGAAAGAGACGCGACGGATATGAGCGACGACGAGCAGAAAAAAGACGAGACGACTGAGCAGGAGCCGCAGGACGAGACGCCGCAGGACGAGGGCGCTGAGGCCGCGGGTCCTGTCTCCGATACGTCCTCCTCGCCTACCGGCGAGGATCCCGCATCGTCGCCACCCGCGGCAGATGCGGCTGAGGCTGACGAGGCAGAGGCCCCTGCCGCTGAAGAAGCTGCAGACGAGGCTCCGGCCGCGGAAGAGGCTGCTGAGCCGAATCCTGAGGACGACCTTCCTTGGAAGGAGCGGCGCAGGCTGCAGAAATCGCGGCGGCAGCCGCGAAAAGCTGGTCCGTCCGATCCGGAGGAGCGGAAGGCCGCGCGGGCCGATGCTCGTAAGCGGAAGGCCAACCTGCGGCGCAAACAGCGTGCTGCGGCAAAAGCTGCTCATACCGCCGGCACCGGCACCCCGCCGGCCGAGCGCGAGTCGAACGCCGCCAAGGTGCGTCAGGGCATCGTCGTTTCCAGCAAAGGCGACAAGTCGATCACCGTTCGCATCGACATCGCCCGCCGTCACCGCACCTACGAGAAGATCGTTCGCAGCTCGGCGAAGCTGCACGCCCACGACGAGCGCAACGAGGCCGGCGAGGGTGACGTCGTGCGAGTGATCGAGACCCGACCGCTGTCGAAGACCAAGCGCTGGCGCCTGGTCGACGTGGTGGAGAAGGCGAGGTAGCGAGATGATCCAGCAGGAGTCCAGGCTCAAGGTCGCCGACAACTCGGGCGCTCGCGAGATCCTCTGCATCAGGGTCAAGGGCGGCTCCCACCGCCGCTACGCCAGCGTCGGCGACGTGATCACGGCGACGGTGAAATCGGCGAGCCCGCAGGGCGGCGTCCGCAAGGGCGAGGTCGTGCAGGCGGTCGTGGTCCGAACCCGCAAGCCGCTCAGCCGCCCCGACGGCACCTACATCTCCTTCGACGAGAACGCCGCCGTGCTGATCGATCCGGCCAGCAACAACCCCCGCGGGACCCGCATCTTCGGCCCGGTGGCGCGCGAACTGCGCGACCGCAACTTCATGAAAATCATCTCGCTGGCGCCGGAGGTGCTCTGATGGCGAAGTCGATGCGCATCCGCACCGATGACCAGGTGGTCATCATCGGCGGCAAGGACGCCGGCAAGACGGGTCGCGTCGTTCGCACCGACCCGAAAAAGCGCCGCGTCTACGTCGAGAACCTGAACATCGTCAAGCGCCACGAACGGCCGCGCTCCCAGGGCGACCTGAAAAACGCCCAGGCCGGCGGCATCGTCGAGAAGGAGGGCCCGATCGACGTCTCCAACGTGATGCTGCTCGATCCCAAAGACAACAAACCGACCCGCGTCGGCGTCCGCGTCGACGAGGGCGGCAAACGCGTCCGCTACGCGAAGCGGACCGGGAACGAGGTCGGCTGATGGAGGCGACCGTGGCACCCACTTCCCAGGCCGCGCCGCCGCCGCGCCTGCGCGAGCGCTACGAGCAGGACGTCCTGCCGGCGCTGACCGACAAATTCGGCTACTCGACGCCGATGGAGGCTCCGCGCCTGCTCAAGGTCACCCTCAACATGGGTCTCGGGACCGAGAAACAGGACAAGCGATCCTTCGAAGCCGCCCAGGAACAGCTGGCGACGATCGCGGGCCAGTACCCGAACGTGCGCCGCGCCCGCAAGTCGGTCGCGTCCTTCAAGCTGCGCGAGGGCATGCCGGTCGGCGTCTCGGTGACGCTGCGGCGGGCCCGGATGTGGGAGTTCCTCGACCGCCTGATCTCGATTGCGGTGCCGCGGATCCGCGACTTCCGCGGTCTCAATCCGCGCTCCTTCGACGGCCGCGGCAACTACTCGATGGGCGTCAAAGAGCAGCTGATCTTCCCTGAAATCGACTACGACTCGATCGACGTCGTGCGGGGTCTGGACGTGACGATCACGACTTCCGCTAAAACTGACGTCGAGGCTTTCGAGCTTCTGCTCGGACTTGGGATGCCCTTCGCTCAAGAGGGGCGCCCCGGTCAGGCCGAGCGCGAAGCCAAAGAAAAAGAAGCCGAAGAGGAGCAGCGCAAAGAGGAGGCCCGTCAGAAGGCCGAGGTCGAGCAGGCGGCCCTCGAGCAGCTGAAAGAGGAGAACCCCGAGGCCTACGCCAAGCCGGAAGGCGAGGACGAGGGCGCCGCCGAGAGCGGAGACGAAGAGGCCGGAGAGACGGCCGAGGAGAGTTCGAACGATGGCTAAGACTTCAATGAAGGTCAAGCAGGGCCGTAAGCAGAAGTTCCAGAGTCGCGAGTACAACCGCTGCCGTCGCTGCGGTCGCCCGCGCGCATACTTCCGCAAATTCGGTCTCTGCCGGATCTGCCTGCGCAACGCCGCGCACGAGGGGTACATCCCCGGAATGACCAAGTCGAGCTGGTAGGACGAGAAGCATGCACACCGACCCGATCGCCGATTACCTGACCCGGATTCGCAACGCGATCCGCGCTGGGCACGACGAGGTGGAGATTCCCCTCAACGGCCTCAAGCTGGAGATCTCCCGCATCCTCAAGGAGCAGGGCTACATCAAGGATTTCAGCCGCAAGCCTGCCGCCGTCGGCGAGTCGATCAACGTCGAGCTCAAGTACACCGAGGACCGTCAGTCGGTGATCCTTGGGATCGAACGGATTTCGCGTCCAGGCCGGCGCCGCTACGTAGACCACAAAAACGTCCCCCGGGTGGATGGCGGAACCGGGACCGCGATCGTCAGCACCTCAGCTGGCGTGATGACCGGCCACGAAGCCCGCGCCAAGGGTGTCGGTGGCGAGGTCGTCGCCTACGTCTGGTGAGCAGATGAGCCGCATCGGAAGAAAGCCCGTTCCCGTTCCCGACGCCGTCACGGTGGAGATCGCCCCTGGCAACATCGCCGTCAAAGGGCCGAAGGGGGAGCTGCAGCAGACCCTTTCGCCGGACATGGCGATCGAGCAGAACGATGGTGTCCTCACCATCACCCGCCCCACCAATCGTGGCGAGCACCGGGCGCTGCACGGCCTCACCCGCAGCTTGATCGCGAACATGGTCGAGGGCGTCACCGAGGGCTTCGAGAAGCGGCTCGAGATTCAGGGCGTCGGCTACCGCGCCGCTCTGAAAGGGAAAAAACTGGAGCTCGCGCTCGGCTACTCGCATCCGGTGGCGATCGAGGCGCCGGAGGGGATCGACTTCGAAGTTCCCCAGCCGACCGAAATCATCATCAAAGGCATCGACAAGCAGCTCGTCGGTCAGGTCGCGGCGGACATCCGCAAGCGCCGGCCGCCGGAGCCCTACAAGGGCAAGGGCATCCGCTACAAGGACGAGCAGGTTCTGCGAAAGGTGGGTAAGCGCGCATGACCGTTCTCACCAACCGCCAGCGCCGGCTCAAACGGCGTCGCCGGGTGCGCGCCCGGATCAAAGGCACGGCCGAGCGGCCGCGGCTGTCGGTCTACCGGTCCAACAAGGGCGTCTTCGCCCAGCTCATCGACGACACCAAAGGCCACACCGTGGCCGCCGTCAACTGGATCGAGCCCGACCTGCGCAGCCTCAAGGCCTCCGAGCAGGCGAAAAAAGCCGGCGAACTGCTGGCCGAGCGCGCGAAGGGCGCCGGCGTCGAGACCTGTGTCTTCGACCGGGGTGGCTACCAGTACCACGGCCGCGTCAAGGCGCTGGCCGAAGGAGCGCGAGAGGGGGGCTTGGCCTTCTAAGGCCGTAGTTTCGCTACGGTGGGCCGCTGCTTATGAAGGGAATGGACGCCAAAAACGTGGAGACCGTCAGCCCCCGCGGGCTTGACCTGCAGGAGCGGGTGATCGAGATCAACCGCGTCGCCAAGGTGGTCAAGGGAGGCCGTCGCTTCTCCTTCACCGCGCTCGTCGCCGTCGGCGACGAGGAGGGCGTGGTCGGGATCGGCTACGGCAAGGCCCGCGAGGTCCCGCTGGCGATCCAGAAGGGTGTCGAGGACGCCCGCAAGAACTTGATCCGCGTCCCCAAATACGGGAACACGATCACCCACCGCATCATCGGCCGCTTCGGTGCTGGCCACGTGGTGCTGCGTCCGGCCAGCCCCGGTACCGGCGTCATCGCCGGCGGCGGCGTGCGTGCCGTGCTCGAGCTGGGTGGGGTGCGCGACGTGCTGACCAAGAGCATCGGCACGCAGAACCCGATCAACCTGGTCAAGGCGACGATGGACGGACTGGTTCGTCTGCGTAGGCCTGAGGAGGTTGCGGAGCTTCGTGGATTGACGGTTACCCAGGTTCTGGGTATGGACGGGGGCAACGGGGCCGCGGGTCCTGTCTCCGATACGTCCTCCTCGCCTACCGGCGAGGATCCCGCATCGTCGCCACCCGCGGCAGATGCCGCACCGGCTGACGCTGAGGAGCCGGCCGCTGAGGTTGAGAAACCGGCTGACGAGAAAGCTGGTGAGGCTTCGTGAGCAAGGTGAAGGTTCGGCAGGTTCGCTCTGCTGCGAAGACGAATCCGAATCAGAAAGCGACTTTGAAGGCGCTGAAGCTGGGGCGGATCGGGAAATCGGCGGAGCTCAAAGATTCCGAGCAGCTGCAGGGGCAGCTGCGGGTCGTCTCCCATCTCGTCGAGGTCGATGGTGGCTGAGAAAACCAAAAAAGAGGACTCGCGCGCCGAGGAGATCGGCCTTCACAACCTGAAGCCGAAGCCTGGCTCGAAAAAGCCGCGCAAGCGGATCGGCCGTGGCGAGGGCAGTGGCCTGGGCAAGACCTCGGGTCGCGGCCACAAGGGCGCCGGCTCCCGCTCGGGACGCAAGCGCAAGGCTGGCTACGAGGGTGGGCAGAACCCGATCCACATGCGGATGCGAAAGCTGCGCGGCCCGCACAAAAAGCAGTCGATGCCGTTCGAGAACTTCCGGACCAAGACCCAGCCGGTCAACCTGGCCGACCTCGAGGAGCGCTTCGACAGCGGCGCCGAGGTGACGCCGGAGAGCCTCAAGGAGAAGGGTCTGGCGACCCGCAAGGACCCCGTCAAGGTCCTTGCTCGCGGTGAGATCAAGAAGAAGCTGGAGGTCCATGCACACGCCTTCAGCGCGGCTGCCAAAGAGAAGATCGAGGCTGCCGGCGGTTCCTGTCACACTCTGGAGCCGTAATGCTCAAAACCATTCTCAACGCCTTCAGCGTTGTCGACATTCGCAAGAAGCTTGCGTTTACGGCGGCGATCCTCCTCCTGTACCGGTTCGGTGCCTATATCCCGACGCCTGGTGTCGACGCCGACGCCGTCAAGGAAATCCAGGAGAACTTCGGTGGCTCCGGCGTGCTTGGCTTCCTCAACCTCTTCTCGGGAGGCGGCCTCTCCCGCCTCAGTCTCTTCGCGCTGGGGATCATGCCCTACATCACCGCCTCGATCATCCTGCAGCTGCTGACGGTGGTCGTGCCGTCGCTGGAGCGCTTGCAGAAAGAGGGCGAGGTCGGGCAGCAGAAGATCACCCAGTACACGCGCTACCTGACCGTCGGTCTCGCCTTCGGCCAGTCGATCGGCTACGTCTTCCTCTTCCGCTCCTTCGGCGACCAGGCCGGGACGAGCGTCGTCGGGAACCTCACCTTCCCGAAGCTGATGCTGATCGTGATCTGCCTGACCGCCGGCTGCACCTTGCTGATGTGGATGGGCGAGCTCATCACCCAGCGCGGGATCGGCAACGGCATCTCGCTGATGATCTTCGCCTCGATCGTCTCCGAACTCGTGCCCGGGCTCTCGAAATGGTGGAACAACCCCGATCAGGTCTTCGTCGTGATGATGCCCTTCATCGCCCTCGCGGTGATCGTCGCGATCGTCTTCGTCCAGGAGGGCCAGCGCCGGATCCCGGTCCAGTACGCGAAACGCGTCGTGGGGCGGAAAATGACCTCCGGCGGGTCGACCTACCTGCCGCTGCGGGTCAACATGGCGGGCGTCATCCCGGTCATCTTCGCCGCCTCGATCATGGCCTTCCCGCCGACGATCGGGCAGCTGATCAACACCCCGGCCGCGCTCGACTTCGCCGCCTTCTTCGAACCCAACGGCTGGGCCTACGTGGTCGGCGAGGTCTTCTTCATCATCATCTTCACCTACTTCTACACGGCGGTCACCTTCAACCCGGTCGACCAGGCCGACAACTTGAAGAAGTACGGCGGCTTCATCCCCGGCGTGCGGCCGGGCAGGCCGACCGCGGAGTACCTGGACCGGATCCTCTCCCGCCTCACCTTCCCCGGCGCGTTGTACCTGGGGGCGGTGGCGGCGCTGCCGACGATCCTGATCAGCCAGACGGCCGCCAACTTCTACTTCGGCGGCACCTCGATCCTGATCGTCGTCGGCGTCGCGCTGGACACGGTCAAGCAGCTCGAGGCGCAGCTGATGATGCGCAATTACGAGGGCTTCCTCAAATAGGCCTGAGGACGCTGCAAACCTGCGCATCTCGGGGTCTTCGGTCGTCCTCCTCGGGTCACGCACTAAAGTGCGCTCCCCTCGTCGGACTCCCTGCATCCCCCGACCTGCTTGGTTTTCGCGCCCTCAGGAAGGAATCCAATGGCTGAGCTGAATCTTGTACTTCTAGGCCCCCCCGGATCAGGGAAGGGGACCCAGGGAGAGCGTCTCAACGAAGACCTGCGGTTGCCCTACTACGCGACCGGGGACATCCTCCGCGGCGCCGTCCGCGACGAGACCGAGCTGGGGCGAACCGCGAAGGAGTACATGGACCGCGGCGATCTCGTGCCAGACGAGGTGATCGTCGGCGTGATCGCCGAGCGGATCGACTCCAGCGAGGCCCTCGACGGCTTCATCCTCGACGGCTTCCCGCGGACCACCCCGCAGGCGGAGGCGCTCGACACCAAGCTCAAGGAGCTGGGGCGCGCGGTGACCGCGGTCCTGCTGATTGACGTCTCCGATGACGAGGTCGTGCGGCGCCTCGGCGGCCGGCGCACCTGCGAGGCCAACGGCCACGTCTTCCACGTCGAGTTCGAACCGCCCAAAGAGGAGGGCGTCTGCGACATCGACGGCTCGGAGCTGATCGTTCGTGACGACGACAAGCCCGAGGTGATCCGCAAGCGGCTCGAGACCTACCACGAGAAGACCGAGCCGCTCGTCTCCTACTACGACAGCCGCAGCGTGCTGCGCCGGATCGGCGGCGAGGCCGCCCCGGAAGAGGTGGCAGAGCAGATCCGCCGCACCCTGGCGACGCTGCGGATGGAGCAGGACGAGACCGTCTGAGCCGTGCTGGCGGCCCGCCGCCGGAGACCATTAGCGTGTACCGGATGATCATCAAAAAGACCCCGGAGCAGGTGGACAAGATGGCTGCCTCGGGCGAGGTTCTGGTTCGCTGCCTGAAGATGCTGGCTTCGAAGGCACGGGCCGGGGTCACGACCGGCGAGCTCGATGCTGCGGCGGAGAAGTTCATCCGCTCCCAGGGGGCGACGCCGGCCTTCAAGGGCTATCGCGGCTTCCCCGGGTCGATCTGCGCCTCGCCCAACTCGATGGTCGTCCACGGGATCCCCGGCTCATACGAGCTGAAGCGGGGGGACGTGATCTCGATCGACGTCGGCGTGGTCAAGGACGGCTGGGTCTCCGACGCGGCGATGACGCTGCCGATCGGTCAGGTCAGCCCGGGCGCGGAAAAGCTGCTCGACGTGACCAAGGCCTCGCTCTTCGCCGGGGTCGAGCAGATGCGGCCCGGCAACCACCTCGGCGACGTCTCCTCGGCGATCCAGCGGGCCGTCGAGGGCGAGGGCCTCTCGATCATCCGCACCCTCGTCGGCCATGGCATCGGCCGCGACATGCACGAGGAACCGCAGGTGCCGAACTTCGGCGACCCCGGCAAGGGCCCGCTGCTCGAGGAGGGGATGGTGCTGGCGATCGAGCCGATGGTCAACGTCGGCGGCCCCCTGGTCCGGATGGGCGACGACGGCTGGTCGGTCTACTCCGAAGACGACTCGTTGGCCGCCCACTTCGAGTTCACGGTCGCGGTGACGCCAAGCGGCCCGCGGATCCTCACCCCCTGGCACGAAGCCGACTAGCCGCGATCGCTTTTTTCGGGGTTATGCCCGAAGAAAACTTGACCAATGAGTTCTGTCCCGGTACACCTTGGGTATGGGCACGGGTATTTCGGCGGCAAGGCGGAGGCTGTACCTGGTAGGTCTGGTGTGGATGGCGCTCGTGTGCGCAGGGGTCGCTTGGGTGTCTGCAGCGCAGGCGCAAATCGCCTTCAGAGCCGGCACCTACCCCGCCACACTGCACGCCTCCTCGGCCCTCGGAAACGAAGTCCTCAAAACCGAAGCCGGCACGGTCGAATGCTCCGGCAGCCACCACGACGAACTCAGCGAAGCCTCCACGACACTCTCGCTCAACCCCACCTACACCAGCTGCAAAGCCTTCGGCTTCGCCACGGCGACCGTCACCACCAGCGGTTGCGCCTACGTCCTGCACCTCGGCGAACAG